>NZ_BAABBF010000005.1:0-365508 GCF_039537815.1 Sphingomonas cynarae | reverse complement strand
ACCGCCGCGCCAGCCTCGGCCTCCTTCAGGATGCCGATGATCTGCTCTTCCGAAAACTGCTTCCGCTTCATCTGTCCGTCCCTTCGAGGGGCCGGTCTCTAGCTCCAGGTGGATGAAAAAACGGGGGTCACGTCAGCGGCCCTCCCGAAGGCAATCTTGGCCTGCGACCAACTCGATCCATGCCAGCTGTGATGACGGCGTGGTGCATTGATCCCCTTCCCCTTAAACGGAGAGGAATCTCCATTACGCTGGTTGAAGCCAATGCGCGACCTCGGGGTGATTGGCGATAGGCGCTCCACTAACGCGTCTGATCGGCCCTGAATCTACATTTTATCCCTGCGTCCGGCGATCCTGCCGGCTGCGGGAAGAAACGATGAACCCACCACCATCCACGTCATTGCGGTCAATCGCTCTACATGTGCTGAACTGCGTCCGCGCCGTTGAACGAACGCGCTCCACCATTCGCTTCCTACTGCGTCATGCGGGACGTCGATCTGCCCGAGGTACTGGCGATCGACAGCCTGCGATCGAGGTGACGCTATTCCGGTTCACCCTAGCGCTCCCCGGCGGGCGTGACGATCAACGGAGGCGGCCATGATGGACCCGCGCCTCGACATCACCGTTGCGATGGCCTCTGCCCACACGGCAGAGGTGCAGGCGTGGCGGCTGGCAGCCACCAGGGAGCAGAGGGAGCTTATTGAGGCTACATTGCACAACCTGTTTGATCTTGGCCATGTGGTAGCCTTCAGTGTCTGTCCCGATGGCGGGACCATCGATACGCTGGCGTTGGTCGATGAGTTTCGGCTGCGCTTCGGTGGCGCGGCCGTCGATTCATGCCTTGCAACATCAGGCCACCAGGTCGGCCCATCGCCTTCGTTCCTGATGCCAGTCTGGGCCTTCGATCACGCTGTCGGTGGAGCGCCAGCAGCGACAGGACGCCTCCTCGGTTTGGAACTGGAGCTGATTGCAAGACCTGGCGCCGATGAGGAGACTGGTGCCCATCTGCCGGGCCGCACCGGCCGCTGGCTGATCCACGCCCGACCTATGTTCTGACAGTTTTGGCTGCAAAGTTCGTCGGCGGCCCGCAACATTGTATTGTCGCCCCGCATCGCTCGCTGGGGCATCACATCCAACCTGGAGAATACCGTCATGCCCGCGCTGACCCGCGGCTTGGCGTCGAACCCACCGGCAGTGCCGGAGGGCAAGGACAAGCTGCGCCTATTCGACGACAAGCTCATCGGCTTTCTCATGGAGGTTCGCGCCTCCGGGAGGGTCACTTACTATTGTCGCTACAATGATGCCCGCGGTCGTCAGCGGGAGGTACGGATCGGGCGCCACGGCGACGTGACGCTCGATCAGGCCCGCAAGCGTGCCCAGGAGATCAAGGCGGCGGCGGCGCTCGGGGGCGATCCCGCCGCCGAACGTGACAAGCTGAAAGGGGTGCCGACTTTCGGAGAGTTCGTGGAGGGACGCTACCTGCCTCACGTCAAGGACAAGCTGCGTTCCTACCGGGATCAGGAAAGCTTCTACCGGCTCCGCCTGAAAGCGGCGTGGGGGTCTCGTCACCTCGATCAGATCCGCCCCGGCGACGTCGCGGAACTGCAGGAGCGGCTGAGCCGGGAAGGGCTCGCAGGTGCGACGATCAACCGGTACACCGCCTTCATCAAGCGGGTATTCAATGTCGCCCTGCACTGGGAAGCCTATGAGGGGCGCAATCCAGCCCAACGCGCGCAGATGCGCCGTGAACAGGGCCGCGAACGGTTCTTGACCGACGCGGAATTGGTGGCGCTCTTCCGGGCGCTGGACGTCGAGCCAAGCCGGACGGCGGCGTGCGCGATCGCGCTGCTGGCGGCAACCGGTGCCCGGCGAAGTGAGGTCCTAGGCGCGCGATGGGAACGGATCGACATCGATCGCCGTCTCCTCACCGTGCCCGCAGTCTCCTCGAAGAGCGGACGACCCCGCTACGTCCCGCTCTCGGACGCGGCGCTCCGCATCCTCCAGCGGGTGCCCCGTGGCGAAAGCCCGTGGGTGTTCCCGAGCGTCGTCGATCCCGACAAACCGGTCGGCGACCTTCGGAAGGCGTGGGCACGGGTGAAGGAACGGGCAGGGATTGAAGGTGACCTGTGTCTCCACCAGCTCCGACATACCTATGCGTCGCGTTTGGTGGGGCAGGGGCGAAGCCTTTACGAGGTGGGTCAGCTGCTCGGCCATGCGTCAACAGCCATGACGGCGCGCTACTCGCACCTTGCTCCTCATCGCCTAGTCGAGGCAGCAAACATGGCTTTGCCGGACGTTTGCTGAATCAAACTCGATCATCATCAACCTAATGGCGTCGTAGACATTGTCTGCGGCGCCTTTTTTTGGAAATCACAATGGCATTTGCTCACAAAATCCCCGCTACCCGGCAGAACATGGCTCGCATCGTCGATCCGTTCCCCACGCGGTCAGTCAAAACCGATCCCATCGTGGCTGCGATGGACCAAGCCGCCGCTGAAGTGCCCCGTCTGCTGGCGCCCGCCGCCGTCGCCGAGATGCTCGGGTTGACCGAAAGGACGCTGGAGCGCTGGCGGATCACAGGGGAGGGGCCGCGGTTCGTGAAGCTCAGCCGCAGCACCGTCCGATACGTGGTCGATGACGTCGCCGCCTTCGTCGCCGACCGCCTCCGCGCCAACACATCGCAGTGATGCATCCCCGATCCGATCAACCTTTGAACCGCACAGGAACAACCATGTCCTTATACGACTATTGGATGACGCTGGTTGACCAGCCCCGCCGCGTGGTCTTCCTCGACCGCACGCCGCGCCCAGAGCGGATCGTCCGCCACTATCTGACCGCGCCAGAGACGGCAGTGTTGCTCGGTGTGTCCGAGGCCGTATTGTCCTGGTGGCGTGGATGCGGACATGGGCCGCAGCCGATCCTGCGATCAGGAGAACTGCACTACGAGGCCAAAGGCATCAAACGCTTGGCGTCCATGCCAACGATGCGCCGGATGATGGCGATTGGCCGGCAGACCCGCTGACCCATACCCAGCCGCGAGGGCGCAAAAAAGGCAGTCACCCCGGTCGCGCGGAGCGGCCGGGGTTTCGTCATGGCTTCAGAAGCTTGGGGCGACGTCAGCCGGCTTCCGGCTCTCGACATCCGCCTTGAAGCGCTGCTCGAGTGCCGCTTGCAGACCCGGATCATTGCCGGACAACCTGATCGACCCGTTACCCGGCCATGCCGTCAGGAGAGGGAATTCATTGTCGGGCGATGCTTCGCAGTCAGGTGCCTTGATGGTGCACCACCGCAGCTCGGTCTCGTCTTCGTTCACCGGCTCGCCATACTTGGCGAGGATGCGACGGAGCAGGTCGTCCTTGCTGATCCGTGCCTCCTCACGTGCCTGATAGCGCACGTACTCGACGCGCGGACCGTCCGGCAGGGCGATCAGCCCCACGAAGATTTCCTCGTTTCCCTTGAACCATGCAAGCTCACGTGGTGCGCGATCGTTAGTGTTGCCCTTCCAATCATACTCGGTTTGCCATTTCCACATGACGTTGCCGATGTAGGAAGGTTGATCATTTTGTGGCCCCCTGTCGGTGTAGCCGGCGGCGCGTAGAGCGGATTGAGCCTGCACGATCGACATGCCTAGGCGCACGCCGCCGATGTCGAGGTTGCGGGGATCGTTGCGGTTAGCGAGATCGCGGGGCCCCGCCGCTTCCTCATAGGTGAGCGGCGCAGACAGTTGTGCCGTGATCTTGCGTTGCTTGCTCGTGGCGACGGCGTTGCCGATCAGGCCGACGATGGACCGCGCAAGGTCGGACGTCTGGGCGGCGGCGGGTGTTGAGCATAGCGCGACGGCGCATGCGGCGGTGACGAGGTGGAGCCTCATAGTGTTTCCTTCGATGGGTGGTGATGGGCGTGCCTGGGGCATGTTAGTGACCCCAGCCGACGACCACGTGCGGCTTTCCGCCGCTGCTACACCGGCTTGCTCGAGACCGAGATTGACCCGTCCTCATAGGTGCCGCTCGAGCCACCCGCCTCGAACGTGATGTGATCGTCTACCCGGCGCATGGTCCCGCGGTCATCGCAGCCGGGGATATTTTGCCCGGGGAGGGCCAGGCCCGATCGGGCGCCGACCAGCACATGCGTTCCTACGCACGCACTGCCACCGATGATGATCACCCAGGCGACGCTTTCCTGCGGAAGCTCGAACACCCCGACAAGGCTGATGCTGCTATTGGCCGCGACGGGCTCCGGCACATCGGCTTGAGCTGTCTTGAACCGGGTTGGCTTGCCGTTGAGCGTCAGTGTGTCCAAGTCATCGATCTTCTCGATGGCGAACGTTCCCTGTCGCGCGGCGACCTGGGTCAGCGGTGTCCCATCGTAGAGGCCGACGGTGCTGAGCATCTCGGGGCCGGCCGGTGTGATCACTGCTGCCGGTGCCGCAGTGGGCACCGCTCGCGGGGTAGGCGCTGCTGTCGTGTCGCCGTTGGCAGCTTCAGGCGTCTCGTTCGCCGCCCGACATCCGCTGAGCGCAAGTGCGAGGATCACGCCGCACGTCATCACGCGTCGAGAATTGTAACTGATCATCTTGTCGTCCCCCCTTGTCCATCGGGGCGACGGCCGAAGCCGGATGTTGGTAACCTGCGAAACCCGACAGGCGCGGACGCCTTTGGGCCGGAGCCTTGGACATGCGCGCCCGCCACCCGGCCACAAAGCTGCGACCGGTTCGGGATTCTTTAGAGGTTACCACGCCCCACCCCCACTCTCATGGAGGCAAGGGAGCGTTTCACCCGTCTGCCGACGGTTTGCAATATGCCTTTTGCCTGCCTGCCCGATCGGGCCGCGGATGGGGGCATTGCCAGGTCAATATCATCGCCCCGTGGAACCAGCACGGGAGCAAAGCATGAGGACGATGGACAATCTGGCGGAGATGAAACGGTATCTGCCGGAGGCAGCATGGGCGCCGACGCGGCAGGCGATCGCCGGCATTGTCGACGACAGTGAGCAGGTTGAGAAAGTAAGCTTCACCGAGGTTTTTGGTGCGCCAGCCTACCTGATCGAATGCGTCACAGATCTGGCTGCAGTCCGACCGGTGGATGCAGGGGAGGGGGAGTGCCGATCATTGGCGGACGAGCCGTCCGAATGGTTCGATGTGGCGGAATGGCTGGACGACGGGCGTTTTGCCCGATTCGTGACCATCGGAAGTGTGGAGGGTGGGCCGCAATACATCGTGCCGCGGGCTATCGCGGATCAGAAGCGATCTGTGGGGCTTAGCGTCTGCATGACTGCTGCCCGAATGTGTTGAGGGAGTCCGATCGCTTGAGGGCGATCGGACTTTTTTTGACGGTGCAATCATCGAAAATGCCTCATGCACCGCGAAAATGGTGGATTGCCGCCTGTCCGCTTTCCAGCGGCGATCGGCGGTAAGCGGACGTTCGTTCAGATGGTGGGCCAGAGGGCTCAGACACCTGTCGGTACTTGGTATGGTCATCTACCTGATGGATTGATGCCAGCATCAGCTCAGTTGCACGGCACTTGACTGGATACGGGTATCCCGTACATATTCAACATGCAGTCGGTCATCGAAACCAATGCCTATCTTGCTGCGGCAAAGGACGTTGGCATGAGCACCGAGGAGCAGCAGATGGTGGTCGACCTGATTGCTGCTAATCCGGAGGCTGGCGAGATCATGCCGGGATGTGGCGGGGCTCGGAAGCTGCGGGTAGCACGTCCGGGCGGTGGCAAATCTGGTGGGTACCGGGTCATCAGCTACTTCGCGGGCACCGATATGCCGACCTTCCTGCTGACGGTGTTCGGCAAGAACGAGAAGGCCAACCTCACGAAGGGCGAGCGCAATGCCCTCGCCATGCTCACCAAGACGCTGACCGACAGCCTTAGGAGAAAAAGATGAAGAGCGCCTTCGACAAGATCGCCGCTGGCCTCGATGACGCCATCGCCCATGCCAATGGTGAGGCGGGGCGTAGCAAGGTGGCCGCCCCGATCGACGTGGCGGCGATCCGCAAGCGCACCGGCAAAACTCAGGATCAATTCGCCCGCGCATACCATCTCCCGTTGGGGACGGTGCGGGACTGGGAGCAGTGCCGCAGCCAGCCAGACGCGCCGGCACGAGTTCTATTGTCGCTGATCAGTGCCGAGCCAGATACGATCGAGCAGCTCGTACAACGGGCGTAACTTTCCGATCAGCAACGTGGTCAAGGTGTTATATCCGCTACGGATATGGCGTGGGGCGCTCGGCACCTATGCCAGGAGCTAGCCGGCCGGTTTGATGCCACGCTTTATCCATACCGCGTCCTTACATTCCAAGAATAAGATCGCACATCAAAACGTGGGATCAAGCACGTAAGTCGACCATTGAAAACGACCGGGAGTTCAGCCTCCCGGTCGTCCGTCATTCCTTACCGTGAGGCAGTGCGGGGGTTGCTCACACTGTGACCGCCGTTGCGCCGCAGGATCTCGCTGACATTCGCGTTTCCTGCCGCTGCGTTCACAGTCACGAGTACACCGCCACCGGTGAGGTGCTCACCGTAGTAGGAGGCGTCCTCATCATTGATGCCATGACCCTTGAGCACTTCGTTGAACGAACCCGCTGCGGCTCCGGCCGCGGCGCCGATCGCCATTGCACCGGGCACTGCAGAGGCGGCAATTGCACCAGCCGCCACCAGCGGGCCAACGCCCGGGATTGCCAGAGCAAGTACCCCAAGGCCCGCACCCAGCGCACCGCCGCCCAGAATGCCGCGGGCAAGACTTTCATGATGCTCGTCCGTAACCTCGCCATCAACGTCACGAGCGGTCGTCGTGCCATTGCTCCGAGCGATTACGGACAGCGCACTGTCCTCCACGCCAGCGCTGCGTAAGTCGGCTACCGCCCGCTGGGCTTCGGCTTCGTTGTCGAACATTGCCGAAACCGTACCCCCGGTCGTACCCCCGGTCACACCTGATGCACCGGCGCTGGCAGCAGTGACGCCACCCGTTACAGCATTGGCCGCACGATCAAGAGGTCCGCTGTTTGGGGCGTCAGTCCCGTTCATGGCATTCGTGGCGCGGTCCAGCGGCCCACGATTGGGATCATCGTGGTTCATGGCCGATCTCATACCGCCGGTACCCCCGGTTACAGCATTGGCCGCACGATCAACGGGGCCACGGTTCGGATCGTCATGACGGTCGAACGCACCATCTGTGCGACGAGCAATGTCGCCTTCCGACGCATTGTTGCCGTATCCGCTCCGGTTGCCATCGCTCATGCTGTCTCTCCACTCGAGTTTATACTGCCGGCCCGATCTAACCGACCGCAAGGCGTTGCGATCCTGGCAGATTCAGTCGGGGTATCTCGAACGTCCTGCTTGCTGCAGAGTTCACACACGTGCTTTAGCGCGGTAGTGCAGCAGCACTACGTCGTTAGTAAACTCTTATGATCAAGATCCGAACAGCTTCGGCTTGAATGTTCAAGGTGCTTCTGACGGCCTTCGTCATGTGCTCATCACCACGGGAGATCTCATTGATGGCCTCGCCCAGCACCTTGGCGTGCGCTGCAGTCATGTTGAACCCGGCGATGCCGTAGTGGGTCAGACGTATTCAGGGCGGCTCCGCGGCCGCGCAGGCTAATATGAACAAGCGCCTGAAGCCGGGACGGGTGCAGGGTGCGCTGAATGTCTGCTTGTGGGTCTTCGATGCCAAGGAGCGTATGGCGCATGTCTACGACAACCGATGGTACGAGCAGTTCGCGATGAGCGCCGACGTTGCATGCGCATTTCCAATTCGCGTGTCTAAAGGCCTAGCGGACGCAACTCGCGAATGAGTTCGATCAAAAGTTTCAGGCCAGTCGGCACTTGGCGACGGCTGGAATAATAGATGTGGTATGCCGGGCCCATCGTTGACCAGTCCTCTAGCACCGGGCGTAGTTCTCCGCGCGCGATATAGGGGGCGAAGGTTGCCTCCATGCCGTACATAAGTCCGGTCCCCGCGAGCGCCATGGCCAGCATCGCGCGCCCCCCGTTGACGAGGACCTTGCTCGCGACGGGGACCGAGAATTCGCCCTCGGGGCCTTCGAATTCCCAGCGGTAGATATGCGCATTTCCGAGGCGGACGCCGAGACAATGGTGGTGTTCCAAATCCGACGGGTGCTGCGGAACGCCGAACTTCTCGAGATAGGCGGGGGATGCGACGACTATCCAGCGAAGCTCGCCCGAAAGACGTTGCGCCACCATGTCCTCGGGCACCGTTCCGGCGTAACGGATCCCGGCGTCGAAGCCATCTTCGATGACGTCGGTCATCTGGTCCCGCGCGGCGATGTCGATCTCGATATCGGGATACCGCTCGATGAAGATCGGCATGACCGGCGCGAGCAATAAGGGCGCCGCTTCGGCGGCGACGTTCAGACGAACCCGCCCGGTTGGCGCGTCGCGATAGCGGTTGAGGCTCTCGACAGCCTGATCGATCGTGCCGAACGGCTCAGCCACCTTGTCTCGCAACTCCTCGCCAGCGGCAGTCAGGGTGACGCTCCGGTTCGTGCGGTGGAGGAGGCGGACGCCGAGCCGTGCCTCGAGCCCCTTCAAGGCATGGCTGAGCGCCGATGCGCTGACCCCGAGTTCGAGCCCGGCGAGCCTGAAACTTCGATGTCGGGAGATTGCCAGGAAGTAGGTCAGGTCGGCGAGATCGGATCGGCTGGTCGGCATAGTGTATCCTGGGCTCTATGGTTTAGCCTCGCAAGCGATCGACGGGCGACTGCGGGATCGGCAGGGGCGTCCTCCCTCGAAGGATCAGCGTTCGGTCGGAGGAGCGACGCGCTGTCGAATTGTAACCTTCACGGCACCGGGGCTCGCGAGATCGGCGTAAGGGCCGTCGATCCGACCGAGGATCACGAGGCCGGGAGAGTGCGGGCCGTCCTTGTGGTAAAGCGCGATGTTCCCCCACGGCGCGTAATAGCCGATCTCTCCGGCGCGCGGCGTGACCGCGGCCGGGGCGCCGTCGCGGGTCAGCGGTCGGGGCAAAGTGGCGACCTTTTCCGTCGCTGCATAATCGGTCAGCGTCAGGTCGAGCGGCAGCTGCGCGAGGAAATCGCGTGCCGAGGGGGAGTCCGCAATCTGCGCAGTCCACTGACGCGTCCCGGCATCGATTTCGATAGTCGTCATTGTTCGTGTCTCTCGCGCGCTGTTTGCATAGGATATCAAGGCGTTGCTTGCCTTCGCGGTCGCTGCTGGTTGGCCGCATGCCGTCAGCAGAGCCAACAGACAGAGAAGGGGGCGTCCTGCCTCGATAGCGCGCATCGTCACCTTCCCCTTACGCCCGCATGGCACGCGACCGCCGGATCATCGCCAAGCTGAAGCAGCAAGCCGTGGCGTCGCGGTTTGGTCGCCAGCGTATCGGCAAGGGCGGCTTCAAGCGCGGCGATCCTCGGCCGGCACGTGTGTCTATCTTGATCTAACCGCCGCCCCCGACCCGAACAACACGGTCTTGCGTTGATGCTATGATGAGCGGCGCTCAGCGTGCGACGGTGTCCGCGCCACGTAACGGCCGTCATGACGCCTGCTCATCCGGGCGTTGAGCAGCCGCCATGCCGCGATTGCGCGGGCGGATCGTAGGACAGTCTTCTCCCATCGATCGGGCACGTCGCTCGTCCGGCGATCGCACAAAGGTGAAGTCTTGGATATCGAACCACAGGCGCGCGCCGAGCGCGATACGCTCCCCGTTGGCGCGCTCATCCTGCTCGCGCTGACCGGGTTCACCGCGATCGTGACCGAGACGCTCCCCGCAGGTCTGTTGCCCCAGGTCGCCGATGATCTGAACATTTCGCGCGCGCTCGCCGGCCAGATGGTGACGGTCTATGCCGTCGGATCGGTGATGGCGGCCATTCCGCTCGTCAGTGTCACGCAGAGCTATGCGCGCAAGCCACTCCTGCTCGCGGCAATCTTCGGCCTGCTGGTGTTCGATGTCGTGACCGCGCTCTCCCACAGCTATGCGGTAACGCTCGTCGCGCGGTTTGCGGCGGGCGTTTCCGCCGGGCTCGGCTGGGGCATCCTCGGAGGCTATGCGCGCCGGTTGGTAGTGGATCGGTTGAAGGGCCGCGCGCTCGCACTGGCGATGATCGGCACCCCGCTGGCGCTGTCGGTCGGCGTGCCGCTGGGCACGTTCGCGGGCGGGGCGATCGGCTGGCGGATCGCGTTCCTGGTGCTAGCCGCGCTCGCGCTATGCCTGGCCGGGGCGGTCGCGTGGAAGATGCCGGACAGCGCCGGCCAGCCGCCCGAGCGCAAGCTGTCGAACCTGGCCGTGCTGCGGATGCCGGGCGTGGCGCCGATCCTTGCCACCGCGTTCGCTTGGGTGACGGCGCATTACATCCTCTACACCTATGTCGCGCCGTACGCGGAATGGGCCGGCGACGGTAGCCGGGTGAGCTTGCTCCTGCTGGTGTTCGGATGCGCCGCGCTCGCAGGGATCTGGATCACGGGTGCCGCTGTGGACCGCCACCTGCGCCTCCACGTCCTCGCCAGCCTCGCGGTGTTCGCCGCTGCGACTGCGGTGCTCGGCTTTCTGCCGCACAGCAACAGCGTCATCCTTGTCGGCGTCGTCCTGTGGGGCCTGACGTTCGGCGGGGCTGCGACCTCGATCCAGACGGCGGCCTCCGACGCGGCGGGCGAGGGCGTCGATATCGTCGGCGCCATGCTGACGACGGTCTGGAACGTGAGCATCGCGTGCGGCGGCGCGGTCGGCGCGCTGATCTATCGCAGCGCAGGTGTCGTTGCGTTTTTCCCCGCGATGCTGGCCTTGCTGGGCGTCGCCTTCGCCATTGCCTACGCCGCTTCAGCCAACGGCTTCACGCCGGGTGCTCGAACCGAACATTGACGCGATGGCGGCTGCGTGCACGCTATAGCGTACCGGCGTGGACGACCGCAGCCGCGCCCCTCGCAACGCAGCTGCAGATCTGTCGCGTCACGCGATTTCCGGCAGGCCTGCGAAGTGCTTGTCGAGCGTCACCGGATATTCGCGCACCCGAACGCCGGTCGCGTTGTACACCGCGTTGGCGATCGCCGGCGCGACGCCGACCAAACCCAGCTCGCCGACCCCCTTTGCCTTCAACGGCGACATCGTCGCATCGACCTCGTCGATGAAATGCGCCTCGAGATGCGGGACGTCGGCGTGGACGGGCACCTCGTAGCCGGCAAGGTCGTGATTGACGAAGAAGCCGAAGCGGGTGTCGACGGCCATTTCCTCCATCAGTGCGGCGCCGATCCCCATCGTCATCCCCCCGATCACCTGGCTGCGCGCCGTGATCGGGTTGAGGATACGCCCGGCGGCGCAGACCGCCAGCATCCGTCGGACGCGGACCGCGCCGGTATAGGCATCCACTCCAACCTCGGCAAAATGCGCGCCGACGGTCTGCTGCGCATACTCCTTGTTCAGGTCGCCAAATTCCATGACATCCTCGGCGACGATCTCGCCGTCCCTGGCGGCATCGGCCAGCGGGACCGAACGGCCCGCCGAACTGACGCGCCCGTCCGCGAACGTCACGTCGGTCGTGTTGAAGCCCATCCGCTGCGCCACCAATTCGCGCAGCTTCGCGCACGCGGCATATACGCCAGCCGTAGCCGACGCGGCACCCGCCTGGCCGCCCGAGCCGGGTGTTTCGGGGAAGGTGGAATCGCCGAGCTTGGCGGTCACCCGTTCGAGCGGAACGCCCATCATCTCGGCGGCGGTCTGCGCGACAATCGTGTAGCTGCCCTGGCCGATGTCGGTCATGTCGGTCTCGACCGTGACGTGTCCGTCCTTGCCCAGTCGCACGCGGGCGCCGGCCTTCATGATCGGTGCTCCACGGATCGCGCTGGCGACGCCCATGCCGATCAGCCACTTGCCTTCGCGACGGCTGCCGGGTTTGGCGACCCGCGCATTCCAGCCGAACCGGTCCGCGCCCTCTTTCAGGCACTGCACGAACGGCCGGGTGGAGAATTTGCGCTCGGGCTTCGAAGGGTCGACCTGCGTGTCGTTAGCGATCCGCAGAGCGACCGGATCCATTTCGAGCTTTTCCGCAAGCTCGTCCATCGCGACTTCCAGCGCCATCATCCCCGGGGCCTCGCCCGGCGCGCGCATGGCGTTGCCCTCGGCGAGATCGAGAGGGCTGAGATAGCGCCGCAACTGGCGGTTCTCGCCGGCATACATCAACTGCGTCGGCAGGTTGGTGGGCTCGGTGCGGCCACCCGCCAGGTTGCCCGACCAGCTATCGTGACCGATGGCAACGAGACGGCCGTCCTTGCCGGCGCCCAGTCGAACGCGCTGGATCGTCTTGGGGCGGTGAATGGTATTGTTGAACATCAGCGGGCGTTGCAGCACGACCTTGACCGGACGGCCCGATACCCGCGCGGCGATCGCCGCGAGTGCCAGATCGCTCTGCGTCGTGCCCTTGCCGCCAAAGCCGCCGCCGATGAAGGGGGAATGCAGGCGGATATTTTCTTTTGGCGTGCCGATGATGAGGCCCAGGTCGCGACAGCCCCAGTTCATCGCCTGAATCGACGTCCAGCAGGTGAGCTTGTCACCATCCCACCGCGCAATACTCGCATGGGGTTCCATCATCGCATGCGCCTGATCGGGGACCGTATAAGATTCGTCGACCTTGACCGGCGCGCTGGCAAACGCGCTTGCGAAGTTGCCGACCGACGCGTTCGTCGAGCCACCGAACGGTTCCTCCGGCGCGATCGGGGCCGATGATTTTTGCGCGGCCAGATCGAAGCGCCCCTTCCCGCGCGCATACGTGACGCGGATCAGCGACGCCGCCGCGCGCGCCTGTTCGAAGGTGTCGGCGACGACGACCGCGACCGCCTGATGATAATGATCGACCATCGGGCCGGCCAGAATGCGCTGGGTGTAGAACTCGCCCTTGCCGATCGGGCCCGAATTTTCATAGGTGACGATCGCACGGACGCCGGGCGCGGCATGTGCCGCCGCGGTATCGATGCGGTCGATGCGTCCCTTGCCGATCGCTGCACCCAGGATGTAGCCATGGGCCGCATCTGGCGCGAAATCGTGATGCTCGGCGGCGTAGCGTGCCGTGCCGGTCGTCTTCAGGGGACCTTCGACGCGCGTGTGTGCGCGTCCGACCACGGTCAGGCGGTCGATTGGAGTCGTGCCCGCAGGCGTGTCGAACTTCATGCACTCGTCTCCAGATCGGCCAGGAACTGGTCGTGCGTCATCGGCTTGGAGAACATCGGGAAGTTCTTCGTGACCGCAGCGTGCTGCTCTTCGGGGCTCAGCGTCGCCGTGCAGTCGGTCAGCGTGACGACGCGGAAGCCGCGTTCGTACGCCGAGCGCATGGTCGATTCGACGCAGCAATTTGTCAGGAACCCGGCGATCGCCAGATCGGTGATGCCACGCTGACGCAGGATGAAGTCGATATTGGTGCTCGCGAAGCAATCGAGGCCCCGCTTGCCCTCGATCACGATGTCGCCGTCGACCGGTGCCATCGCATCGGCAATCGCCGCGCCCCAGCTGTCTTTCCGGAACGCGTTAGCCTGCTTGATGCCGGCGAGGATACCGTAAGGATCGGACGGGATCTCCGGATAACCCTCCGCGAAGGTGATTGGCGCGTGCATCACGGTCACGCCCTGCGCGCGCGCTCGTTCGACGACGGCCCGGCTGTGCGCCAGCATGTCGGTGTCGGCCATCACCGCCTTCACCGCATCATGCTGGGCGCCGCCTTCGCTGACGAAGTCGTTCTGGTACTCGATCAGCAACAGGGCGGTCTTTTCGGGTATCATCATCTTGTCTCCCATTCGCCCTAGAGCACATTCGACCAGTGCGGCGTGGCTCACGCCACCGCCGGCAGCCGATCGAAATGCTTGTCGAGGGTCAGTGGATAATCGCGAAGGCGGACGCCCGTCGCGTTGTACATGGCGTTCGCTACCGCCGCGCCGACGCCGCACAGGCCGAGCTCGCCGATGCCCTTAGCCTTCATCGGATTGGCCTTGTCGTCGGCCTCGTCGAGGAAGATCACGTCCTGGTGCGGGATGTCGGCGTGGACCGGCACCTCGTAGCTGGCCAGGTCGTGGTTGACGAAGAAGCCGAAGCGCTTGTCGACCGCCAGTTCCTCCATCAACGCTGAGCCGACACCCATCGTCATCGCGCCGATCACCTGGCTACGCGCCGAGGTCGGATTGATGATCCGCCCGGATGCGCAGACCGCCAGCATGCGACGCAGGCGGGTCGCGCCCGTATAGCTATCGACGCCGACCTCGACGAAGTGTGCGCCGAAGGTTGACAGCTGCCAGCTCTTGTCGAGATCGCCATATTCGATCTTGTCCTCGGCAACCAACTCGCCTGAGGAGGCGGCTTGGCGAAGGTCGGCCGAGCGATTGCCGCTCGTGACCTTGCCGCCGTCGAACACCGCATCGGCCGAATTATAGCCGAGACGCTGGGCGACGGCCTCGCGCAGCTTGACGCACGCCGCATACACCCCCGCCGTCGCGTTGGCGGCGCCGAACTGGCCGCCCGACCCGGCGGAGACCGGGAATGCCGAGCTGCCGAGCTTGACGACGACCGCGTCGAGGGGGACGCCCATCATCTCCGCCGCGGTCTGCGCGATGATCGTGTAGCTGCCGGTGCCGATGTCGGTCATGTCGGTCTCGACGGTGACGATGCCGTCATTGCCGAGCCGGACGCGAGCACCCGACGTCATGTTCATGTGATTACGGAACGCGGATGCCACGCCCATCCCGACCAGCCAGCGCCCGTCGCGAACCTGGCCGGGCTGCGCGTTGCGACGCGACCAGCCGAACTGCTGTGCACCCTCGGTCAGGCAGCGGACCAGCTCACGCTGCGAGAAGCGTCGCTTGGGATCCTTCGGATCGACCTGCGTGTCGTTCTTCACGCGGAAGGCGATCGGATCCATGCGGAGCTTTTCCGCCATCTCGTCCATCGCGATCTCAAGCGCCATCAGGCCCGGCGCTTCGCCCGGCGCGCGCATCGCGTTGCCCTCGGGCAGGTCGAGCACCGCGAGGCGCATCGACGTCAGGCGGTTCGCGCCAGCATAGAGCAGGTTCGTCTGCAGGACTGCCGCTTCCGGACTGCCGTTCGGCTGGTCGCCCGAGCCGCTCTCATGCGCGATCGCGGTGATCGTGCCGTCCTTCGCTGCGCCGATGCGGATGCGCTGGCGCGTCGCCGGCCGATGCGTCGTGTTGTTGGCCATGAACGGCCGGCTCATCGCCAGCTTGACCGGACGCCCTGCCGCCTTCGCGCCGAGCGCCGCGAGGACCGCATCGCTGCGCAGGAACAGCTTCCCGCCAAAACCGCCGCCGACATAGGGCGAAAGGAAGGTGACCTTCTCCTTCGGCATGTTCAGCGTGGTGGCGAGATCGGTGCGACCCCAGTCGATCATCTGGTTCGACGTCCACACCGTCAGCGCGTCGCCGTTCCAGGCGGCGATCGAGGCGAACGGCTCCATCATCGCATGGCTGTGATCCGGCGTGGTATAGTGCGCATCGAGCTTGACCGGCGCGGATGCGAAGGCGGTTTCGAACGTGCCGACCCGGTCTTCGCCCTTGCCGGGCTTGTCCGCGTCGGTCAGCGGCGCCGTCTTCAACGCCGCATCCAGATCGAACCTGCCCTTGCCGCGCGCATAATCGACGCGGACCAAGCCGGCCGCGGCGCGGGCCTGCTCGAACGTCTCGGCGACGACGACCGCCACTGCCTGGTGATAATGATCGACGTCCGGCCCGGCGAGTAGCTTGACGGTGTTGAACTTACCCTTGCCAAGCTTGCCCACATCCGCGGCGGTGACGATCGCGATTACGCCCGGTGCAGCCTTCGCCGCGACCGTGTCGATCGCGTTGATGCGGCCCTTGGCGACGGCTGTGCCTACGGCATAGCCATAAGCGGCGTTCTCGATCTCGCGATGATGCTCATAGGCATAGGGCGCCAGCCCGGTCGTCTTGAGCGGGCCGTCGATGCGGGTATGCACGCGCCCGACAACCTTCATCCGGTCGATCGGGTTGGCGACGGCGGGTGTATCGAACTTCATGCGATTATGCCTTCGCTTCGGCGATGACCGAGGCCAGTGCGCGGGTGGCAAGCGGGAGCTTGAACGCGTTGTCCTTGGTCGGCGTCGCGCCCTGGAACGCACGCGCGGTCACCGCGGCGGCACCGCGTGGCAGCAGCGCGTCCGCTGCCTCGACACGCCAGGGGCGGGGGGCCACGCCGCCGAACGCGACGCGCCCGGTACCGTCTGGCTGGATCACCGCCGCCACTGACACCAGCGCGTAGGCGTAGGACGCACGATCGCGCACCTTCTCGTAGAAATGCTTGCCACCTAGCGGCTTGGGCAACGTCACCGCGGTGATCAGTTCGCCCTGCTTCAGCACGGTATCCTGCTGGGGCGTGTCACCCCATAGCCGGTGGAAGTCGGCGATCGCGATCGACCGGCGCTGGCCGGTCGCATCGACCGTCTCGACCACCGCATCCAGCACGCGCATCGCCACGGCCATGTCACCCGGGAACGTCGCGATGCAGCTGTCGCTGACGCCGATGACGCCCAACTGGCGCGAGTATCCGCCGATCGCGGCGCAGCCCGAACCCGGCTTGCGCTTGTTGCACGCCATGTTGGTGTCGTAGAAATACGGGCAGCGCGTGCGCTGGAGCAGATTGCCGGCGGTCGACGCCTTGTTACGCAACTGGCCCGATGCCCCCGCGACGATCGCGCGCGTCAGCACGCCGTAATCGCGCATAACCCGCTCGTCGGCGGCGAGGTTAGTGTTGGTCACCAGTGCGCCGATGCGCAGCCCGCCTTCACGCGTCGCCTCGATCTTGTCGAAACCGAGATCCTGCACGTCGACGAGATGCGTCGGCGTCTCGACCTCGATCTTCATCAGGTCGAGCAGGTTGGTCCCGCCGGCGATGAACTTGGCCGCCGGGTTGCCGGCGACCGCGCGCGCCGCGGCGCTCGCATCCTTCGCGCGCTCATAGGTGAAAGCTCTCATGCTTTTGCTCCCGCGACTTCGGCCATGGCCTCGGCGATGTTGGAATAGGCACCGCAGCGGCAGATGTTGCCGCTCATGCGCTCGCGCATCTCGACGTTCGTCGCGGTCGGCTTGGTCATCAGGTCGCCCTGCGCATGGCTGGGCACGCCACGCTTGATCTCGTCGAGGACCGCGACGGCCGAGCAGATCTGACCCGGCGTGCAATAGCCGCATTGATAGCCGTCATGCTTGATGAAGGCCGCCTGCATCGGGTGCAGCTTGTCCGGCGTGCCGAGGCCCTCGATCGTCGTGATCTCGTCGCCTTCGTGCATCACCGCGAGGCTCAGGCAGGAATTGATGCGGACCCCATCGACCATCACGGTGCAGGCGCCGCACTGGCCATGATCGCAGCCCTTCTTGGTGCCCGTCAGGTGCAGGTGTTCGCGCAGCGCGTCGAGCAGGGTCGTCCGCGGATCGAGGCTGAGCTCGCGCTTCTCACCATTGACCTTGAACCGCACCGGCATGGTCGGCGTGGCGCTAGCCTGGGGCGGCGTCGTCGCGACGGCGCCGGCCGGCGATGCGGCGATCACGGCTGTCGCCGCGCTGCCCGCGAGGAGCCCACGGCGCGAAAGCTCTACTTCAGATATGCTGGGCATGGGCTTCATCTCTCTTGCTGCCGTACCGCGCGTCCGCGGTAACTGTCTGATCTACATCAACGATTGTCTCGGACTGTAACGCGTCGCCGTGCCGTTTGGAGCGTGCATGATGTTCAATGAAACCATGAGGATGGCTCATGGCCCAACTCTCCGGGCGAGGCTTTTCGAGCGCCGTTGTCGCTTCATAGGCCTGGACCAATTGCGCCATGATCGAGAGCGCTAGCGTCTGGGGATCGCGTGTCGCCTTGATCAGACCGACGGGGCCGACAACCCGCGCGATATCATCGCGCTCCGCCCATGCTTCCAGAAGGCGCCGCTGACGCTCGATATGCGTTTTCATGCTGCCCATCGCGCCGATGAAGAACGGGCGTTGCTCCAGGACCTGGAGCAGGAGTGGCGTCTCCCAGTCGTGATCGTGGAACAGCGTCACGACCGCGGTCCAGGGATCGATCGCCAATCCGTCCACGCGGCCGACGAACCGGAGAAGATCCGCGGATCGTCCCTGCCGCCGTGTGTCCTCGACGAGCGAGGCCTGGGGGCTCAACAGCGTCGCGTCGGCGCCATAGGCGTGGGCGATGTCGAGCATCGCGGCGGGCTCTGCGCCATGTCCCATGACGACCAGCCGAAGGACCGGATCGTGACGTACGCTGAAAATCGTATCGAGCCACCGCGTGCGATCACCCTCGCGAGACCAAGCGGCAATGATAGTCCCGTCGAGCGAGAGGTGGAGCACGACCGGCTCGCGCCGTTCCAGAATGGCGATGGCGCGATCGATCTGCCGACGATCCGGTGTCGGCGTGAACAGCAGGTCGATGCCCCCGCCGCAGGGCAGCCGAATGTCGATGTAGCGCGAACCGTCGCCATAGCGCACGTGACGTGCGCGCCCTTCGGCAAGGGCCTCCTGCGCCTCTGCGATCACGGCGGCTTCCACGCACCCACCGAAAAACGAGCCCAGCGACCGTCCGCTTTCGGCCACCGCCATATGCTCGCCCGGCGCGCGGGCCGCGCTGCCGGTGACGTCGGTCAGCGTCACCAGCGCGGCCCGCTCTCCCCGTTCGTCACAGTCGCGCAGGAAGCGCAGGATCGCCAGCGCCTGCTTCATGCCGCTACGGCTTGGGCAGGGGCGGCGGGGCGACGATCGGCTCGGCCGATCGCGACCGCGGCGAGTGCTGCAATCGCAAGAAGGCCGGCGCTGGCGAGAAACTCGGCGCGCGGACCCGCTGCATCGAAGACGATGCCGCCCATCGTCGCGCCCAGCGTAATCGCGAGCTGCACGATCGCCACCATCAGCCCGCCGCCAGCCTCGGCCTCGTCGGGCACCGTGCGCGCCAGCCATGTCCACCACGCCACCGGCGCGGACGTGCCTGCGAAACCCCAAACCGCAAGCAATATTCCGACCGCCACGACGGACGTACCAAGCACCGTCAGTGCCGCCGCCGTTGCCGCCATCAACGCTGGCAGCACGGCAAGGGTGAGGAACAGGCCCCCGTTCAGCACCCGCCCGATCAGGACGGTGCCGATGAATCCGGATACGCCGAGAATGAGCAGCATGATCGACAGCATGGCCGGCGAGACATGCGTCACCTGCTCGAGGAACGGGCGGAGATAGGTGAACAGCGCGAACTGCCCGACGAACAGCATCGCGACGGTCAGCAGGCCGAATACCACGGGCGGCCGGCGCAGCAGGGCGAACATGCCGCGGGCGCTCTGTCGTTCTGCAACCGGAAGCGGTGGCAGCGTCAGCGCCTGCCAGATCACGGCCGCGACGGCGACCGGTACCACGCAGAAGAATGCGCCGCGCCACCCGATCAGGCTGCCGACGAAACTGCCCAGCGGCGCCGCGAGCACGGTGGCCAGTGCATTGCCGCCACTGATGACCGCGAGCGCTTTGGGGACCGCGTGGCTCGGCACCAGTCGCATGGCGATCGCAGCCGACATCGACCAGAACCCGCCGATGGCGATACCGAGCAGCGCGCGGCCGGCCATGAAGACCAGATAGGTCGGCGCAAACGCGACGATGGCACCGGAGACCACCAGCAGGCTGGTCAGGACGAGCAGCACGATCCGACGGTCCGTTTTCCCCAGTACGGAGGACAGCGACAGGCTAGTGATGACCGCGAACAGCCCGGATATGGAAATCGCCTGTCCGGCCTTGCCCTCGGTCAGATTCAGCGTGTGTGCGATCGGGCTCAGCAGGCTGACCGGCATGAACTCGGACGCGATCAGCACGAAGCTGCACAGCGCCATTGCATATACCGCGCCCCAGCGGGCGGGCCGATCGTCGATGCGCGCGGCATCCGTGTCCGCAACCGCGGCGATGGGACTTGCCATGATGGCTCTCCTGATTGTGCCAAATGCGCCCGGACCCGTTGTGGAGGGGGATCGCGACGGATCCGGGCGCTCGTGCCGTGCCGGTTCGGGGACGAACGGTTGGCTGCGAAGAATGCTAATTTAGGGAAGGACGATCCGACCGACAATTCAGCCAGACGTTGATGCCTTGGTGAGCGCTGCTCATGCACACGCCCGTAAAACCGCGAACCGTCAGGCTGGAGTGACCCGGTACCGAAGCCAGACGGTCCCGCCGTCCATGACGTCATGACTCATCAACGCCAGAGTATCGATCGGCAACCGTTCCGAAGCCGCCGTGCCGGAGCCTTCGAAAACGGCCGGAGCGCCCGATGCCCCGTCGATCGCAGGCACGAGCATCAGGCTGATCTCGTCGATGAGGCCGGCACGGAGAAAGCCGCCGTTGAGGTGACCGCCGCCTTCGAGGAGCAGGCGGTCGATCCCCAGTTCGGTATTCAGAATTTCTACGACCTCGTGCGGGTCGAGGTCGGTCTCGCCGGCAAAGACATAGCCGACGCCGTCCTCGCGCAGTCCCGCGAGATGCGCGTCCGATACCGCCTTGGTTAGCACGACCACGATAGGATCGCCGCTTACATCGCTACGCCCCCACGCGATCTTGCCATGAGCGTCCAACACGATGCCATACGCTTCCGCCGCGTGGTTCGGGAGCCAGGCGGTACGGAGAAAGCTCGCCTCCGGCTGGTCCGGATACGCGTCGCGCTTGGCGAACTCTTGGCCGGTGACACGGCCGACGAGCCATGACCCGCCTCCGAGCCTGTCATGCAGGTCCTCGTAAATATCATGCGAATGCGCGCCGCTTGGCGTCCAGCGTTCAGGCAGGATCCTGCCGTCGATGCTGCTGGCCATGTGACAGATGATATGCGGCTTCATGTACGGGAATCCCGGGCTTGTCTTTAAATCTAGTCACGAGGAACGACCGCAGCGGCCTGTCGGCCCAATGAGGCTACTGCACCGGATCGGTGAGGGGATTTCATGGAAGCGGCATCGACCGACTTCGTTCTGAACCATATCCGCGGCGATCGAGCCGCTTCAGCGCGAAGGAAATCGAGATGGCCGACCAGAACCAGAATTACGCAGGCAAGATCGCCTTCGTCACCGGCGCCGCCAATGGAATCGGGCGCACCACTGCCATCGCCTTCGCCGAGGCTGGTGCACATGTCGCCGTCGTTGATCTGAACGGAGACGGCGTTGCCGAGGTCGTCGCGGCGATCGAGGCAGCGGGGGGCAGCGCGGTCGGGATCACCTGCGACGTCTCGAAGAGCGAGGACGTTCGTACCGCGCTCGACAAGACGGTCGAGGCCTTTGGCGGCATCGACATCGCGTTCAACAACGCCGGTATCGAGCAGCAGCAGATCCCGCTGGCGGACCTCAGCGAGGAGGATTTCGACCGCATGACCGCGATCGATCTGCGCGGCGTGTTCCTCTGCATGAAATACCAGATTCCGCTGATGCAGAAGCGGGGGGGCGGCGCGATCGTCAACACCTCGTCGGGCGCAGGCGTCGTCGGAATTGCAGGGCAGGCCGGGTACGTTGCCGTCAAGCACGGCGTGATCGGAATGAGCAAGTCGGCTGCGCTCGAATATATCGGCGACAATGTCCGCGTGAACGTCATCTGCCCCGGCATCATCGAAACGCCGATGATCACCGACCGGGTGTCTGGCGGTACCGAGGAAGGCCAGAAGAAGATGATCGCGCAGGAGCCGATCGGCCGCATGGGCAAGCCCGAGGAGATCGCCGCCGCGGTGCTCTACATTTGCTCCGACTCGGCTGCGTTCATGGTCGGTCATGCGATGGTCGTGGATGGTGGACAGACGGTCGGTCTTGGCGGTTGATCAGGTACTGGCAGCGCGCGCAGCGGCCAGTCGTGGCGCCGCTGCCTCGTTCCGAGCGCCTGGAAATCGTTGAGATCCAGTCGTTGCCTCTGCTTTACCAAGAACCGCTATGTGAGATCGACCCATGACGACTGACCTTCCGATCACTCCTGACGGGCTTGCCCAGGTTCGCGCGATGCTGGCGACCGGGCGGCAGCCTCCGCTCGGGGAAAAGCTCGGCATCTCGCTGGTCGAGGTCGAATACGGGCATGCCGTCTTCGAAGCCACGCCGGACGGCACGTCCTACAATCCGATGGGAACGGTGCACGGCGGGTATATCTCGGCAATCCTCGACAGTGCCTGCGGCATCGCTGCGCACACCGGGTTGAAACCGGGCTTCGGCTATACGACGCTGGAGTTGAAGGTGTCGTTTCTACGCCCGCTGAACGATTCCAGCGGGAAGATCCGGGCGGTCGGACGCCTTGTGTCGATGGGCGGTCGCGCCGCATTTTCGGAGGCGACCCTGGTCAACGAGAAGGGGCAGCTCTGCGCGACGGCGACGTCGACGCTGCTCGTCTTCGAACTTCGACCACGAAAAGCGGTAGCAAATCCGGCTGATGGCGCCTCCTAAGAGCCTGGCCTCGCTTTAGTCGCCACCGGCAGGCGTCGGGCCGTCACGCCGCCCTGGGTCAGAACGACCGGCGCTATGCTGCCGTCTTTACGGAAATGCATCCGCTCGATCGCGACCTGACGATGATTGCCGTTCGTCTCACCCAGGGGACGTCGGTGATAGACGATATACCAATCATCCGTTCCAGGGATGCAGACAGCGGAATGATGCCCCGCGCCGCGAGCGACGCGCGCGTCCTGCTCGAGAATCTTGCCGCGCGGTGTGAACGGTCCGAGAGGGTTGGAAGCCGTAGCGTAGGCGACGCTGTACAGCGGTCCCGTCCACTCGCCTTCCGACCACATCAGGTAATAGATTCCGCGCCGCTTCAGCATGAACGGTCCCTCGACATAGTCGGCGGAGGGGGTGATCGCCTTGTACGTCTCGCCGTCCGCGAACGGGGTGAGGCTGGTGAGGTCTCGCGACAGCTTCACAACGTTGCAGTGTTTCCAGCCGCCATAATACAGGTAGCAGGTTCCATCGTCGTCGCGGAACACCATCTGGTCGATCGGCTGCGCGCCGTTGACGATGCTGCCGATCAGGGGTTTGCCGATCGCGTCGCGGAACGGGCCTTCCGGGCGGTCGCTGACCGCCACGCCGATTCCGCCGCGCTGTCGGTCGGTCTTGATGTCGTTCGCGCCGAAGAACAGGAAATAGCGGCCATCCTGCTCGATCGCCGAAGGGGCCCACACCGCATAGGCCGCCCAGTCGACGTCCTTGACGTCGAGGACGCGCGGATGGCGGGTCCAGGATACCAGGTCTGGCGAGGAGAACGCGTCGAGAAACGTCTGTCGCAGAAACGGGCTCCATATCGTCGGCGAGGCGCGTTCATGGGTTTGCCAACGGGTGAACCGGCTGGGCGGGGCGGGGACGGGCCCGTCGGCGGAATAGGTCGGATAGATCCAGTATCGATCGCCGAAAATGCGGATCTCCGGATCGGCGTACCAGCCCGGCAGAACGGGATTGGCTGCCCACGCAGTCCTCGAAGTGGCAGCGCCAACGGCGAGTCCCGCCAACAGCATTCGTCGATCGATCAAAGGCATTACTGGGTCCGTTGCAGTTTGGACGGGTGTGCTTTGAAACGGTATTCGCCGTATTTAACGCGAATGACCAGCGTGTCATCCAGACAATCTCCCGGATTTGTCGACCAATCGATCGCGGAGTCGCGTTGGATGCTGATGGTTCGGATTGATGAAATCTGTTCATCGAAGCATCAACCAGATAGCGGGTAATCTAGCCTGCCGCGTGTCCCATATTCCGTCTGCAACGTAAGCACATCGAGGTCGGCGTATCGCCGCCCCGATCAATTGCTGAAATGGAGGGCAGTGAAATGACTGACCGTATCAAAGATAAGGTCGTCGTGATTACCGGCGCCTCGAGCGGCCTCGGCGAGGGGGCGGCACGGCATCTGGCGGCGTGCGGCGCGACGGTCGTGCTCGGCGCGCGCCGTACAGGTCGCCTCGAAACGCTCGTCGCAGAGATCGTGGCGGCGGGCGGACAGGCTCTGGCTGTGCAGACCGACGTTACCGACCGTGCAGCGGTCGCCAACCTCGTCGACACCGCCGTACAGCGCTTTGGCGGGATCGACGTCCTCATCAACAATGCCGGGATTATGCCCCTGTCGGCTTTGGAAAGCCTCAAGGTGGATGAATGGGACCGCATGGTCGACGTCAACATCAAGGGCGTGCTGTACGGAATCGCGGCCGCGCTGCCGCATATGAAGGCGCAGAAATCGGGCCAGGTGATCACGACCTCTTCCGTTGCCGGCCACGTCGTCTTCCCAGCATCGGCGGTCTATTCCGGCACGAAGTTCGCGGTCCGCGCCATCTGCGAAGGCTTCCGTCAGGAAGTGAAGGACTACAACATCCGGACCACTATCCTGTGCCCCGGCGCGGTGAAGACCGAGTTGCTCGAGCAGATCTCGGACGAGGGCGTCCGCTCCGCAAACAGCGATTATGTCGGCAAGGTCGGTATCTCAGCCGACAGCTTTGCCAGGATGGCGGCGTTTGCGATCAGTCAGCCCGATGATGTCGACGTCAACGAGATCATCTTCCGCCCGACCGCGCAGCAATTATGATTTTTGGCTTCACAGCAGAGGGCCACCGCAGCGTTGCGCACTGTTTATCGAGGACGATGATGATCAGAGTTCTGACAATTTCGGCAATTCTCCTGGCGTCCAATGGCGTCGCACACGCACAGCAAGGAAAGAGCAAGATGGATATATCCCGCAAGGCAGACCTGAAGACGGTCCCCGGCCCCGACGCGTATTTCACCGGCAAGGTCACGATCACCGGACAATTCCAGCGGCCCGAGCCGTCGCGCGTCGGCGGTGCCGTGGTCCATTTCGAGCCGGGCGCACGCACCGCCTGGCATACCCACCCGGCCGGGCAGACGCTCATCGTCACCGAAGGTGTCGGCTGGACGCAGGTCGAGGGCGGACCGAAGCTCGAATTCCATGCGGGCGACCAGCTCTGGTGCCCCCCTGAACACAAGCACTGGCATGGCGCGACCGCGCATGACGCCATGACTCACATCGCCATCCAGGAATCTGTGAATGGCACACCCGTAACCTGGATGGAAAAGGTGAGCGACGAGCAATATCTCGCGCCGTTGGCGAAGGGCTGAGTGGTACCGCACGTCATCGTCAAGCTATGGCCGGGCAAGTCGGACGATCAGAAGCCGGCTTGCTGACGCGATCACGGAGAGGGTGACCGGCATCCTCGGCTATGGCGATGACGCAGTATCGATCGCGTTTGACGAGGTCGTGCGAACGACTGGAGCGAACCGGTCTACAAGGTCGATATTTTGGGTCGATGGAACGATCTCGCCAAGCGACCGGGATACGGCGATCGCCCTCAGGACAGAGGCGCGACGCCTGATCCGGACGAAGCCTTCACGCGGGCGAACAGCGGCGCCATCCTAAACTGAGGCTTGGCACGCGGTCGATGGCGAGCGATCGCGTCTTATAAGTTCGCTCCCGCGTCGGCAGCCCGGAAGCCGACCACAAATATTTCGATGAACAAATGTCTGAAGTTGGGAAGCCGAAAACGAACCGCGAATGACCGGCTATGGGTCAGATCACCCACGCCAGAAAAGGGGAAAGTCAGGGGCGGCCTAACGCAAAACGGCTTCGCATCGCTGCGAAGCCGTTGGAAACTCTGGTGGACGCACTTGGGCTCGAACCAAGGACCCGCTGATTAAGAGTTCAGCTCTCTGGAGTAAATGGCTGTAAACCTGAGCCAATCATGGTTCGCGGGGCACCGTTTTCACGACATCTAGGTCGACCTGAGCCGCTCACGGAGAGCGCGTTCTCGGTGCTCAGGCCGGTACTCATGGAGACAGATTATGGCAGTCGTGAACCTGACCGAGGCACGGATCAGGGACCTCCCCCTTGGGTCGGGCATCCATCGGGACGAGCAGGTAAAGGGTCTCATGGTCCTGTGCCACGCCTCGACAAGGACCTACGCCGTGCAGGGCGACGTGCGGCGGAACGGCCGCCACGTCCGCACGGTTCGGGTGAAGATCGACCGGTGCGACCGGATCGGGCTTCGCGAGGCTCGAACTCGCGCCAAGGCGCTGATGAGTACGATCCAGTCGGGCGTGGACCCGACCGCGGGGCCGGCCGAGAGCGGCATCACTCTCAAGCAGGCCCTGGACGCCCACCTGTCGGAGAAGCGGTACAGCCCGCGCACGGTGGAGGGCTACCGCTACCACCTGGACCGCTACCTGACCCGATTCCGCAACCGGGCCGTGACCGACATCTCCCGGCAGGAGGTCCGCGATCTGTTCGACGCGCTGAAGAAGCAGCGTGGCGAGACGACCGCCGCGAGCGCCATGCGGACGCTCCGGGCGGCAATCAACACGGCGATGCGGATGGACGAGACGATCGGCGGCAACCCGGTCGCAGTGCTGCGCGTGCCGTCACCGAAGCGCCGTGAGGTCGACGCGCTCGATCTGAAGGCGTGGTGGGAGGAGGTGCAGAAGCTGACGCCGATCCGCCGCGACCTGCACGTCGCCATGATGCTGACGGGCGCCCGCCGATCCTCCCTCCTGCAGGTGCGCCGGGACGACGTAGACCTGGACCGCGGCGTGATCCGCTTCCGCCACATGAAGACCGGCGGGCAGATGCTATTCCCGATGGGCCGGCGGCTGACCGAGCGGCTCCGCGCCCGCATGGCCGCAGACGCTCCGCTGAACAGCCCGTGGCTGTGGCCGTCCGCCACCAGCGCCTGCGGGCACGTGACCGAGCCGAAGGAGCCCGACCACGACGTTCCCAGCCCCCACGAGTACCGGCACCACGCCCGCACCCTCTACATCGCCAGCGGGGCACCTTACGCGGAGAGCGCCCTGCTGCTCGGCCAGAAGCTGCCAGGCGCATCCGGCGGGTACGTCCACGCTGAGCACCTGGTCGAGCACCTGCGGACGCACGCGCAAGCCCTGGAGGAACTTGTACACGGGTCGTGAGCCTCGCCGCGGGGACCGCGACAGGTACGCGCCGGCGAAAGGCGCGGGCGAGCCGACGGGTAGTTTCTCAGTTTCAAACTAGCCGCTGATCGGAGTGCGCTCGGCGCCCCGCCGTGCTATGCTGTGCGCTAAGCTTGGAGGCAATGTGGCCAAGGTTACACGGAAGCAGATTCGCGAAGGCGAAGTACGCCGCTTAGCGCGGGAGCTCGCTTGGACTGGCGAGTACAGCGGATGGCTCATCATCGAGCAGATGTTGCGTTTTAAGCATGGTTATCCCGAGGCGCGCAGCGTTCTTGACGTCCAATGGATACGTCAAGAGTTGGACGAAATCTGCGAACGGGCGAAAGCTCGCATCCAAAGCGAGCAGGAGAAGCCCGATGCCTAAAGACTTCAACGGAAAGAAGCGCGCGGCCGACGCGATCGGGTGGCCGGTGACGATATGATCGCTAAAATCGCCACTAGGGAGATCAAGGACGAGCGCGACGATGCGTTCGCTTCTAAAATCCGCGGACCATACAAGAAGCGGGCGGCGTAATGGCCAAAGACACAGACTACGAAACGCTGGTTGTGGAGAGCTTCCTACCTAGCCGCACCTCGGGGCTGCACGGCAAGGTGCACGTCCGGCCCGTTGAAGGACAAGGTCACCCAACCACCCTGAAGGTGGAGTGCGCCAAGCCCCTGAGTGAAGAGTACCCAGTCGGAACGCGCTTTCTCATTCGGGCGAAGCTCACCGACCGCGCGGATGGGGGTGAGTATCTTTACTCATCGTGGCGGTGGCCGGTCGAGGTTATCAGTCAGCCAAATTCAAACTGAGACACTACCAGCCGGCGGCCTCACACGAAAAAATTGCGAATGCTGATACTTTGTTCAGTCGACCTGGGTTAATCAGGTCGTGCGCACTGAGGGAGCCCTACGCGGGCGTGCGCAGCGGTCGCCGGCCTGCCCCTGATTAATCGAGACGAGTCCGGCAATCTTCCACCTCTTAGAAGGGAGATTGCAGGTGCAATCCGACTCGATCGTAATGATCGAGGACGCCATACGGCGCGTCCTCGACACCCATAAGCGTAGCCCCTGGTTCGACAACGAGGCGGCCGCCGAGTACCTCGGCTGCACGCCTGGAACCATGAAGACCTGGCGCTCGCGGGGCGAAGGCCCGCGCTACCACGTCATTCAGAGCAAGCTGGTCCGGTACCACGTGGACGCCCTCGACGCGTTCGTGCGCGGGGAGCAGGTCCGATGAGCTATGAGGAAGGGGACGGGCGCGCCGATGGGATCGGCGGCGCGCCCGTCGAGGAAGCGCATGGAAAGGGCAGCTCCGGTACGGCAATCCCTGCCGCGTCCCGTGCCCCTCGCCAGCCGTCGTTCGCCCCCGACGCGCTTGATGCCTACCGAGAGACCGGCTTGGAGCTTATCCCGCTTCATTCGCCGCGAGCACTGGGTTCGAAGGGACAGGAGATCGGCAAGGCTCCATTGCTCTCCGGCTGGCGGGATGCCTTGCCGTTGTCCTTCGATGCCGCCCGGCAGCACCTCGCGGAGGGCAAGAACGTCGGAGTGAGACTGCGGCCCTGCGACCTTGTCGTCGACGTGGACCCCAGGAATTTCTTGGACGGCGATGACCCGTATCAGCGCCTACAGGACGATCTCGGCGTGGACTTCGACGACTACCCTCGCGTCATTACGGGTTCGGGCGGTTACCACGTCTACATGCTGAAGCCGGATGAAGCGCTGCTGGTGGACAGCCTGGAAACGTATCAGGGCGTCGAGTTCAAGACGCACGGCCGCCAGGTGGTCGCGGCCGGGTCCTCTCATCCCACCTCCGGGGAGCCGTACCTGTGGGACTCCGATCCGCTCGCCGTGTCGATTGCAGAGCTTCCGGATCGTCGTGCGCCCGACGCGTTGCTAGCACTCGCCGCCCGCCGCGTTGCGACGGCCGGCGCTGACACGGGCGGCGGCTTCACGCCGGAGGAACTCGAGGTGATGCTCGAGGGCTTGGACGTTACGAAGTTTCGGGATGAGGGCCGCTGGCGGGAGCTGATGATGGCCTGCCACCACGCCACCGGCGGTGATGGCCGGGATAAGTTCATCGCGTGGTCCACGGGCGATCCCGAATATCGGGATGACGCGCATGTGATTGGCAGGCGGTGGGACAGCCTTCACGCGGACGTCGCCGGTCGCCGCGTTACCTGCCGAACGCTGTTCAAGGCGCTACATGAGGTCGGCCGAGGCGAGCTGATCCCGCGGCCCACTGCGGAGGACGACTTCGCAGACGAGCCGGACTTTGAGGCGCCGACCCACGACCAGGGTTCGTCCGCAGCACCGGCGTCGGCCGCGCTGTCCGACCAGTGGGTTTGGGTCGCGGGCATCGAGCGCTTCGTCCGTCGGTCCGACACCACGAAGTTCAGCAAGGACCAGTTCAAGTCGATGTTCTGGCACCGCTGGCCCGAAGGAGACATCTGCGCCGCCGTCTGGAAGGGCAAGCTGCCTATCAGCCGCGTCGAGGCGCTCGCCTATGTTCCCAGCCAGCCCGAATTCGTGGCGACCGGCCCGTGGGCCGGCCGGTACAACCTTTGGCGTCCGTCTGGCGTCGAGCCGAGGGCGGGGGACGTGTCAGTGTTCTTGGAGCACATGGCTTATCTGTTCCCCGACGAGATCGAGCGCGGCCACGTACTAGACTACCTCTCGTTTCTAGTCGCCCCGCAGTTCGTGAAGGTGCATTACGCGCTACTGGTCAGGGGCAGGCAGGGAACCGGCAAGAGCTTCCTTGGCAAGCTGATCAGGACCATGATCGGCGACCGGAACGTGTCGATGCCGACGAGCTCCGAGGTGAGGGAGCAGTTCACCGGATGGCAGGAAGGTGCCCAGCTCGCGATCTTGGAGGAGATGATGGCGCTTGGGGAGGCGGAGGTGGCGAACCGGCTTAAGCCGGTAGTCACCGAAGATTACCTCCGCATCCGGCTCATGCACACGAACGCTTATACTACGCCCAACTTCCTGAACCTGCTTTGCTTCACGAACCATAAGAACTCGCTGCCGATCGAGGACGGCGACCGTAGGTGGCTCGTCGTCTTCTCGGACGTGCAACCGAGGGAGCAGGCGTACTACGACCGCCTGTGGACGTGCTTGGAAGGTGACGGACCCGCAGCGGTCAAGCACTTCCTCCAGCAGCGGCGGATCAACCTCGATCCGAAGGGCCGGGCGCCGGCGACGCGGGGCAAGGCAGAAATGCGGCGGCTGTCGCAGGGGGAAGCGGAGCAGTACCTTCTCGATCAGATGGAGGAAGGTTCCGCCCCGTTCGACTTCGACCTCGTGCGGCTTGACGACGTCTACGACGCCGTGCCGAGCGGACTTCGGGGGAAGGGTTTGCGCGCCCGACTGCCGGACTGGCTGGACAGCCAACTGGGTGCGCGACGGCACGGCCGCTACACCAAGGGAGATCGCCCGGCTTGGAACCTGTGGTCGATCCGCGACCACGATGCTTGGGAGCAGAGGGGCCCGGCCTCCCGGATCGACGCGTTCCTTGCGCACACCAAGCAGGTCTAACGTTCCGCCGGGGAGCCTCGTCGCTCCCCGGCATCTCCAGCAGGAACTGATGCTAACGCGGTAGACATGGGGATCGGTCAGGTAGACCGGCGCGCGGAGTGTGGCTTGTCTACCTTTTGCGCTTTGAAAATGCTGAGTTTTTCGACGGGGTAGACAAGGTAGACAAGCACTTTCCCAAAATCTGAGTTGGATCGACTTTGGAGCCGAGCTGGTGGTCATTGTTGCCGGCCGGCTCGCATCGGCAGCTCGGAAGCGGCCTGTCTACCGGTCTACTCGTCTACCGCGCCATCTCCGTCCAAGGCGCCCAGCTTCGATCTTCACCCGACCGGACCGACACCGCTGGTCAACAAAAGCGCGGTTCCCGCTGCACAAAACGCGCGCGATGGCATCCCGGAGCGAGCCCCTCTGATCGTCGATCGGAGGGTGGAGGCGCGGGAAGCCCAACCGAAACAAGGAGTTGAGCGTGGCAGACGAACCCGAGCACCGCGCCGAGCACAGCGCGCCGCTGCCGGCTGCACCCCGGCGGGGCCCCGGACAGCCCAAGTACGTCGTGCCCAAGGACTCGGTGCCGGAGGTCATCGCGGCCATCCGCCAGGGCAAGTCCGAGGTCTCGATCGCCCGCGCCCTGGGCGTGAACTATCGGACCTGGGGCCGGCTGAAGGTGGAGGACGAGCGGATCGCCTCCGCCTTGGCCGAGGCCCGTAAGTTCGAGGAGGACGAGCTGGTCGGGCTGCTGATGGACAAGGCGCGGGCTGGCGACACGACCTCCATCATCTTCGCCCTGAAGGGCCGGCACGGCTACCGCGACCAGGGCGCGCCGCAGGGCGGGACCGAGCAGCGGGTCAACGTCACCATCAACCTGCCGGGCGCCCAGGCCAGCGTGGACGACTACATGCGCACGGTCGAGGGGGCGTCCCGGTGACCGAGGAGATGGCCCCTACGCCGTACCAGGCCCGCGTGCTCAGCGTGCCGGAGACTGTCGACCTGTTCCTGGGCGGCGGGCGCGGCGGCGGCAAGTCGCACTGCAAGGCGCTGCTGATCCTGCGACACGTCGAGCAGTACCGGGAGAAGGCCCGCGTCCTCTACGTGCGCCGCACCTACAAGGGGCTCGCCGACTTCGAGCTGGTGCTCCGTTCGCTGTTCTCGGCGGCCTACGGCTCGGCGGCGTCCTACAATTCCACCGAGCACGTCTTCAGGCTCCCATACGGCTACGTGGAGCTCGCCCAGGTCGACACGCCCGCCGCCTACGACAAGGTCCAGGGCCGGTCCTTCACCCTCATCATGGTGGACGAGCTCACCCAGTGGGCCGACCCGCTGGCTATCGACATGCTGCGCTCGAATCTGCGCGGCCCCAAGGACGTGCCGCTGCGGACGGTGTACGCCGGCAACCCCGGCGGGGCCGGCCACCACTGGGTCGCCTCCCGCTACGTTCTCCCCGGCCGCGCCTGGGTGCCGTTCGCAACCGAGGCGGGCGGCCTCTGCGCCCACGCGCCCAGCACCTACCTCGACAACCCGCACCTGGACTCGGACGACTACCGCCGCCAGCTCCGTGCCGCTTGCGCCGGCGACGAGGAGCTGTTCCGCGCCTGGACCGAGGGGGACTGGTCGGTCGCCCGCGGCGCGTTCTTCGCCGGTTGCCTGTCCCCTGAGCGGTGCGCGGTCGATCCCTGGGCCGAGGTCCCCGCCGGCTGGGAGGCGTTCATCGCCCACGACTTCGGAACGGCGTCCCCTTCCGCCACCTACGTCATGGCCCGCTCCCCCGGCACGGTGGGGCCGGACGGGCGGTACTACCCGCGGGGCTCGGTCGTGGCCCTGGACGAGCTGGCCACCGCCCGCCCGAACCGACCGAGCGAGGGGCTCGGCTGGACGGTGCCGCGGCTGGCGGAGGCCATCAAGGAGATGTGCACCCGGTGGGGCGTGGCGCCGGACGGGGCCGCGGACGACGCGATCTTCGCCCGCGCCCGCGGCTACGCCGCGGCGACAATCGCCGACGAGTTCTCTCAGCAGGGCGTCTCGTTCAGCCCGTGCGGCAAGGGCACCCGCAAAGCGGGGTGGCAGCGGATGCGGACCATGCTGTCGCAGGCAGGCTCGCCGGACCTCCCCGGCCTCTACATCTCGCGCCTCTGCAACTACGCCTGGGAGACGCTGCCCACCATTCCCCGCGACCCTCGCGACTTAGAGGACTTGGACAGCGACGCTCCCGACCATGGTGCCGACGCGATCCGCTACGGCCTGGTCTGGACGCGGGCCCGGTTCACGTGCCGCAACTTTTAGGCTCAAGCAGTCAGAAAGAGTTAGTTCGGACGGGGCGCTAGTCGGGTATGCCGCCCATCTGCTCGATGGGGCCGCGCGTTAATCCAACGATTGGCTCCCCTGGCTGGTGTTCGTAGCAACCGAAAATGTTAACGCCGGTGTTCTGAATCTTCGACGCTTGCGCCGCGATTGCTGCGGCCGCCGCAGGCATAAAGCCGGTAATGGCGGCAGCGATCTGGTGCATTTCAGGAGCCGTTGCCGCGATGGCAAGACGATAGGCAGGTACTGTCACTTTTCAGCCTTCTTGCTCGGGGAGTGTTCGCACAGCTTAGCTTCAGCTTAGCCCATCTGAAAAGTGCCCTGACTGCCGCTACCAGGCTATATCGGCTACGGGTGTAAACGTTGGTCGATTCCGCGCTTGCGTGTCCCCATTGGGACCTCCGCCCGACGAACGGGCGATTCGTTTTTGCGGAGATCAATATGCGTAAGAAGCCGAAGAAGGCCCACGTCGACGTGTCTCGCGACGACATTGCATACATGCGTCACTCGAGTTTTGGGTTCAGCCCCGCAGAGGCCAAGAGCGCCGCCAAGTGCCGCGCCGCCGCTCGCGAACTGGTCTGGGTGTCCAAGTCGACATTTATCGGCATCGACGCCGTACTATCGGGCGTGCCGGAGGCGACGATCCGCGACTACTGCCGTCAGCGGTTGCGGACCGCCTGACGACAACCGCGGTCGATCCGCTTGGGTCGACCACGGATGATGGTCCGCGCGCCGCCCGATCCGAAGCATCTCTCCTGACGTGCGGCCCGCCGAGTGGGTGGGCCCTCCGCGTTGGCGGGAACGATCCGCGGCATGAGCCGCGCCGGCTTCGGTCCTCAGGCGACGCGCGACGCAGACCCGGTAAAGGAGCACGAAGATGGCAGTAAGGAAGGCCAAGATGGGCACGGCCTGGGCGTCCGAGATGGACGTGATGGCAACGCTCCAAAAGGCGAGGAGCAATCGGGAGGGGCAGCAGCGCCTCATCGGCTCGCTCAAAGACAAGGTCGAGGGGCGTCGGGGCGAGCTGGCCCGGTCCCTCGCCGACCTCCCCCAGCAGCAGCGCATCCCCACGGTGAACAGCGCGGTGGCAGGCTTCCGCAACGAGCTGAAGCGGGACAGCGCCGAGCGACGACTGATCCACGTCCGCGAGGCGGGCAAGCACATGGCGACGGCCCTCGCCGTCAAGCCGCACTACACCTCCCCCGTCCAGATGCTGATGCGCGGCAGCCTGGGGAGCGAACGCCGCAGCCGGCTGATGCAGCAGATCGCCGGCTCCGGCCCTGCCAAGCTCGCGTCCTTCGCAGAGCTCGCCGCCGCCACTAGGGACATGGAGCTCGCCGCGGCCCTCTGCTCGCGCATGAGTGACCTCGACGTGGACCGGCGGCCGTTCGCGCCCTCCGAGCTCGCCGAGGCCCTGGTGGGCGACGAGTTCCGCCGCGTGTCCCAAGCCCTGATGGAGGTCGAGCGGCTGGCCCACGAGGTGGCGCACGACGACACGGCGTTCGAGAGCAACGGGCGCAACCCCCACCGCGACATCAATGCCGCGCTGATGCGCCGCGCCGAGGAGCAGGCCGGCAGCGATCCCTATTCCGACGACGAGGAGGACTGAGCAATGCCCACGTACGTATTCTACGCCGATCGATCCGAGAAGCGCCGCGCCGACCAGCGCAACACCGTGGTCGCGCAGGGCGCGACCGTCGCCGCTGCCCGTGCCGCCGATGAGGCCCTAGTCAGGGCGGGCGCGCTCGCATCCTTTGCCGTCGTCGACGTGAGTGCCGCCGCGCCGGCGTTCGTGGTCGAGGGCTGGGCGCCTGTGGGGTCGCGAGGCCAGTCCACCTGGCCGTCGCAGACGCCCCATGGCGGCTTCGCGGGGGGCTGACGGATGGACCGCTACGACGAGGAGGGGAACTTCATGACGCCCCGCGTGCGCTACCGCGTCATGCGGGAGGCTCTCGCGGGCGAGCAGATCGTCACCGACTTGGAGGCGTTCGTCCTCTGCGGCGGCGACCCCGAGCACTTCGACGAGGAAGCCCGGCGACAGGTCGGGCAGGACCTGGACGTGCTCGGCTACAAGCGCCGGCCCGTCGCGATCGGCGTTTACGGCCGGCCCGAGCCGCGGTGGGTGCGCGACGATCCCTGGATGGAAGACGATCTCTGGCGCGACGCGCCGGACGCAGCGTCCGATCACATAGGTGACCTGCTCGGGCAACTGAGCGGGGGCGGCTCCCCGAAGCCTTGAAACGCGACATCATCCTCCTGGGGCATCAAGCCTTGGGAGTATGGGCGATGAACGTGCCCGCTGGCATCGACGTGCAGGCCTTCCACGACCTCGTGGCTGGCCTGCACATGCCCCATCACGAGATCCGAGTGGGGAAGGTTCGCCTGAGCGCCCAGACTAGCGACACGCAAAGCTCATTTAGCAATGGTGGCGAGGCGACCGCTATGTCATTCCCGACCAGAAAACCGCTGAAATGGTCGCGCCGGTGCTCGAGGAATAGCGCGACCCACAGCTCCAAAGCAGAACCGCGCCACTGGCCCGTCGCCTCAGCGACCGCCCTAGCGCGAGCCAAATAGTCGGCGGGGTCGCCAAGCCCCGCCGCCTCCGCGAGCACATACCCGTCGATCATTTGAGCGAGCCCGGTGGAGTCCTTCCACGGAAGCCGCTCGGAGACGTCGAGTGTGGCCGGGTCGACGCCTCGGGTTGACAGATGGGCGTGGAGCAGGTGGCCGTGGTCAGCGCCGAACATCGCCTCTGCCACTTCCCTAACCGTCTCCATCCTGATGAATCGCCGCATCGGCACACGGCGTAGCGCTGTTCTCTCGCCCTTCACGCCTGATGCGTTCGCGCGACTATGCCGGGCGACTGCACCATCGGGGACGGCGAGGGATTGCCCCGGCTCCCCGCCTAACCAGTAGAACGGGCCGACCGAAAGCGTCGCGGGGTCGGCCATGAACCAGACCACGCACCCGCCCGGCTTCTCGGCCAAGGCCAGATTTACGTCCACGCTTGCGCGTTTGCCGCCCACGCGCGTCGCCTTGAGCTGGATGTGGCGGATGATGCCTCGCGCCTCCACCACCACGTCATACCCGTTCGCATCAAACTCGGAGCGAAGCACCTCGAATGGCGTCTTGAACGCGATCAGGAGCACCCTGGAAAGTTCGGTGAGGAAAACGCGTTCCAAGACTTTCTCCCGAAGCACCGAGTGCTCTGCGGCCCATAGATCGAACATGCCGCCAACACTGCCGTGGTGAACGACGCTGTCAACGAAATAGGGACTATAGTCCCTAGAGCGCGGACGGGTTGGCGTTTCCAGTCTGGTCGATGGACTGGATCAAGATCCTTGCCGGGAACGTGCGTCGGCTGCGTGTCGAGCAGAAGCTCACTCAGGAGCAGCTAGCCTACGACGCCGAGATCGACGTGACCTACCTCCGAGGCATTGAAGGGGGGCGGCGCAACCCGTCCGTACGTGTTATTGGTCGGCTCGCTTCGATACTTGGCTGCCATCCGGGCAAACTGCTCGATGAGAGTTCGACCTAGCCAGCCCGCGCCAGCTTCTGGCGTTTACGGCTCAACACGGCGCTAAGACGGCCCGGCGTTCGCCCGCCCGCCGATGTTCGATCCACCCACGGATCACTCTTGACCCTCTGATTGTGATCCTCAATAGTTCTCCAAACTCATTAGTTTGGAAAACGCATGCCGGGCGAAAATGACAAACGCGAAGACATTGACGGAGCAATTGCCGCTCTTAAAAATCTCTCGCCAATACAAGTCGAAGTGCTAACCAGTATCATTACAAAGTTTGCAGAGGGTCAGAACGGGGGGCACCTCCGTGAAGACTTTCTAGATCCTGAGTCGTTTGAATACTTTTCCACCCGCTTGGCCGCACATCATGCGTCTAGCGGAATAGCGTTGAAGAAGGAGAACTTCGAGCACATACTCGAACAATCTTTCAAACGAACTGGCCATAATGCGGCTCGGTCGGAGAGCGCGGTTCATCGCGGCGCTGACCTTGAGGTGGACGGTGCCTTCTTTTCTCTGAAGACTGAGGCTGCAAAGGGTCTTAAACCTAAATCAATAACCATATCCAAGATGATGGAGGCGCGGTGGATTAGGGATTTGGAAGGTCCGGAAGATGCACCAGAAAAGGTTCGAGAGAAACTACTTTCGCATTTAAATGATTACGAACGAATTTTCATTCTTCGGAGCTATGGCGATGAAAACAAGGTCCGTTATGATCTTCGCGAGATCCCCAAAGATATTCTTGCTGCTGCCGGCGATCTGAACGAGGAAGCCTTCGGGAAGCTCACCAAGGCGGGTGGAACTAGTGCCGAAGTCACAATAGACGGAAAAAAGGCGTTCAAGTTGGTGCTCGATGGGAGCGTCGAAAAGGTTACTATTTCTGGTCTAGATGTAGATCTTTGCCCACTTCACGCATGGTGGGAGCTCGGGCGTCCTGGTTAAACTGCTAAAGCCAATTGTCTTTTGCACTGCGCGAGGGGTGTCGTGTCTTCACCGATATCAGTAAGGATTGCGCGGGCAATCTGCTCAGCGACCATAGGGGGCACGGCGTCGCCGATCTGCCGGTACTTGAACGACAGGCTTCCCAGGAACTGGTAGTCGGCTGGGAAGCCCTGGATCAGCGCCATCTCACGAACGGTCAGCAGCCGATCCTGCACGGGGTGGGAGTATCGACCGTTGCCGGGATGGCTGCATTCCCTAGTGACGGTTGGCGCCGGGCGGTCCCAGGCCAGTCGCCCGTAGACGTCGGGGAAGGAGCCGGGCTTCTCGACGTTCATGCTTGGTATCCTGAGGTGGGCGAGCTTGTCAGGGATATCTGTCCAGCTGCCGCCGTCGTGCGGGATCGCGCGCATTCGATCCAGCGACACGCCAGCCGTCCGGGGCGACACGTGCATGGGGTCGTCGGGGTGTACCATTCCGGCCTCGATGGCGGGGAGGTGCCCGATCGCGTCACGCACGGTGCGGAAGGAGGTGCGCTCCGGCACTTGCCAGTGGAAGTGCCCGCCAAGCTTGGCGACGATCAGCGACCTGATTCTTCCCTGCGGTAGCCCGAGGTGCTTGAGGTCGTGAACCTCCGCGAAGACCTCGTAGCCGAGCTCGGTCAGCCGCCGATGCAGCCCCTGGTAGTGATGCTTGTGCCGGCCGCGCAGGAGCTCCTTCACGTTCTCGATTACGACGTACTTTGGCTTCCACGCCTCGGCGAACACGGCCGCGCGCTCAACAAGATGGTTGCGGGCATCGTCGGTGACGTGGTTACGGGACTGCTTCTGGCTGAAGCCGGTGCACGGGGCGCACGAGATGAGCACGTCGACGTCGGGGGCGGCGAAGCCGAAATGATCGGCAACCGCGTCGGGCTGCGTGATGGAAAGGTCAGCCGACAGCGGTCGGAGCCCGAGGTTCGCCTCATATGTGTCATTGCAGGCTGTCGCACCGATCGGGTGGCTGGGCTTCGCCACTTCCAGATCCACCGCCCCGATGGGCGAGAACCGACCCGTGCGGGCAAAGCCGGTCGACATGCCGCCGCCGCAGGAAAACAAGTCTACGAAATTCAATGCAGTGCCCGATCCACGTTTTAGCCGTCCGCGGTCCTAGCGTGTTCCGAACAATCGGAGAACGGGGAACTTGCGGTACTTCCGGCGTGGTCAGCCTCAGGTCCTGGGTCTCAGACCTTGGGGTTCCAGTGGAGTGACACGATCACGTGTCGGACATGGTACTCGCGGCCCGTCCGTTCGTGCACGTGGCGCGTGTTCATCACGAGGTCGCCGGGGCTTCGAGGCTCGATCGTGACGTCGGGGCGCTCGCTGGCTAAGTGCGCGGCCCACCCATCCATCACCTGATCGACGCGTGGACCCCGGTGATAGATAACCACTCCGCCTCGGTCCTGACCCTTGACGGCAGTTGCGTACCTCGAGTCTAGCTGGTTGAAGCCCTTGAGCAGCCAGTCGTAGCCGCCGTGTATCTTGGCCTCGCCAAGCCAGAGGAAGTCGTACCGGCCGTCGATCACGATGTCGCAGTGGCCACCCGTCGTCGTGTCGTGGGACGCCTGGAACCCGAAGTGCTTCAATGACGTGATGAGGTCGATCGACAGGCCGTCCTCACTGCGGTCCTTCCGCTCCTTAGGCGTCCGCGAGAACTCCTGGAGGATGTGGTCGATCGCGGGGTTTACCCGTGCCAAGATGTCGTCCGAGCTCGCCGCCGCCATCAGCGCAAGCGGAGTCTCCCAAGCCACATTGCCGCGCGCCATGAGCTGAAGGTCCCGCAGCGTCAGGTCACCCATGCGCGCGCGCCTCCAGGAAGCGCGGCGACGATTCGAAGTAGGGGATGAGCCTGCCCTCGAAGTCCTCGATCAGCTCGCCCGTCTCCGGGTGCTCGAGCGAGCCGAGGCGCCGAGCGGTCGCGAGCTCCTGCGCGTCGACGTGGACCTCAAGGCCCTCCTCCTCGCAGAGGAAGGCCTTGGCGTCGAGCACGTGGACGGTTGAGCTGACGAGTATCGCTAGGGAGGCAAGAAACGGCTGGTCGACCTGGCTTCGCCCGACGCCCTCAAGCAGTCTCGGGATCGTGAGCATCCGCAGCTCTTGGTCGCCAAGCTGACCCATGAACTCGATTATCCCAAGCGCCAGCGAGGCGGCCGGGACGTCCGGCCAGCCTTCCGCCACTTCGCGCTTGAGATCGTCTAAGGACATACTGCTCCTGGTGGTCGCGCTCTGCGCTACTTCGAGAAGTGAAGTAGACGCTGTCGCACGTGATCGTAGTCAGTTAACCCAACGGTCTTGCGCACGACGGCGTCGTACAGCTGCGGGTTCGGGTTCTCCGCGACGTAGCTGGTGGTGTGCAGGTTCAACTCCGGGTGGGACTCGACGCCGCCGCCGAGGTCCACAGTGTACGCTATGCTCACTTTGTAGGGGCGAACAGGGGTCTTGAGGCTCTTCTTGCCTCCCATGTGGTACAGCTCGGTCCGCAGGCAATCGACCGACACCCGCATCCGCTCGTGCTTGATCGAGCGTGTCGTCGTGCCGAAGGCGAGCTCGACCACGCGGCCTTCGTCATCGGCGTCGTACATCTTACTGAGGAGCGGGAACAGGTTGAGCGGGGTGCCGAACGGGTCCGTGCCCACCAGCTTGTTGAAAGCGGCCATGGCGGAGTTTTGCGAGGCACGGCCGATATCCGCGTGTGTGCCGCGTGGATAGTCTACGCGAAGGTCGATGACGTCGCCGCTGTCAGGTAGCCAGATTACGTCCACGGCTTGGTGACGGACCAGCTTGAGGCCGATGACCTCGTCGTAGTTCGCGAGGATGTTATCAGCGCCATCCGGGAACGACTTGGGATCGACAGGCTCGCGCACCCGGAGTGCCCGTACCGAGCCGAACACCGCGGCTAAGCCGCCACCGACCTGGTCGACCGATAGCAGCACCGGCTGACCGAGAGGCAGCTTCTTGAGCTCCGCTTCATCGAGCAGGAACGGGTAGGCGTCCTGCATGGCACCCTTGGACGCCTTGGTTCCCGTGAGCTTCCCGTTCATGGCCTTGATGATCGCTTCGTCGACCCGGTAGAAGCGGCACAGCTTCTCCCCTGACAGCTCGTGCTCCTTGAGGGCTTCTAGAAGCGCGTCAGCTTTCTTGCCCGGCAGGGATCTTTCTTCTGTGAGCTTCTCCACTGTTCCGGACCAGCCGCGGCCGCGGGCCACGTCTTGGAGCTCGAACATCGGCTTCGACACGTCGAAGGGCACGCGGGCTTCTAGGCTCGCAGCTAGGTCAGATCGCTTCTTCGTCACAGCCCCTCCATCCTGCCAGCCTATGACGCGCTGAGCCGGGAGTCACGCCAGGATGTGTCGGAACATCCAAGTCGGTGCCTATTCGGTACTCGTCGGAGAGGAGGGCCGATCAGGCGGGCTAAACGGCTGCGTAAGTCGCTGCTATGCAAAGGAAAAGATGGTGGACGCACTTGGGCTCGAACCAAGGACCCGCTGATTAAGAGTCAGCTGCTCTACCAACTGAGCTATGCGTCCATATCCGGGCGGTTTGGGTAGCGCTTGGTGGGCGCCGACCGCATCGGGGAAGCGCGCCTTTAGCGAAGGTTTGGGGTGATGCAAACCCTTTTTTACGTTACCACGCCGTAGAACGTCGGTTTTGCCGGTCGATCGCCATCAGGACGCCTAGGCACAAAAGCACCGTCATCTGCGCAGATCCGCCGTTGCTGAACAGCGGCAGCGGGATACCGACGACGGGGGCCAGCCCCATCACCATCGACAGGTTGATCGCGACGTAGAAGAAGATCGTCATCGACAGCCCCGCCGCGGTCAGCCGAGCGAAGCGCGTCGTCGCCTGCTGGCCGACCTCGATCCCCCAGCGCACCACGATCAGGAACGCAGCGATCAGAGCGATGCCGCCGACCAACCCCCATTCCTCGGCCATGGTGGCAAAGGCGAAATCGGTATGGCCTTCGGGTAGATAGTCGAGATGGCTTTGGGTGCCGTTGAGGAAGCCCTTGCCCCAGACGCCGCCCGATCCGATCGCGATCTTGGACTGGCTGATGTGATAGCCGGTACCGAGTGGATCGCTTTCGGGATCGAGGAAGATGAATACCCGGTTGCGCTGATAATCGTGGAGCAGGAAATTGACCGCGAGCGGTGCCGCCACCGCCACGGCCAGTGCCCCGCCAACGAACAGGCGGAGCGGGATGCCGGCAAGGAACATCACCGTGGCACCGCCCGCGCAGATCATCAACGCGGTGCCGAGATCGGGCTGAAGCATCACGAACGCGGCGGGTATCGCGATCAGCACGATTGGCGGCCACACGGCCGCAAACCGTCGCGTCTCTCCCGGCGGCAGCATCTCGTAAAAGCGGGCGCACGCCAGTACGACCGACAGCTTCATGAACTCGGATGGTTGAAGCCGGATGACGCCCAGGTCGAGCCAGCGTCTACTGCCCCCTCCGACTTCACCGATCGCATCGACGGCGATCAGCGCCAGTGCCAGCGCGACATAGGCCGGAAACGCGAATTGCCTGAACCATTCCACGGGTATGCGCGACACCACGATCGCACCTGCCAAAAAGGCACAGAACCGAACGCCTTGAGGAATCACCCACGGGCGCAGACTGCCACCCGCAGCGGAATACAGCATCACCAAGCCGAACCCCTGGATCGCCGCGACCAGCAGCAGGATTACCCAGGGCAGTTTCGCCAGCGGTTCGGGGACAAGGCTGCGGCTCATGGATTGGGCTCCGTCGTGCCTTCGTCGGCCGGCGTATCGATGCCGTTCGCCATGTCGGCTTGAGTCTGGTTGGCGAGATCGGTCGCAGCCTCGACGGCAGGCGCATCACTGGGCACGACGGCATCGGTCTTGGTCGCCGCCGCTGCCGGGGCGGGGCGGTGCGCGGCCCGATAGGCGGCTTCGTCGGCCGCCATTCGGGTGGCGATGTCGCCGCCCCAGCTCGGCTCGATCGCGGCCAGGCTGGCGATCGCGCGGTCGCGATCGAACAGCCAGGTCATGATGTCGCGTCCGATCATCGGTGTGTCGAGGTTACGGACGGTATGGCCGTTGTGCTCCAGCACGACAGAGATCGCATAGCGCGGATTGTCCGCCGGCGCGAAGCCGACGAACAAGGCGTGGTCACGCATCTTGAACGGCAATTGCCCATTGGTGAGCACACCACTGCGCCGTTCGGCCATGGTGATGCGGCGGACCTGCGCGGTACCTGTCTTGCCCGCCAGGCTGACGCCAGGGACGTTCATCCTCGCTGCACCACCGGTACCACCGCCGTTGACCACGCCCCACATCGCCTCTCGCACCAGTTGCAGATGTTCGGACTGGAAGGGCAGGGCGGGGGCATCGTGATGCACCTGCGACGCCAGCAGACTGGGCTGTAACGCCCGCCCGGAGGCGAGACGCGCGGCCAGCACCGCCAGCTGCAGTGGATTGGCAAGGACGTAACCCTGCCCGATCGAGGCGTTGAGGCCATCGGCGACGGTCCATCGATCCTTGTACTTCGCCAGCTTCCACGCGCTGTCGGGTACGGTGCCGTAACGCTGGCTGCCAAAGGGCAGGTCGAATTTCTGACCCAGCCCCACAGCCCGCGCCACCGGCGCGATCCGGTCATATCCCATGCGGCGGATCATCTCATAGAAATAGATGTCGCAGGACTGTGCGACGGCGCCCTTCATGTCCAGCGGGCCGTGTCCATGGCGTTTATGGCAGTGGAACACACCGGTGCCGACCCGCATTGCACCGGTGCAGTTGATCCGGTCGGTCGGCGCGACCCCTGCTTCCAGCAGCGCCAGCGCATTCATCGGCTTGACGGTGGAACCGGGCGGATACAGCCCCTGCGTCACCTTGTTCATCAAAGGAACATGGTCGTTGTCGGACAGCATCTGCCATTCGAGATGGCTGATCCCGTCCGAGAAGCTGTTGGGATCATAAGCCGGCATCGACACCATGCACAGCATTTCACCGGTGCGGCAATCGATCACCACCGTGGATCCGGAATTGGTGCCCAGTCGGCGGGCGGCATATTCCTGAAGCCCGGCATCGATCGTCAACCGCGTGTTCTTGCCCGGCACGTCGGGCCGGGTGGCAAGTTCGGCGACCAGCTTGCCCCGCGCGGTCACCTCGACCCGCTTGGCACCGGCCTGACCGCGCAGCCGTGCCTCGAGCGATTTTTCCAGCCCGTCCTTCCCCAGCTTGAAACCGGGGGTGACGAGCAGGGGGTCACGCGTCTCCTTGAATTGCTCCGCCGTAGGCGCGCCGACATAGCCGGTCAGGTGCGCGACGGCTGCGCCACCGGGATAATGCCGGGCGAAACCGCGTGTCGGCTGTACGCCCGGCAATTCGGGCAGGTGGACGCTGACCGCGGCGAACCGCTCCCAGTCCAGCTTTTCGGCGACCTGCACCGGCTGGAACCCGGCGGCGCGGCCCAGATCGATCCGCACCCGCTCGACCTCTTCCGGGGGCAGACGCAGGATGCGCGCCAGCGCCTGCAGCACTCGTTCGGCCTCCTCGTCGCGCAGGCGATCGGGGATGATGTCGACGCGGAAATCGGTGCGATTGTTGGCGATCGGCACGCCGTGCCGGTCGATCAGCCAGCCCCGCCGCGGCGGCACCAGCGTGGCGTTGACACGGTTGCTCTCCGCCATCGCGGTGTAGCGATCGTTCTCGGCGATCGCCAGCCATGCCATGCGACCCACCAGCATCGTACCGAACCCCGCCTGCGCCGCACCCAGCAGCCAGGCCCGGCGCGAGAAGCTGTACGCCTGCATCGCCTCGGTCACGATCGTCGGCGAACGCCTCATGCCATGCCCCGCTTTCGATCGATCCAGGCGACCATCCGCGCGGCGGCGGGGAACAGGCAGATCGTGGCGGCGGCCTGCACCAGCAGCGCGGCGTCCACCTGCGCCCTGACCGGCACCGCCAATATCCGCCCCAGCGCGAGACAGAACAGGATCGCCCCGCTCGCGATCAGCCAGTCCTGACGGAAATCGCGAAACACCAGCCGTCGCTCCATCAAATCGATACCGATGAAGCACAGCGACCACAGCAGTACCGCCGAACCGAGCGGCTGACCGCTGACCAGATCGTCGAAGAAGCCGAGCGGCGCCGCAGCCCAGGGCCGGAGGGCGAACCGGGCCAACAGCCGCCACGCCAACAGCATCAGCAGTCCGAACGGCGGTATGATCGGCACGGTCGCGACGATGGGTATGATCGTGACCAGCGATCCCGCCATCACCGTCGCCCAAGGCAGCGCACGGGCGCGGCCGGGGGGCAGGGTGGGGGCGAAGGGGTTGCTGTCCACTTCGGTCATCGGGCCGCCACCATCATCGGCCAGCGGCAGTGGGCAGGCCGGCGGGCGGCGGCACCGGGATGAAGGGCCGCTCGACCAGTGCGAAGTCCAGCGTATCGGGATGTGCGAAGGTCCGGGCCGATACCGTGTCCGCTCCGCTCGCGATCACGCGTGCCACCGGGGCGCCGGGGGCGTACAGCCCACCGGTACCCGAGGTGACGAACACGTCGCCCGCATCGAACCGGACATTGGTAGTGTTGACCGACCGGATATCGACTAGCCCGTCGCCACGTCCGGCGGCGATCGCAGGCAGGCCGTCACGCGTGCGTCGTACCGGCACGATGCTGTCGGTGTCGCTCAGCAGCAGCACGCGCGCGGCGTTCGGTCCCGTCTCGGTCACGCGACCGATCAGGCCGTCCGGACCGCGCACCGGCATCCCGATCTCGATGCCGTGAAGGCGCCCGGCGTCGAGCAGGGCGAAGCGACGGCCGCTTGACGCGGTCGAACTGACCAGTCGTGCCGCCACCACGGGTTGCGCCGTCCGGTCTCGTACCGCCAGCAAGGCCCGCAACCGGCGATTGTCATAGGCGATCGTCCGCGCCTGCATCAGCAACGGTCGGGTGACGGCCAGTTCGCGCTTCATGGCGGCGTTCTCGGCATGCGCGAACACCCAACCGTCGATCGCGCCGGTCACCGTCGCGCCTGCCGATCCCAACGCGGCGAGGCCGGACGATACCGGCGCCGTCACCGCCGCCGCCGTCATGCGCAGGCCGGCGAACAACGGTGGGTTGAATGTGCTGGCGACGAGCAGCACTGCACCCACCACCGCACCGGCGATGGCGAGCACATAGCCCAGAAACATCCCGTATTGCCGCCGCCGCGAAAAGCCTGTGCGCCGGTCGTGGGCAGGCGCCATGCGCCATTCCCCCCTAGTCTGGTTGGGGCCTGGCGGCGTCAGCCGTTCTGCAGCACGCCGCGGAACATCGGATCTTCCAGCGCACGCCCGGTACCGAGCGCGACGCAGGTCAACGGGTTTTCCGCCACGGTGACGGGCAGGCCCGTCTCGTCGCGCAGCACCTCGTCCAGCCCCTGAAGCAAGGCACCGCCGCCGGTCAGCACGATGCCCTGATCAACGATGTCCGCGGCCAGTTCGGGCGCGGTGTTCTCCAGCGCGACCCGCACGCCTTCAACGATCGTTGCGACGGGTTCGGACAGCGCCTCGGCGATCTGGCCCTGGCTGATCTGGATTTCCTTGGGCACCCCGTTCACGAGATCGCGGCCCTTGATGTAGATGATCTGGCCGATCCCGTCCGCGGGTGGTTTCGCGCAGCCCACCTGATGCTTGATCCGCTCCGCGGTCGCCTCGCCGATCAGCAGATTGTGATTGCGACGGACATAGCTGACGATCGCCTCGTCCATCTTGTCGCCGCCGACCCGGACGGAGGTGGTATAGGCAAGGCCCCGCAGGCTCAGCACCGCCACCTCGGTGGTGCCGCCGCCGATGTCGACGACCATGCTGCCGATCGGTTCGGTCACGGGCATGTCGGCGCCGATTGCGGCGGCCATCGGCTCCTCGATCAGCCACACTTGGCTCGCGCCGGCGTTGGAGGCGGCATCACGGATCGCGCGACGTTCCACCTTGGTCGATCCCGACGGCACGCAGATCACGATCTCCGGCCAGCGCGCGAACTTGCGGGGACCATGCACTTTCTGGATGAAATATTTTATCATCTGCTCGGCAACGTCGATGTCGGCGATCACCCCGTCGCGCAGGGGGCGGATCGCCTCGATATTGCCGGGGGTCTTGCCCATCATCAGCTTGGCGTCGTCGCCCACCGCCTTCACGCGCTTCTGTCCGTTGATCGTCTCGACCGCAACTACCGACGGTTCGTTCAACACGATACCGCGACCGCGAACGTACACCACCGTATTGGCGGTACCGAGGTCGATCGCCATGTCGTGTGACATGAATTTGAAGAAACGGGGCAACTTCATTGAGCGCAGGTCCATCACATGCCGCCGGAGTACCGGCGACCGGTCGCAGGGCATCCCACGGAGCGCCGCCTGCACATGAGCTGCCGGATGGATCGTCATGGTTAGCGGGGTCGCGGGATGCCGTCGCTTGGGCTACAGCCTTGCCCGTGTCAATACGCCGCCTCCCCGAGCATCTCGTCAATCGCATCGCCGCCGGTGAGGTGGTGGAAAGGCCCGCCAGCGCGTTGAAGGAACTGGTCGAGAACGCCCTCGATGCGGGGGCAAGCCGCATCGCGGTGACGCTGGCGGAAGGGGGTCTCAGCCGCGTCGAGGTGGCGGATGATGGTTGCGGCATGACCCCGCCCGAACTGGCGATGGCCCTGGAGCGGCATTGCACCTCCAAACTTCCCGACGAGCGGATCGAGGCGGTCGAGACGCTGGGTTTCCGGGGCGAGGCGCTGCCCTCGATCGCCAGTGTCGCGCGGTTGACGATCGAGAGTCGCCCGGCCGGGGCGGATGGCTGGCGCCGTGTCGTCGACAATGGCACCGTGGTGGCCGAGGGGCCGGCGGCGCTGCCGCCCGGCACGCGAATCGTCATGGAGGAGTTGTTTGCGCGGGTGCCGGCGCGGCGGAAATTCCTGCGCTCCGCACGCTCCGAATATGCCGCGTGCCTGGATGCGGTCCGCCGGCTGGCGATGGCACGACCGGATGTCGCCTTCTCGGTCGAACATGACGGCCGCCGGGTCCTGACCGTTGCGGCGGCGGAGAGTCGTCCGCAGCGCGTCGCCGCGCTGACCGACCGGGCGTTGGCCGACAATGCCGTGACGATCGACTGGGTGCGTGACGATCTGGTGCTGGGCGGTGTCGCAGGCTTGCCAACCTTCCATCGCGGCGTTGCCGACCATCAATATCTGTTCGTCAACGGGCGACCGGTGAAGGACCGGTTGCTGATCGGCGCGATCCGTGGCGCCTATGCCGAAATGATGCCGCGCGATCGGCATGCGGTGGTGGCATTGTTCCTCGACCTGCCATCGACAGAGGTCGACGTAAATGTCCATCCGGCCAAGACGGAGGTGCGGTTCCGTGATCCCGCATTGGTCCGCGGCCTTATCGTCTCCGGTCTCCGACGGGCACTGGACGGGGCGGGGCACCGGGTAGTGCAGCGACCGACCGAAGCGGCCCTCGGCATGTGGCAACCCGAACCCGCAATACCCAACACCCCCCACCCGGCGTCTTGGCCATCACCGGTGCAGGGCAGCGTGTTCGAACGCCGCACCGACTTCTTCACTGCCCTGCCGCAGGCGCGCGCCGAGCCGGCCTGGGCGCCGCCGCCCGAAACCGCCACCCATCCGCTTGGCGTCGCGCGCGGGCAGGTGGCCAAGACCTATGTCGTGGCCGAGGCGGAGGATGGGCTGGTGCTGGTCGATCAGCATGCCGCGCATGAGCGCCTCGTGCTGGAACGGATGCGCGCCGCGCTGGCCGGCGGCCGCATCGCCGCACAGGCGCTGTTGCTGCCGGAAGTCGTCGAACTCGACGAGGCCGCGTGCGACCGGCTGGAGGCACGCGCGCCGGAGCTTGCCGAATTCGGGCTGGAGCTGGAGCGGTTCGGTGTCCATGCGATGCTGGTCCGCACCACGCCGGCGCTGCTGGGACAGGCCGATCCCAAGGGCCTCGTCACCGATCTCGCCGACGAACTCGGCGCGTTCGACGAAGCGCTTTCGCTACGTGAACGGCTCGATCACGTCGCGGCGACGATGGCCTGCCACGGCTCGGTCAGGGCGGGCCGTACCCTGTCGGTCGCAGAGATGAACGCGCTCCTGCGCGAAATGGAGGCGACGCCCCATTCGGGCCAGTGCAATCATGGCCGCCCGACATGGGTTAAGCTGCAAATGGCTGATGTGGAGAAGCTGTTCGGGCGGCGCTGACAAATGTAGCGGTGAAGTGCAAATTCTGGGTCGTTGCCTGCGTTTATACATATCGAGGCTTGCTGTCATTACCTGCAATGACCCAGTGGAACAGCGACCGCTGATTTGTGGCGAGCCCAGCGCATCAACCAGTCACTTATATCGATAATTCGAACAATGATCGAGCGTCGCCTCGCACGCTGTCAATAGTATAATCATCGGCTGTTATATACTACTGGTCCATTCGACCGCCGATAGCGCCGTTGGACTTGTAGCCATCGACTATTACTGTCGCCCGAGCGAGCGTTGACATACTCAAGATCAAACCAGATTTTGCGAATACCGATCTGATCGGCGCCGAAAACAAAAAAAGCGGTCGATGTGCTCGAACGACGCTAACCGCCTGGGGCGCGACATCTGCGGGAAACCCCTGCCCGGTATCCGGCTCGAACGGATGACCTCCCGATTACAAATCGGACGCACTACCAACTGTGCTAACCGGGCAGGACGCCCGTTTAGCCGTTTGCACCTGACGATTGCAACACCACGACCGCCGATCAACAGCTTTTCCATTCGCCATCGTCAGGCCGGCCTCGCCGTCTCCGTTTGCTTGGTGTTCAGGGCCGACGGCGTGGGGATCGTCGCGGTGTGACAGCCTCCAGTTTTGGAACAAGTTGAGTCCGGCAACGTCATCGACGTCGAATGGACACCACGCCGGTGGCCGAATGGATGAGGTGATCCGGACCAACGGACAGGCCGGGAACACGCCATTCTCCGCCTCGTTGGCTCAGGTATCAAGGAGAGCGATCATGACCGACCCGATCAAGCCCACTACCGAGACGAATAGTCCCAACCTGTCCACCGAACATCAGAACGATGGTGATGCACGTCGGCCCAGCGACACGCTGGACAAGGGACAGGCCAGTACCGAAGGCGAGGACGCGCCCAAACGGAAATCCTCTTTGATATAAATCGCGACGCGCGTCCGATCGCCGCCCGATCGGTTTCCCGGTTCCGGTAGACGTGGATGCTGGTCATAAGTCGGGTAACCTGCGGGAGATCTATTGTTTTCCGGCGTTGATCGACGCTAACGCTCGCGGCGAAATTCGGCGATAGGGCGCAGCGCCTGCTGCGTATCCATCTCCTGTCCGTCCGGAAACCTGTCATGCCTATGGATCGCGTCAAGAAGCTGTGGGCGGCATGACGGGACTTCGCCATTTCGCCGTCATCGCCCCGCCGACGCCGGGTCATGTCAATCCCTTGCAGGTGCTGGGATCGGCATTGATGGATTTGGGGCACCGCGTCACGATCGTACACCAACCGGATGTCGCGCCGTTGATCACCGATCCCCGGGTCGGTTTCACCGCCATCCCGGATGTCACCGATGTGGAGCGGTCGCTTCGGCGGTTCAACGCCACGCTCGCCGCTCCGACCGGGCCCGTCGGGTTGACCCGGATGATCCGGGCGACGGCGGCGATCAGCGAACGGCTGCTGGACCAGGCGCCGTCCGTCCTCCGCCGTATCGGTGCCGACACGGTCATCGCGGATTCGGCAGAGCCTGCGGGAGCATTGATCGCCCAGACATTGGGGTTGCCTATGATCGTCAGCGTCACCGGTCTGCCGCTGCTGGGTGAAGAGGGTGTTCCACCGCCTTTCCTCGGATGGCGGTACCGCGACGACGCCATCGGCCGTTTTCGCAACCGGGGCGGCTACCGGGTGTCCGAACGGCTGATGCGGCCGGTCGCCGACGTTCTGAACAGGCATCGTGCGGCGTGGGATCTGCCGGGAGCTGTGCCTGCCCCCCGCCTTTACGTCGCGCAATGCCCGCAGGCACTGGACTATCCCCGCCGCAATCTGCCGCCGCAGTTCCGTTACGGGGCACCGTGGCGCAGTCCTGCGGACGAATCCGTCGAATTGCCGGACGATGGCCGGCCGCTGGTCTTCTGTTCGCTGGGCAGCCTGCAGGGCGCCAGGCGATCGCTGTTCGCGTTGATGGCGCAGGCCTGCGCCGCGATCGGCGCGCGAGCGGTGATCGGGCATGGCGGTGGCCTGAGCGCGGCGGAGGCGGCGGGGCTGCCGGGCGATCCGCTCGTCCGTGCGATGTGGCCGCAACAGGCGGTATTGCGTCATGCGGCGGCCGCGATCCTGCACGGGGGCTTCAATACCGTACTCGATGCGTTGGCCGCCGGTATCCCGATCGTCGCCCTGCCGATCGCATTCGAACAACCGGGTACCGCGGCACGGGTAGCGTGGACCGGCGCGGGAGAGGTGTTGTCCCCCCGGACCGCGTCGGTTCGCCGGCTGGCGCTGGCGCTGGAGCGGGTGATCGGCCAGTCGTGCTACCGGGAAGCGGCGTCCCGGCTTGCCGCCGGCATCAATGCCGCCGGTGGTGCCTCTTCGGCCGCTGCGGCGATCGATGCGGCGCTGAACTGAAGGGACGGTCCGGCAGGGTCGCCGGTATCGGACGCTGCGGTACCTTCAAGGACGATCGGCACGATCCTGATTGCCATCACGGCAAGGCCGATACCGGCTACCACATCGACCCCGTAGTGCCCGCCGAACAGCGGCGTCGCCATGATCGTCAGCCCCGCCCAGACCGGCGCGACCAGCCGCCATCCCCGTACGTCGCGCTGGGCCCAGCTCAGGATGACCGGCAGGGTGGCATGATAACTTGGAAAGCTTACGATCCCCATCAGTTGTGAGAGGTCCAGCGTCCGCCAGGTGCCGGCACGCAGGCCCCGCAGCATGTCCTGCTCCATCCACGCGACCGACGACCAGAGATGGCGATAGCGGGCAGGGTCGAACACGTTGCCCATCGCGGGAGTCACGCCGGAGATCAGGATGGTAACGAACCCGCTCAGGATTGCCGCGACGATGGCGCTGCGCAACCTGTCGTTCCGGCCGGTGGTGCTCAACACCACGATGGCCACGATCATCTGCACGGTCAGGCTGTGATAGGCGATACCACCGATCCACAGCGCCGCAACCGATCCGTCGGCCGCGTGGAAGACCGCCGGCCAGTCGAACCCAAGCGCCCGATCCGCCGCGGCAAGCCGGTCGTCCCACAGCGGCCCCGCGCGCGCCGCCAGCGCGTAGGAAAGGACCACGCCGATGATGGTGAATAGCGTCATCTGAAGGAAGGCGGTCGCCCCTGCCTCCAGACGGGGGCGGCCACCGGTCCTGCCGATCGCAACCGCGGCAGCTAGGATCGCCAGTCCACCGGCGGGAAGCATCGCCCGGCCGGGATCGACACGAAACCCCAGTCCATTGATGGCAAGAAGGCAGGCGATCATCATTGCGACGATCAAGCCCCATGACATCCGGTCGGCGACGGGGATCAGGGTACCGTTCGCCATGGACCATCCGACGTACGGTCGATCGCGATCATCCCTCGCGCGTGGGGAACACCGGCCCCCGCACCGTCATCCGCGCCGCCGGGTAGGGGCGCTGCAATGCCCGCGCATCGTCATAATCGCCGGTCAGCCAGCGATCATGGTCTTCGGGCGCGAGGATCGTGATCATCGCTTTGGGATGGATGGGGGCGACGAGATCGTTCGCATCGCACGTCACCATCGCGAAATATCGTTGATCCCCGACCTGCCGCCAGAAACCGGCGACCGCGAAGATCGGCTGGTCGGTGACGGAGAACCACATTTCGCCCTTGATCGGCTTCTTGCCGTCACCGAGGTCGGTGGGCTTGCGCGCCCATTCGCAGAATTCGGTCAGCGGGATCAGGCAGCGGTTGGCAGGGTCGGCCACCAGCGAGCGCCATTGCGGCAGGTGCAGGCTGCGGACATTGGTCTGCGCCACCTTGCGACCGGCCTGTTTCGCCTCGCCCGCCAGCACATCCCATTCCATCACGTCGAGCCCGGTACGATCGCCCTCGCGACGGATGGCATAGGCCCGGCCGAACGGGCGCAGTTCCCGCGGATCGAACCGGTTGTCCATCGGCTTGGGCGTCAGCCAGTCGATCCGGAACCGCTCGAACAGCTCTTCCGGCTCGCCGAGATTGCGGGCGCGATTGCACATCTGGTCAGTCTTTCACTGCAGGCGGACGTGGTCCACCTCGTCCGGCGGTCGTCAGGCGAGATCGCCCAGCTGGTCGACGATCGCGTCCTCCCGGGTCGGCGGCGCGGCCGCGGCGATCAGGGCCAGAAGATTGTCGGCGGTGAAGCCGGTGGCCTCATCGATCACATGGCCGGCATCGACCGTGGCGGCAAAGGCACGGGCGCGGTCGATGGCGGTGGCGAGCGGGTCGATATCCATGTCCTGCATCTAGGCCATGCAGCCGCCCTTAGTCCAGCCGGCCAGCCCATGACCGGCCGCGGTCACGGTTCGCGCCATACCGGATAGACATGATGGAACCGGTCGCGACCGGGCAGGCGTTCGCGCAGCCATGCCAGGCGCTGCGCTCCATCGGCCGCGAACGCCGGCTCCGCCGCGACCTTGGCGGCGAACGCGGTCCGGATCGTCGCATCCCGTTCCAGCAATGCTTCCGCGAGCGGTGCATCGATGAAATCCTCGGCACGGGGTGGTGCCGACAAGATTTCGGGAAAGAACCCCCAGGCGAGCAGCGAGTCCGGCGCCTCCGGTTCCAGCAGCGCCGCCGCCAGCAGACCGAGCGGCTGGTCGGCGGGAACGCGGACCGTGCCGGCAGGCAGGGTTTCGACTACGGGCTCATGATCGAACGACGCCTTGATCGGCAGACGGCCGTCCTGTGCCGGCTGCACCGCCACCTCGCGCAACCGGACCCGATCGAGGTGCGCGCGTTGCGGACTGGCCGTCGTCTCGAAGTCGATGCCGTGCAAGCGCAAGCGGTCGATCACCTCGACCTGTTCGCCCGGCACCCACCATGCCTTGGGTAACGTCACCGTCTCGACCGGCTCCTGTCCGATGACGGGCATCCGGAAAGTCACCGGCTTGCCCGTCCATCGCTGTTCCAGCCGGCCCGTCGCGGGTGAGCGATAGGTATCGAAAGCGATGCCCCGGAACCGCTCGACCCAGCCGATCGGCTGCGCGGCCGGTTGCCAGCGGGTCAGCATCGTCGCCGGTCGGCTGGACCGGTCGCCCGCCTTCGCGGCAGCGATGCGATCGCCATCGCTTGCCGCCAGTGCCAGCGCCGCCTCCAGCAGCACATAGGTGCCCAGCACGCGCTGCCGATAAGGTTTCAGCATGTGGTTTTCGACCAGCACGGTCGGCACACCGATGAAATCGCCGTAACCGGTCGAATAGCGGGGGCCTTCGGGGGCCTGGCGGATACCGCTGACGGGTGTTCGCGTGTCGACCGGGCTGGGGTATATTGTGGGGATATGCCCGGCACGGCTCAGCGCCCGCATCACCTTCGGCCCGAACCGTTCCGTCAACCAGTCGGCGGTCGCGCGATGATAGGCATAACGGCCCCAGCCGGCATAGGTGAAGGTGATGTCGTACTGCATGTCGAAGCCGTCGCTGACATGGCAGTCGATATAGAGAACCGGGTCGAGCCGGCGGAGCAGGGCGATCATCGCTCGCGTTTCGGGCGCGTCGGCCTTCGCGTAATCGCGGTTCAGGTTGATGTTGCGGGCATTGCCGACATATCCCTTTTCCAGCGGGCCTCGCAGGGCAGGGAAGTTCCATCGGCTCATCCGCTCGTGCCCGTCGACATTGTAGATCGGCACGAACACCAGATCGACGCGATCGAGCAGGGCATGCTTGCCGCGCAACGCGATGTCGCGCAGCAGCATCAGGCCGGCATCCTTGCCGTCGATCTCTCCGGCATGGATGCCGGCCTGTACCAGCACGACGGGTTTGGGCGTACCGTCCTTGCCGGCTCCCTTGCTCGCGCGGACCAGCAGCAGATCGCGGCCTTCGCCCGTGCGTCCGAACGTCTCGATCGATATGAGCGGCGAGGCGGCATCCAGCCTTTCTAGCCATGCCCGTGTTTCGGCCTGGCGCGGTGTCGTGACGAAATCGCTGCGTTCCGCCGGCGTGATCCACGGATCGTCCCCCGCCACGATCAGCCGCTCGCTCGCACCGGACCAAGGCAGCGCCGGCGGCAGGATCGCGGCGGGCAGGCCGGAAAGCGCGGCAGGCGTCTGGCCGACGGCCGCTGTGGCGGAGGCGAGCAGAGCAGCGGCGAGGGCGGGTCGATGACGGATATGCACAGGGTTTCCGGGTCAGAAGCTGGCACGCAGCCCGATGGTCGCGGTGCGCGGTGCGCCGGGCTGCACCCAGACGGGGGAGTAGCTGTTGGCGTACCAATGGTCGTTGAACAGGTTAGCGACGGTGCCGAACAATTCGACGCCCTCGGCCACCTCCATCTGCCCGAAGACGCGGGCCAGCACGTGCGACGGCAAGGTGAAGCCGGTACCCGTTTCGCCGTTGCGCTTTCCGACATATTGCACGCCGGCACCCAATGACGCCTTGCGCGTACCGACCGCGAACCGCTTTGCCGCCTGGGCATTCAGGTTGTGACGGGGAATGTTGATGAGCGGATCGCCCGGCCTGATCTGGAAGGAGAAATTAGGGTCCAGCACGCTCGACCGGGCTTCGGCGTCGGTATACGCATAGCTCAGCAGCATATCGACGTCGCCAGGGAGGCGGCCGTTGAGGTCGAATTCGACCCCGCGACTGCGCGCCTTTCCGATCGCCACCGAAAAGCCGGGGTTGAGCGTATCGGTGGCCAGCACGTTCGACTTCCGGAGTTGATAGACCGACAGCGTGCCGGTCAGCCGGCCGTCCGGCGACGCCAGTTTCAGGCCGATTTCCATCGACCGGCTTGTCTCCGGTTCGAACACGTTGCCGGCGGCATCGGCACCGATATTGGCGCGATATCCCTCGCCATACGCCGCATAGACCGACACCGGATCGGCGAGTTCGTACACGATCCCCGCCTGCGGGCTGAACCGGCTGCGCTGGCGCCTGCCCGTCACGCCGGTCAGTCGATTGTCGACACGAAGCAGGAAGTCGTCATAGCGTCCACCGATCCGTACCTGCAGCCGGTCGGTCAGGCTAATCTGATCCTGGACATAGCCGCCCATGGTCCGCTGCACGTCCAGCCGGTTGGTGATCGGCGCGGTAACGGGGACGGGATAACGACCATATACCGGGTCCAGCAGGTCGATCACGTAACCCGCCACATCGGTCGTCGCCGATGTCACCACCGGTCCGCGAAAGCGGGTGAAGAACTGATCCGTGTCGAAATGATCGTAATCCCCGCCGATCAGCACCCGGTGGCGCAACGCCCCCGTCTCGAACTCGCCCGCGATCTCGGCGCGCAGCACGCTGTGTTCGGAGGTATAGCGTCGCGTCCGTCGCTGCCGCGACAAGGATCGGCCATCGAGATACAACTTCTGCCGGGACCGCACCGTCTCTGCATCCGATGATGCCCCGGTCAGGCGGGTGTCGCGATGACTGGCCCCGATCGACACGCTCCAGCGATCGCTGAAATCATGTTGCAGACGCAGTTGATGGCCGGTGGCCCGTGCGACGGTGTCGCCGTCGCTCGGCTCTCCGAGAAAGCGGGTACGCGGCACCGTGTTGAAATCGCCGTTCAGGACGACGATCCCGCGATCGAACGGCACCTCCACCCGCGTCCATTCGAAATCATAGGTCAGCCGCGTGGCATTGCCGAGGCCAAGGCCGATCGACGGCAGCAACCCCCACCGTTTCTGATCCACCGTATCGCGGAACGTATCTCCCGCCTCGGCATAGCCGATCAGACGCGCGGTCAGGTTGTCGGTCAGCGCCAGATTGGCATCCCCCTCCGCCCGCACGGTATCGAAACTGCGATATTGGACGGCGGCGCTGCCGAAGCTCCGTCCCAGTTGTGCCTGCTTGGTGACCAGGTTGATCGATCCACCCGGCTCGCCCCGACCCAGCACCGCCGCTGCCGGCCCTTTCAGTACCTCGACCCGCTCGATCCCCGCCACGTCGCGCTGGCCGCTGAACCCGCGCCCGGCGTTGAACCCGTTGACCAGATAACCGCTGGGCAAATTCTCGTCGCCCGCGAACCCGCGCACGGCGAAACTGTCCCACAGCCCCCCCAGCGTGTTCTGCCGCACGACCGAAGCGTTGAGGTCCAGCGCGTCGGTCAGGCGGACGATGTTGTTTTCCCGCAGCACCGCCTCGTCGATCGTGGTGATCGCCTGCGGTGTCTCGCGCACCGCGATGTTGCCGCGATACGACTGGCGGACACCCGTGATGGTGATCTCGTCGCGATCGGGTTCGTCGGGCACGTCGCCATCGGGCTGTGCCCACGCCGCAGAGCACGACAGCGCGACGGCAAGCGGAAAGGCACCCGCCGCCGAGACGACGCCCATGAAGATACGCAAGTCGATTTCCCCTTCGCACGACGTGGCGACGCCCGGGGCGCGGCCAGAACCCGGCGGCTTATGACGGTAATGATGTAACATCGTCAATGATATCTTGTTACATTGTTTTGAATGTCGCATGAGGTCCGTCCGCGACGCTTGAGGTACGCATGCCGACGACGACCGATCCGATACTTATCGACCACCTGACCCTGGCCTATGATCGCCACACCGTACTGGATGGCCTGTCGCTTGCCGTTCCCGCCGGCAGCATCACCGCCTTGCTGGGTGGCAACGGCGCGGGCAAGTCGACGACCCTGTCCGTTCTGCTCGGCTTCTCCCGCGCGCAATCGGGTACGGTGACGATATGCGGGATCGATCCCGTCGCGCAGCCCGATGCCGTCCGGCGCCGCATCGCCTATCTGCCGGAAAACGTCGCACTCTACGAACATCTCTCGGCAGTCGAGAACGCCGATTACCTGTTGGCCCTGTCAGGCGAACGACAGGGGCGGACCGCCATCGTCGATGCGCTGGCGGCGGCGGGGTTGCAGGAACGTGCCTGGGACCAGCGGCTCGGCGGCTTTTCCAAAGGGATGCGGCAAAAGGTGGCGATCGCGGTCGCGCTGTTGCGGCAGGTGCCGGTGTTGCTGCTCGACGAGCCGACGTCCGGACTGGACCCCCGCGCCACCGCCGATTTCAACGCGCTGCTGGTCGCGGTGCGGGAACGGGGCACCGCCGTCCTGATGGTGACCCATGATTTGCTGTCTGCCGCCGATATCGCCGATCGCATCGCCTTCCTCGAACACGGCCGGGTCGCCCATGCGGTGACGGCATCTGGACCGGATCGGTTCGACGTGCGTGCGCTCCATACCCGGTTCCAGATCGGCGACGGGCGAGCGGCGGCATGAGCGTCGTTCGCCTGATCGCACGCGATGAGTGGCGGCTGATGGCGCGCAATCGTGTCGCCCTCATCGCCATCGTACTGCTCGTGCTGTTGACGCTGGTCGCCACCGCCAGTTCGTTTGCGCATCAGCGCAGCGTCGCCGCCCTGCGCGATCGCCATGCCCATGCCGCGGAAACCGCGTTCGATGCCCAGCCCGACCGGCACCCGCATCGGATGGTGCATTACGGCACCTTCATCTTCCGGCCGCTCGGGCCGCTTGCCGCCTTCGATCCGGGGGTGGATGCCTTCACGGGCAGCAGCATGTTCTTGGAGGGGCACCGACAGAACACCGCGAATTTCGGCGACGTCCGGCAGAGTTCGCTGCTGATCCGCTTCGGCCAGTTGACGCCCGCCTTCATGCTTCAGGTGGTGGCGCCATTGCTGCTGATTTTTCTGGGCTACGGTGCCCTGGCGCGCGAGACGGAGCGCGGTACGCTGCGGCTGCTGATGTTGCAGGGCACCAGCCGGGGGCAGGTGGTTCGCGGCAAGCTGCTGGCGCTGGGCACCGTGGCACTGCTTGCCGCCACGCCTGCCGCGATCGGTCTCGTCGCGGTGGCCGGCCAGCCGGGTGCGCTTGCCTTGCCGATGCTGGCGATTGTGCTGGGCTATGCCGTCTATCTGCTGCTGTGGACGGTGGTGATCCTGCTCGTTTCCACATTGGTCCGTCGCGGCCGCGATGCATTGCTGGCGCTGCTGGCGATCTGGACGGTCGCGGTCGTGCTGCTGCCCCGCGTCGCTCCCGATATCGCCAGTGCCGCGATCCCGCTGACGAACCGGTTCCAGACCGATGTCGCCATCGCCCGCGACCTGCGGCGGATGGGGGATAGCCATGATCCGGACGATCCCCATTTCGCGGCGTTCAAGCGGTCGGTGCTGAACCGGTACGGCGTATCGAAGGTCGAGGATCTGCCGATCAACTACAAGGGCGTGGTCGCGGTCGAGGGTGAGCGGATGACCTCGTCGTTGTTCGATCGCTATGCCGCCGCCAGCTTCGCCGCGCAGGCCAGCCAGAACCGGGTGGTGGCGGCGATCGGGGTGTTCAGCCCGACGATCGCGCTGCGTTCGCTGTCGATGGCGGCGGCGGGTACCGACGTCGCCGGGCATCGCCGTTTCATGGAGCAGGCGGAAGCGTATCGCTACGCGCTCGTCCAGCGACTCAACCACCTCCAGGCAGCCGGCGTCAGTTATGCCGACGACAGCGCGACCGATGCCGATGCGGATCGTCGCAAGCGGATCGGTGCCGATCATTGGCAGGCGATGCCCGATTTCCGCTTCGTCACCCCGGGCGGCGGCACGCTTGCCGCTGCAGCGCTGCCGGGACTGGTCGTCGTGATCGGCTGGCTGGCCTTCGCGTCTTCGCTATTGGCGCTCGCCACCCGTCGGCTGGGGGCAGGGCGATGAACCTGCTGCGCGACGAACTCCGGTTGTTGCTGCGACAGCGTCTGACGGTAATCGCGCTGGCCCTGCTCGCGTTGCTTACGGCCGCCGCACTGGCCGCAGGCATGGCGGAGGTAGCGCGCCAGCGCGCCGCCATCGCGGCCATCCCGGCGGCACAGGCAGAGGATATCGGCGCGGTCGCCGACGATGTCGACCGGACCGGGGATGCCGGCAGCGCCGCCTATTACAGCTTTCATCCGACCTGGGACGAGCCCGCACCACTCGCCTTCGCCGCCTTGGGGATGCGCGACGTCTCGCCCTACATCCTTCGCGTCCGGGCACTGGGTCTGGAAGCACAAATTCACGACGGTGATATCTTCAATCCGGAGGCGGCGTTGCCGGGCCGGTTCGATTTCGCCTTCGTGCTGGTGTTCCTGGCGCCGCTGTTCGTGATCGCCCTGTTTCACGATATGGTCTCTGGCGAGCGGGAGGCGGGTCGGCAGCGGATGCTCGATACGCTGGCGAACGGCGGACGGCGATTGTGGCGGCGTCGTACCGCCCTGCGACTGGGATCGTTATGGATCGCGTTATGCGGTCCGTTCGTCATCGCCTCGGTGATCGAGGGCGTATCGACGGTCGTGATCCTGACGGTTTCCGCCGTCGTCCTCGGCTATCTGCTGTTCTGGGTGGGGCTGGCGGCGCTGATCGGGCGGTGGCGCTGGAGTTCCGTCACCAACGCCGCGACACTGGCGGCGGCGTGGCTGATCTTGGTCCTGATCGTTCCGACCCTGGCGAACGTCGCGATCAACACCGCCATCCCGGTCGATCAGGGATCCGAGATCGCGCTGGCGCAGCGGGAAGCGGTGAACCAAGCCTGGGATATCCCGCGCGAGGATACGATGCGGCGCTTCTATGCTAACTATCCCGAATGGGCCGATTCCGCCCCGCTCGGTACGGCGTTTCATTACAAATGGTATCTCGCCTTTCATCAGAACGGTGATGACAGCGTGGCGCCACGGGTGCGGGCCTATCGACAGGGTCTGGAAGCGCGCGACGCCGCCGGGCGCATGCTCGGCTGGCTGCTGCCGTCGGTCGGCGTCCAGGCATTGCTGATGCGGCTCGCCGATACCGACCTGACCGCGCAGCTCGCCTATCAGGATCGGGTGCGGGCATTCCACCGACGCTTGCGCTGGTTCTACTACGGCTATCTCTTTCGCGATCGCCCCTTCACGCGGACCGATTTCGATCGTGCGCCGTGTTTCGCGCCATCATGTCGCTGATGGGGTCGATCCCGTTCGGGAGCGAACGCTAGGGACGGGGCGGCGCGATCGACCGGCGCAGCGTGGTCAGGTCGATCCCCAGCCGTTGCACCTTGTAATAAAAGGTCTTGCGGGGCAGGCCGAGTTGCTGGATCGCAACCCCGATCTCGCCCCCGGCTGCCGTCACGGCATCGATGATCGCCTGCCGTTCGAAACTGTCGACGCGTTCGGGCAGCGTGGCTGCGGCGATCGGGTGATCCGCCTCCGCCCCTTCGAGCCCGATCACCACCCGGTCGGCGAAATGAGCCAGTTCGCGCACATTGCCCGGCCAGCGATGGGTCGCCAGATGCTGGCGCACGGCATGGGTAAGGGGCGGGATCGGTCGCCGGAGCCGTGCGGCAGCCGTGTCGACCAGATGCGCGAACAGCAGCGGCACGTCGTCCAGTCGTTCACGCAGCGGCGGGATGCGCAGGCGTACGGCCGCCAGCCGGTAGAACAGCGCCGGTAGCACCCGGTCCTCCGCCTGTTCGGCTGCCGTCGCGATCAGCCGCAGATCGACGGGCATTGCATCATGCACGCCGGCGATCCGCAGCGTCCGGTCCTCCGCCAGCGGGACAAGCCGTTCCTGGAGGGCGGGGGAGGCGCGGTCGATATCGTCGAGGAACAGGGTGCCCCCACGCGCCGCGGCAACGGTGCCGCGCGCGGCGAACATCTCCTCGTCCAGCAGCGCATCGGGCAGCGCGGCACAGGCGATCCCGACGAACGGCGCCCGCGCCCGTCGCCCGCCGCGATGGATCAACCGGGCTACCAGTTCCTTGCCGGTACCGGTCTCCCCCTCGATCAGGATATCGATATCGGTCTGTGCCACCACCGCGATCGTGTCGCGCAGCCGTTCGATCGCGATGGAACGCCCGACCAGCGGCGAGGCATCCGCCACCAGCGCCAGCGCGCGCAGCCGGCGATTGTCGAGCACCAACGATCGCTGCGCGACGGCGCGGGCCAGTGCCGCGAGCAGCGCTTCCGGATCGAATGGCTTGGTCAGGAAATCCCACGCCCCCGCCTTCAGCGCGTCGACCGCCATCGGCACGTCGGCATGACCGGTCATCAGCAGTACCGGCAGATCGGGATCGCATTCGCGCAGGCGACGGAACAGTTCGATTCCACCGATCTGCGGCATTCGTACATCGGTGACGACCACGCCCGGAAACGCCGAATCGATCGCCGCCAGTGCGGCTTCCGCGCCAGTGAACGGTACGACGCGGTATCCCGCCAGATCCAGCGTCTGCGCCAGCGCGGTGCGCAGATCGTCGTCGTCGTCGACCAGCGCGACCACCGGCATATCGTCCGCGTCTGTTACAGTCATGTCGGGCGCCTCAGCTTCAACCGGAAACAGGCGCCATGGTCGGATGGGACCAGTTCCAGATTACCGTCCATATCGGTCATGATGTCCAGGGCTATCACCAGCCCCAGACCCAGGCCCGAAGCCCGGCTGGTGACGAAGGGGGTAAATATCCGGTCCGCCACCGTCGATGCGATCCCGGGGCCGTTGTCGGCGATATCGACCAGCAGATACGTACCCGCCTGACGGATCGACACCGTGATCGTCGCATAACGCTGACCCGCCAGCGCCTCCGCCGCATTCTGAAGCAGATTGACCAGCACCTGTTCCAACCGGACCTTGCCCGCCATCACGCGCAAATCCGACGGGATCGGAGGGATGGACAAATTGATCCCGGCCATCCGCCCCTTCAGGATCAGCAGCGCGCCGTCCATCGCCTCTGCCAATGCGATCGGCTGGATGTCGCCGGTTCCCTTGCGGGCGAAACCGCGCAATTCGGCGGTCACGGTACCGATCCGGTCCGCCAGCCGTCCGATCGCCTGGAGATTGGCCCGTACCTGGTTTTCGTCCCCCCGGTCGAGCAGCCGTTCGCTGTTGACGGCATAGGTCCGGATCGCAGCGACCGGCTGCGCGGTTTCGTGCGCCACACTGGCGGTGACCTGACCCAGCGTCGCCAGACGGTTCGCCTGCCGCAAGCCTTCCCGTAGCGTCTCGGCGCGGGCCTCGCTCGCGACACGTTCGTCCATTTCGCGGCGCAGTTCGCCGGTCCGCGCGGCGACGGCGGCTTCCAGTTCGACCGTCCGTGCGGTGGCGGCGGCAACCTGCACCGCGCGTCGGCGCCAGCGTTCGGCGATACCCCAGGCGACGCCGATCAACGCAAGCACCGCGAAGGCGGCTGCGAATTGCGCACTGCGAACCGCACCGCGAACCTGTCGGGCAGCCGGCGCCAGTAAGTGGAGCCGCCACCCATCCGCCGGTGACAAGGCAGCATGCACCATCTGTTCCGACGACGGCGACAGGCGGACACGACGCCGCTCATTGGCCAGACCGAAGGGCAGGGGACGCAGCGATCCCGGCCCGGACTTGAGTTCCGCCTGCAACCGCTTCGTCACTGTGGGAGACAGTGCCCGTGTCGTCCGGAACCGCCAGTCCGGCCTGCTGGTCACCAGGATCACGCCCATGTCATCGGTCACGAAGGTGATACCCTCCGCCTGCCGCCACTGACGCTCGATCAGGTCGAACTCCAGCTTCACGACGATCACCCCGTCATGATCGACCCTGCGGCTGAGATACAAGCCGGGCTTGCCGCTGATCGTGCCAAGCCCGAACTGGCTGGCGGCGCCGTCGCGCTCGGCCAGCCGGTAATAGGGACGAAAGGCATAATCCTGCCCGACGAAACTGCGCGGTGTCCGCCAGTTGCTGGCCGCGATCGCCCGCCCCTGACGGTCGAGGACGTAGATCGCCGCTGCTCCGGTCGTGGCGGCAAGCCCTTCGAGCTTGCGGTTCAGTGCCAGACGCGCTTGTCCAGCCGCGACCAGCGCAGCGGGCAGATCGCGATCTCCCGCCAGTGCCAGCGGCAGCAGGCGGAACCGGGCGACCTCGCTCTGGAACAATGCCTGACGCAGCCGCGCATCGGTGCCCGCCTGCATCTCCAGCGCGTTCAGCGCGCGTCGTTCGGCGATCGACCCGACGATCCAGGCCGCCGTCACGGGAAGCAGTAGCGCGACCAATGTCCAGCGCCACCAGCGACGAAGCGGATCGATCAGCATCGTCCCTGCCTAACGCGCACCATCGGCATGTGCAAATTTCGACACTTTCAGCGTTCGGGTACGCCACGCGCTTGCCGTTGTCATTTCATTCGGAGAGCGAAAACCGTTTATCTTCATGATGTTGAGCATGCGCGGCATGTCGCTTGCTCCTTCGCGGCGATTCGATCCACAATCAGGCATCACGCAACCGTCCGCAGAGATGGCACTGCCCACCACGAGGATGAAAGGCCCGACGATGACTCTCGATATACCGTCAACCGCCACGCCGCCGGCCGCCCGGCCATGGTATCGACATCTCTACGCGCAGGTGCTGGTCGCGATCATCGCCGGCGTGTTGCTGGGCCATTTCTATCCATCAACGGGTGAAGCGCTGAAGCCGGTAGGCGACGCCTTCATCAAGCTGGTGAAGATGGTCATCGCCCCCGTCATCTTCCTGACGATCGTCACCGGCATCGCCGGGATGCGCGATCTGGCGTCGGTCGGCCGCGTCGCGGGCAAGGCCTTCATCTATTTCTTCTTCTTCTCCACGCTGGCGCTGATCGTCGGCATGATCGTCGCCAACGTCGTCCAGCCGGGCGCGGGCCTCAACATCGATCCCGCGACGCTCGATACCACCAAGATCGCCGATTATACCGCCAAGGCGCATGACACGACGATCACCGGCTTCCTGACCGGCATCATCCCCGACACGCTGCTGTCCGCCTTCACGGAAGGCAACATCCTGCAGGTGCTGCTGGTCGCGATCCTGTTCGGCATCAGCCTGGCGATGATCGGTGAACGGGGCGAGGGCGTCCTGAACTTCTTCGAAGACGTGTCGATCGCTTTCTTCAAGCTGGTGTCGATCGTGATGAAGGCGGCACCGATCGGTGCGTTCGGCGCGATGGCGTTCACCATCGGCAAATATGGCGTCGGCACGCTGGCCAATCTGGCGATGCTGGTCGGGACCTTCTATCTCACGGCGCTGCTATTCGTCATCGTCGTGCTCGGTGTCGTCGCGCGGCTTGCCGGGTTCTCGATCTTCAAGCTCATCAGCTATCTGAAGGCCGAATTGCTGCTGGTGCTCGGCACCTCGTCGTCGGAAAGCGCGCTGCCCTCGCTGATCGAGAAGATGGAGCGGGCCGGTTGCCCGAAGTCCATCGTCGGGCTGGTCGTGCCGACCGGCTATTCGTTCAACCTCGACGGTACCAACATCTACATGACGCTGGCGGCGCTGTTCATCGCGCAGGCCTGCAATGTCGACCTGACGATCGGCCAGCAGCTGTTGCTGCTCGGTGTCGCGATGCTCAGCTCAAAGGGCGCGGCGGGCGTGACCGGTGCGGGCTTCATCACGCTGGCTGCCACGCTGTCGATCGTACCGTCGGTGCCCGTCGCGGGCATGGCGCTCATCCTGGGCGTCGATCGCTTCATGAGCGAGTGCCGCAGCCTGACCAACTTCATCGGCAACGCGGTCGCCACCGTTGTCGTCTCACGCTGGGAAGGCGCGCTTGATCGCGACCGGTTCGATGCAGCGATGCGCGGTGAGATGCCGCGGGTCGATCAACTGCCGGCGGGCGCGATCCCGGCCGAATGATCGGCGGATACGTCCAACGTCGCTGACCACCGCATTAGTGGAACGGAAAGGCCGGTCGATTAGAGAGCGCGCTCTATGAAGAGCATTTGGTACGGGCATCGCATCCCGACAGCGCACCGACCGGTCATTTCCTCCGCCTCCGATCCCAAGGATCCCATCGCCATGAAGACCATCAACCGGCCCCTCGGCGCGGTCACCCTGTTGCTGTGCCTTGCTACACCGGCAGCCGCCGCCACCGCCGATCAGCCTGCAACCGCCGCGGATCTACTCTCCACGCCGGCACAGACCCAGAATCCCAAGGAACTGGCCAACCCGACCGCCGCCTCGCCCATCGCGGAATCCTATCCGGCGGAAGCGGCCGGGGACGGCGTGACGACGGGCGGCTATAACCAGTCGCGCTGGGCGGAGGACTGGACCCGCTATCGCGATCCCAAGAAGCGCGACGATTTCCTCGATCGGCTGAAGTTCATCCCGTTCAACGACAAGGGCGACATCTACCTGACCCTGTCGGGGGAACTGCGCCTTCGCGTCAATGAGACGACCAATCCCAATCTGCGTGAAAGCGATGCGCAGCGACAGGACATCAACCGCATCGTCGGGGGTGCCGACCTCCATCTGGGCAGGCATGTTCGCCTGTTCGGCGAGCTGGCGCATGGCGGCCTGGCCGGGCGTAACCTCGGCACGGTCGCCGCGACGCTGCGCAACGATCTGATCGTCCAGCAATCCTTCGTCGATGTGACCGGCGATGTCGCCGGTGCCAATCTCGGCGTCCGCTACGGCCGACAGACCTTTGCCGACGGCCCGAATCTGTTGGTCGTGCCGCGCGACAACAACACCATTTTCTTCGTGTTCAACGGCGTCCGCGCCTGGGCCCGGGGCAAGACGCTGCGCGCGGATATCTTCGATTTCAAGACCACCCGCCTGGGCGTGGGCGGCACCGGCGACGACGTCACCGACGACGGCCGCCGCTTTTCCGGCATCTCCAGCGGCGTGGTGCTGCCCACCACTCTGTTCGGCAAATCGAAGCTGTATCTCGACCCGTTCTTCTGGCGCCTGCGCAACAGCGCGGCGGTGTGGGGCACCACCACCCGGCGCGAGGAACGCAATTTCTACGGATTGCATTTCTGGGGCGATGCCGGCCCGGTCAACCTCGACTGGACGGTCAACTATCAGAGCGGTAATTACGATGGCCGACCGATCGACGCGTGGCTCGTCCTGCTGGCGCAGACCTACAAGCTGGGCAAGGATCGCACGGCACCGCGGATCGGCATCCACGCCGATTATGCCAGCGGCGGCGGTGCCTATGGCACCGGCAAGCTGCGCAACTCGCTCGCGCCCTTCGGCAATAACATCTATTACAGCTATCAGTTGTTCGCGACCCCGACCAACCTGATCACCGTCGCCCCCAACTTCACCTTTACTGCACTGGGCAAGGTGCGTCTGACGGCGGAATACCAGTTGTCATGGCGGGATACGACGACCGATGCGGTTTACCGCGCGAACGGCACCGCCTTCGCTGGCACCCAGAACGTCCGTGGTCGCAAAATCGCGGATACGCTACGCTTCCAGGCGGTCTACCCGATCACGTCGCGGATCAGTTTCACGGGCCGCTACGAGCATCTGATCGCCGGACCGGCCCTGACCCAGGCAGGCTATACCAATTCGGACTTTTTCGCCGGCTGGCTCTCTTTCCGGTTCTGACCGCAGTCGGAACAGAGCGGGGGGCATTCAGTCGATCCGATACTGGATGGGCTTGAACGACCCCCCGTTCGATTGAAGTGCCGAACACGCCGTCAGCGCCATCACCAGATCCATCTCGGCACGGAAGGTGATGAAATCACCCGCCTTGCTCAATGGCGGCTCGACGGTGAAACTGCCCGTCGCACCGTCGACGGGCACATTCATGAAGCAGTTAAACGCCACCGGGATGGCATCCGGCCCCACACCATAGGGTTCGAGCGCCGCCGCGAGGTTGCCGAAACAGCCGCGATGCGGGTCCGTATCGCCATAGATGATCCGGAACGTATCCTTCGAACACGGCGTCAACAGGAAGTCATGCCGCCCCACCCGGTCCTCGATAATGTCGAGCATCACGTTGCTGCGATTGGAATAGAGCTGGTCACCGGTCGTCAGATAGATGCGGTTGGCATAATCGAGCGTCCGCCCCGACGATATCACCTCGCGCAGATCGTCGCGCGCAAAGGCGAGCAGATCGGACACCTGCCGTCCTTCCGGATCGATCACGGTCAGCGTCTGGCCCCGATCAAGGGTAAACGCCGTACCCGATCGCGGCGGGATGGTGACCGGATCACCCATGGAATGCACCCCGCTGGAACGGGCATTTCCACGACGCATCGACTGCGCGGCCACTATACTGGCGCGCCTCGCTCAGTTCACCGTGTCGGGCCAGCATCGGGTTCGCCGAACCAGCCAGCCGCTCGTCCCGCGTCAGGATTGCCGAACGCAGCTTTTCATACCGTTGCTGTTCCCGCAGCACCTGAAACTGGTCATGAAGGTTGAACACCATCGCGGGGGTTTCGAACCGTCGGGCCGGCCGGCTCGCCTGAGGGTGCAGTCCGACGACGAAAAACGCTTCACCCGCGAAACTCAGCGAAAAATGTGGATCGTCGGGATCGGAGGAAACGGTGGGATCGGGCAGATAGCCCAGCCATTCATCCTTGTCGGACAGCGACTGCGCCCGTGCCCATAAGTGACGCTCGAACTCGGTTTCGGTCAATCCCGACGGTCCTTCGAACAGGACGATCATCGTCCGGAACAGCGCACGATCGGCCCGGTAACGGGCGACCGTCGCCGCCAACGCCGGCATGATCCGCATGTCGTCCCAGGCGGAAGCGATGTCGCGGGCGACGAGGATATCCATCTGCCCCTTGCCCAGCGCCGATTTGGCACCGACGCATGGGAAGTCGGGGCGCTCGACCGAAGCGATGAAGGATCGCGCGAGCGGATGATTGTTTTGGAACGAAATCGGGTACATGATGGCAACGCAACCCACGGGAAACATGGCGGTTGCACGAATAGACACGGATCAATCCGTTTGTCGGTCGAAAGGCATGGAGGATCGATGAGGGCTGATACGACCGAACGCGTTACCGACAAATTTCTGCGCGGACGTGGCCGGCAGCGGTTGAGTGAGGACGAGCTAACCCTGCTCGATCAAACTGTGGACCGGGTACGGGACTTGCCGAGCCGTCATACCCTGGTCCGGGCCGGTGACCGGGTCAGAACCAGCACCTTGCTGCTCGACGGCTTCATGTGCCGGTACATGGACGATCATTCCGGCTATCGGCAGTTGGTGGCGATCCACGTGCCGGGGGATTTCGTCGACCTCCATGCCTTTCCGATGGAACGGCTCGACCACGACGTTGCCACGCTGAGCCCCGCGAGGATTGCGTCATGGACGCACGACACCCTGGAGGAGATTGTGGAAACCCGTCCGCATCTCACCCGGATGTTGTGGTTCTCGACGTTGCTCGACGCCTCGGTCCACCGCGAGTGGATATTCCGGATGGGGCGGCTGGATGCCGAGGGGCGGATCGCTCATTTCATGTGTGAGTTGAAGGTACGGCTCGACATGGTCGGCATGGTCGAGAACGACCGCTTCCTGCTGCCGCTAAAACAGGCCGATGTGGCGGAAGCGTGCGGTCTGACCGGGGTACACGTCAACCGTGTCCTGCGCTCCCTGCGTGAGCGCGAGTTGATGATATTCCGCGCAGGTCAGGTAACTATCGTGAACTGGAAGCAATTGAGCGCGTTGGGACAATTCAATCCCGCCTATCTTCGCGGCGGGTTATGACACACACGCAATGGTGGCAGCCATGATTTCGAAGGACGGGGAGATGGCGAAGCTCGAACCGGAAGCCGTCGCCGGCAAGGCAACCGCCGAAAGCGGCGTGGTCCTGCTTGATGGCCCGGGTGGTGTCGCCGTTGCGATGACGCCGGACGCTGCGCGTGAAACCGGACGTAGCTTGATCGAGGCGGCGGATCAGGCCGATCGTCAGCCACATGATGACATACCGGAAACGGCATAAGGCGGCACGACGGTTACGTCCTGCCGCCCGGTAAAATTTCAGTGCTTATTTATCATTGGCGTAGATGAACCGGCAAACTGATGCTGTGTCACCTCATCCCCGTCAGCGCCTGACGGTGGAACTCACAGCCTCCGGCAAAGTGGCATTCGCATAACCATGCTTCGTGGTGCCAACATCCGTCATCAGGAACAGTGCGGCAGACATCCCGCCAATCGCAATACCGGCACCCAGTGCGCGGGAGAGCGGGTTTGTAACGCGGGCAGCACGAACCATGATCGAATCCTCTCGGGGCCAGCCTCTTCGTGCTGACGCTTAAACCTATATACTGAATATGCGGTATGGTAAAGAAAATGCAATAAACAATTAACGGTATCGCTCGTAAAAAGAGTTATCGCGGCAAAATGATGGTGGCGGTCAATCCACCCTCCGCCCGGTTGGCCAGAACGACTTCACCCCCCGCATCCCGCACGATGGCGCGCGCCAGGGCAAGGCCCAGGCCGATCCCGCCGGTATCGCGGTTCCGCGACGTTTCCAGCCGGGTGAAAGGGTCGAATACGTCGTTCAGCCGGTCATCGGGAATGCCGGGACCGTCGTCGGCCACCACGATCGCCACCCGTTCCGTGCCGTCCTCCACCGACACCGCTGCCGATCCGCCATATTTCACCGCATTTTCGATCAGGTTGCGTACCGCCCGCCGCATCAGCGTGGGGCGCAGCCGCATCCGCAATCGCGCCGCTTCCTCGAACGCCACCGGCGCGCCGAGATCATGGAAATCCTCCACGACCGCATCGACCAGCGCGGCGAGATCGACATCGGTCATCGGTTCGCTGGGTCTGCCCAGCCGCGCCAGCGACAGGATGTCGTCGAGCGTCCGGTTCATGTCCGCGATCGTCTCCGCCATCCGCGTCCGGTCCGCCTCGTCCTCTACCGATTCGATCCGCACCCGCAATGCCGCCAGCGGGGTGCGCAGGTCGTGGCCGATCGCACCCAGCATCCGGTCCTTCTCGTCGAGCATCGCGGTAACGCGCAACCGGAGGGCATTGAACGCGGCGATCAGCGCCGCGACGTCGTCCGGCCCGGTCACGGCGACCGGTACCACCGGGGTACCCGAGCCGAAACGCTCCGCCGCAGCGGTCAGATCGCGCAACGGACGCGAGATGCGTCGGGCCGCCCAGAGTACGGGTAACAGCACGATCACGAACAGGATCAGCGTCTGCCCCGCCAGACGCCAGATCAGCCCCATGTCGCGGTGCCCCCACGGCATCCGCTGCACCAGCCAGCCGAGCCCCGGGCGCTCCACCGCGATCGTCAACTCATCGGCGACCCGCATCATATAGCGTTGCCGATCGGCGGGCATTCGTCGCAACAGCGGGTTATCCGCCCGCAACGGCGCCAGCCCGGTGACGATCCGGCCTATTTTCACGCCGGACTCGCTCAGCGCGGTCCGCAGGTTCGATTCCACCTCGGGCTCCCGCTCGCGCCCCACTGGCACCGGGTTGCGTGGCAGCAGGCGTACCCGGCCACGGTCCGCCACCGGCGGGCGCCCCTGCAACCCGCGCTCGATGGCATCGGCGAAGCGGGTCGCTGCCGGGCCGGTGATCTGGGTGAGCGCGAAATAGCGCCGTTCGCGCAGCAGCATCGTGAAGTTGATCGCCTGCGCCACGAACAAGGCCAGTGCGATCAGCAGCGTCATCTGCCCGGCCAGCTTGCGCGGCCACATTCGGGCGGCCGCTGCGCGAACCGTGGTCACAACCGCGTCACTTCCGCCGCCAGCGTATACCCGCCGCCCCAGACCGTCTTGATGATCTCCGGATTGCGGGGGTCCGCCTCGATCTTGCGGCGAAGGCGGCTGACCTGATTGTCGATCGCCCGGTCGAATGCCGCCGCCTCGCGCCCCTGCGTCAGGTCGAGCAATTGATCGCGCGTCAGCACCTGTCGTGGCCGGGCGACCAGCGCGAGCAGCAGGTTGAACTCGCCCGTCGACAGCGGCACCGATACGCCTTCGCGATCGATCAACGCCCGCTCGCCCGACTTCAGCACCCAGCCGGCAAAGGCGTGGGCGCCGCTGTCCGGTGCCCGTTGCCGGGCGCCGCCCGCCTGCGTCCGGCGCAGCACCACCTTTACCCGCGTCGCCAGTTCGCGGGGGGAGAAGGGTTTCACGACATAATCGTCCGCGCCCATCTCCAGCCCGACGATGCGGTCGGTTTCCTCCGCCTTCGCAGTCAGCAGGATCACCGGCACCTCGCTGGTCGCGGCGACGTGGCGACACAGGCTCAAGCCATCCTCGCCCGGCATCATGATGTCGATGATCGCCAGATCGATGGCATAGGCGGCGAGCCGCGCGCGCGCGCTTTCGGCATCGCCCGCCTGGGTCACCCGGAACCCCTGTTTGGTCAGATAGACCGCCAGCGGTTCACGGATCGAACGCTCGTCATCGACGAGCAACAGATGCGGCTGATCTCCCATGGCCACGGGTTCTAGCATCGGGATGTCTCCTGGGAACAGCCGCCCGTTCGGAACGGCGACGGCCTTTACCGATTCCCGTCATCGCGGCGACGGTCGCCGCGCGGGCTGGTGGGCGCGGCGGCGAGTTCGGCGGCATCCAGCCTGCCGTCGCCATTCGCATCGATCCGGTCGAAGCGCCGGCCGGCCATCTCGCGCATCCGGGCCGCCGTCAGGCCGCCATCGTCCATCCCGCCCCGTCGGCCGCCTTGCGGCGATCCACCGTCGGCCATCACTGCCTTGCGCTCGTCGGCGGAGACGGTGCCGTTGCGGTCGGTATCCATGCGGGCGAACAGGGCATCGGCACGGGCCAGCGCCTCCTGTCTGGTCACGACGCCGTCGCCATTGGTATCCGCCGCGCGAAGCTCCATCATCCGTCCGGCGGGCGGCGGGGCAGGGGGGGTGGCGGGGGCAGCCTGCGCCAGGGTAGCGAGCATGAGCGAAAGGATCATCGGTCGGTCTCCGCAAGGATTGGCGGGACCGTCCCGCCGCCCATGGATATCGGCGCCCGCTGTCGCGTCGGTGTGTCAGCGCGACGCTGGAACTGTCGCAATTTGTACGGAGGGGAAGGAGCGGAACCGGCAGACGCCGGCCCCGGTTGCCGTCAGCGCGTACCCTGCCCGAACAGGATCTTGCGGGCCTCGTCGTCGGCGATCTCGTTGTTGCTGATCTCCTTGCCCCTGGCATAGGCGGCGATCGTGGCGGGCCGGGCGGCGATCGCGTCGAACCAGCGCTGGAGGTGCGGATAGTCGGAGAGCGTCTGGCCTTGCACCTCATGCGGAACGATCCATGGATAACAGGCCATGTCGGCGATCGAATAATCCCCGGCAATGAACGGCCGCCCTTCCAGCTGCTTGTTCAGTACCCCGTATAACCGGCTGGTTTCGCGGACATATCGATCGATCGCGTACGGGATCTTCTCCGGGGCGTAACGGTTGAAATGATGGTTCTGGCCAAGCATCGGGCCAAGTCCGCCCATCTGCCACATCAGCCATTCGGTCACCGTTACCCGACCGCGCGGATCGGCAGGCATGAACTGCCCCGTCTTGCCGGCGAGATAGAGCAGGATCGCCCCCGATTCGAAGACGGACTGCGGGGCGCCGCCATCGGCCGGCGCGTGATCGACGATCGCCGGCATCCGGTTGTTCGGGGCGATCGCGAGGAAATCGGGCTCGAACTGCGCACCTTTGGCGATGTTCACCGGAACGAGACGATAGGGCAGGCCAGCCTCTTCCAGAAACAGCGTGATCTTGTGTCCGTTGGGGGTGGGCCAATAGTGAAGGTCGATCACGAGCATGCTCCTGTTGCGATGACCGCCAAGATGGTGGCGGCACCGACCGGGCGCCATCGGAAAGTCACGAACGTCGCATCCTACAGGGGTCCGACGCGACCTTTCGCCCGGCTGCAGCGCAAGATACCAGCCCATTGGCCGGCATCGCCCCGCGTCATAGCGGGATCATCAGGCTGCAGGACAGGGGTAATGGTTACTCGGCCGCCATCCGGTCGTCGAACAGGCCATAGAGCAGGGTGGAGGCGTACATCGCCACCGCGCGATCCCGCGGCATCGTTGCGGCCCATTTTCGCATGTCGAACGCCGCGTTCTGCAACGCCATCAGCGCCTGCGCAGCGACCAGCGCATCGACCGGGCGGCACGATCCCTCCGCCACGCCGTCCATGATCGTGCCGGCATAGCGGCGGGCGATCCTGTTCGACCGATCGACCATCGCATCGCGCACACCCATCGGCAGCCCGCTGAGCGCGGTGGTGCGCAGCAGCGGTGTCGTCTCCGCGAACTGCACGTCGAGCAAGGTGGCGACGGTGCTGGCGAGACGCTGCCAATGCGTGACGTTCCCGGCGTCGGCCAGCGCCTGCGCCTCCGCGATCGTATCGAACGAGCGGCGATAGCAGGCGGTGACCAGTTCGTCCTTGGCATCGAGATGGTGGTAGAAGCTGCCCTTCGTCACGTTCAGCTCCGACGCGATCCGCTGGACCGAGGCCCCGCGATAGCCCAGCTGGTTGATCAGCCGCGTCGCCGCCAGCAGGAACGCCGCCCGCCCCGGCTCCGCTTCGTCATGGCTCAGGTCGAGCATGGTCGGCGCCCAGCGGGCGTCTGGCTGCGCGATGCCATGATCGAACACGTCCATCAGCCGCTGCTCGATCCGGCCATATTGATCGGCGTCGTAGCGCCTGATCCATATCGGCAACCAGAAGGTGTTCTCCAGCAGCACATGCGCCCGCGCGCTCGCCAGGTCCTTCAGCGGTTTCGCGACGGGATCGCCCCACAGCCGCCGCGTGGTGCGGAACACCTGTTGCCAGCCGGCCATCAACCGTGTCCGGATCGGGTCTTCGGTGGCGCGCAGGTCCGACAGCACGGCAAAGGCGGTTTCGTCGCCCCGCTCGATCCGTTCCAGCCGGTCGATGTTCAGTCGCAGATAGCGGGCGACCCGTTCCCTTGGGGTCGGCTCCGCCAACGCCGTCTCCAGCATCTCCATCAGGCGATCGAGCGTGTTCTCGAACGCGGCGGCGGCCAGATCCTCCTTGCGCTTGAAGTAATAGGTGACGCTGGTGGTGTTCAGCCCGACGCGTCGCGCCACGTCGGCAAAGGTCATGCCCTTCGCCGATTGCTCGTTGATCGCCTCCGCCGCCGCCGCCAGGATCGCATCCCGCTTGGCACGGAACCGCCGCGTACCCGTTTCGCCTGTATCCCCTGCCTGCATCCTGCTTATCTATCAGCTTCGCGTCATCGAACCAGTCCCTTTTCGGGTATTGTCAAACCAGCTTGCTACGGCTCGCTTTATCGGCCTTTACCGAAGATCGGGTACGGTCTAGGGATCGTCCGTCACGATCAAGCGGAGCAACGCGGTGGATTTCACCCTGACCGAACGCGAAACCCATTTCCGGGACCGGGTAAGGGCGTTCATCGACGCCGACATCCGCCCCCGTCACGGCGAGTATCTGGCGCAGAGCCATGAAGGCGAGCGGTGGAAGGTGCTGCCGGTGATCGAGGAGGTGAAGGAACGCGCCCGCGCGGCGGGCCTCTGGAACCTGTTCATGCCGCCCCGTTCGGGTCGCCCCCCGGTGGACGACAGCTTCGCGTTCGAGGGGACGCAGCTCACCAACCTCGAATATGCGCTGTGTGCGGAGGAGATGGGGCGGATCGGCTGGGCGTCGGAATGCTTCAATTGTTCGGCGCCCGACACCGGCAATATGGAGGTGTTCCTGCGCTACGGTACGCGCGAGCAGAAGGAGCGCTGGCTGCGGCCGCTGATGAACGCCGAAATCAGGTCGGCCTTCCTGATGACCGAACCGCAGGTCGCCTCGTCCGACGCGACCAACATCCAGACCGCGATGATGCGCGACGGCGACGATTACGTCGTCAACGGGCGTAAATGGTGGTCCTCCGGGGTCGGCGATCCGCGGTGCAAGGTCGCGATCCTGATGGGCAAGACCGATGTCGACGCCCCACGCCACCAGCAGCAGTCGATGATGATCCTCGACATGGACACGCCCGGCGTGACGATCGAGCGGATGCTGTCGGTCTATGGGTACGACCATGCCCCGCATGGCCATGGCGAGGTGGTGCTGGACAATGTGCGCATCCCTGCCGCCAACGTCCTGCTGGGCGAGGGGCGCGGGTTCGAGATCGCGCAGGGGCGGCTGGGGCCGGGGCGCATCCATCACTGCATGCGGACGATCGGGGTCGCCGAGAGCGCGATCGAGGCGATGGCGAAGCGGCTGCTCGGCCGGGTCGCGTTCGGCAAGCGGATCGCCGACCACAGCGTCTGGGAACAGCGGATCGCCAAGGCGCGGATCGATATCGAGATGACGCGCCTGCTGTGCCTGAAGGCCGCCGACATGATGGACAAGGCCGGCAACAAGGCGGCGCAGCTGGAGATCGCGATGATCAAGGTCGCCGCGCCGACGATGGCCCTGCAGATTCTGGACGATGCGATCCAGGCGCATGGCGGCGGCGGTGTCAGCGAGGACTTCTCCCTAGCGCATGACTGGGCCTCGGTGCGGACGCTGCGTTTCGCCGACGGGCCGGACGAGGTGCATAACCGCTCGATCGCGCGCGCCGAGTTCGGCCGGCATACCAACCACGTCCCACAATGACGGTGGACGGTGAAGGGGATGTCGTCGATCGCGACCGGATCGACGTCGATCGGCTGGCGGACTGGATGACCGCGCAGGTCGCCGGGTTCGCCGGGCCGGTAACGGCACGGAAATTTCCCGGCGGGCAGTCCAATCCCACCTATCGGCTCGATACGCCCGCACGCCCCTATGTCCTGCGGCGCAAGCCGTTCGGGCCGATCCTTCCCTCCGCCCATGCGGTCGAGCGCGAATATCGCGTAATCGCCGGATTGCACCCCACCGGCTTCCCCGTGCCGCTACCTCATGCGCTGTGTGAGGATGCGGCCGTCATCGGCTCTCCCTTCTACGTCATGGAGCTGGTGGAAGGGCGGACGATCTGGGACGGTACGATGTCGGACGCCAACCCGGACGAGCGGCGTCGCCATTACGAGGCGCTGATCGATACGCTGGCGGCGCTTCACCGGATCGATCCGGTGGCGGCGGGGCTTGGCGATTACGGGCGGCCGGGCAATTATTTCGAGCGGCAGGTCGCCCGCTGGACCAAGCAATATCGTGCCGCCGAAACCGAACGGATGGAGCCGGTGGAACGGCTGATCGACTGGTTACCGCGCACCCTGCCGCCGCAGACCCGCACGGCGATCGTGCATGGCGATTATCGTATCGACAACATGATCTTCGCCGCGGATGCCCCCCGCGTCGTCGCGGTGCTCGACTGGGAATTGTCGACGCTGGGCGATCCGCTCGCCGATTTCTCCTATCTGCTGATGAACTGGGTCACCGCGCCGGAGGGGCGTTCGGGGGTGCTGGGCATGACCGGCCCCGCCACCGGCATCCCGACGCTGGAGGAGGTGGTCGCCCGGTACTGCACCGCCACCGGGCGCGACGGCGTGCCGCAACTCGAATGGTATTTCGCCTACAACCTCTTCCGGCTGACCGGGATCGTGCAGGGGATCAAGCGCCGCATCATCGACGGCAACGCCTCCAGCGCCAAGGCGCACGAGACGGCGGCACGGGTCGGCGATCTGGCGGCGGCAGCATGGGGTTTCGCGGAAAGGGCAGGGGCATGAGGTTTCAGGGCAGATCGGTCATCGTCACCGGCGCCGGATCGGGCATCGGCCGCGCCGCCGCGATCGCCTTCGCCGCCGAGGGCGCCCGCGTGATCGTCGCCGACATCAGTGCGGGCGTGGAGGACACCGCCGCCACGATCGGAGACGCCGCCCATCCGATCAGGATGGATGCAGGATCGGAAAGCGACGTGATCGCCGCGATCGAACTGGCCTGCGACCGACATGGCGGACTGGATGTGATGTTCGCCAATGCCGGGATTTCCGGTGGGATGGCCAACATCTTCGATACCGACGTTGCGTTGATGACGGAGGTGTTGCGGGTCAACCTGATCGGTCCGTTCCTCGCGATCCGGCACGCGGCCCCGCGCATCGCCGAGCGTGGCGGCGGCGCGATCGTGCTGACCGCCAGCGTCGCGGGGCTGCGCTCCGGTGCCGGATCGCCCGCCTATTCGGCATCGAAGGCGGGGGTCATCAATCTGGCGCAGGTCGCCGCGCAGCAACTGTCCGGGTCGAACGTCCGCGTCAACGCACTGCTGCCCGGGCTGACCGAGACGGGCATGACGCAGCCCGTGTTCGATCACGCCCGCGCCGTCGGCAAGGGTGACCGCATTGGCCGCCTCAATCCCCTGCGCCGCGGCGGACAGGCGGAGGAACTGGCCCGTGTCGCGCTGTTCCTCGCCTCCGACGATGCGAGCTACGTCAATGGTCAGGCGCTGGCGGTCGATGGCGGCCTGTCGTCCAGCCATCCCGTCATTCGGCAGGAATACGGGCAGACGGCGGCCTGACGGGCCATCGGCTGCCATGACGGGTCAGTCCCGCAGCCGGATCAACCCTTCCTGGGCGACGCTGGCGACCAGCCGGCCGTCCTGCGTGAAGATCGAACCGCGATTGAAATCGCGCGCGTGCCCGGCCCAGGGGCTGTGCATCGCATAAAGCAGCCACTCGTCCGCCCGGAACGGCTCGTGCAGCCACAGCGAGTGATCGAGGCTGGCGACCTGCATCTTGGGGTGCAGCCAGCCGACGCCGTGCGGGATCATCCCGGTGCCCAGCAGCCCCAGATCGGATGCATAGGCCAATACGGCGCGGTGCATTGCCGGATCGTCGACGATCGGCGCGCACAGCCTGAACCACAGATGCTGCACCGGGTCGCCACGGCCGGGATCGATCCAGCTGCGCGGGCTGACGGGCCGCACCTCGATCGGCCGGGGGCGGAGCAGCACCGCCCGCGCGGCCGGCGGCAACTGTGCCGCCATCGCCTCCCTCATCACCTGCTCGTCGGCCAGTTCCTCGGGCGGGGGGACGACCGGCATCGCGTCCTGATGCGCCAGCCCTTCTTCGGGGCGCTGGAACGAACAGGCCATGTTGAGGATCGGCTGGCCACGCTGCGTCGCGATCACGCGGCGCGTCGCGAAGCTGCGTCCCTCGAAATCGCGCACCACGCGAAAGACGATCGGATGATGCTCGTCGCCCGGCCGCATGAAATAGGCGTGGAGCGAATGCGCCACCCGGTCGCCCTCCGTCGAACGCTGTGCCGCCTGCAACGCCTGGGCGATCACCTGCCCCCCGAACACGCGCCCTTCGCCCCCCGGCTGGCGGGCGCCCCGGAACAGGTCAACATCGATCTCCTCCACGTCGAGCAGGGTCGTCAGGCTGGCGGCCAGTGCGGCAGGGGTAGGATCAGTCATCACCGGCGCTGCCTAAAGGGCCGTCGCCCCCCGCTCAATAGCCGGCCGTCACCGCCAGCCGATCGGCATGGAAATTGGCGTCGCCCCACCATTCCGCCAGCACGCGCGCGCGCTTCATGAAGAAGCCGATGTCGTAATCGTCGGTCATGCCGATCCCGCCATGCATCTGAATCGCCTCGTTCACCGACAGGGTGGTCGCCATCGTCGCCATCGCCTTGGCCACCGACACCGCCTCATCGGCCTCCGCCGATCCGGCGTCGAGCGAATGCTGGGCATGCAATACCGCCGCCCGCGCGACCTCCATCTCGGCATAGAGGTGCGCGGCGCGGTGTTGCAGCGCCTGATAGCTGCCGATCGGAACGCCGAACTGCTTGCGGTCCTTCAGATACCCCAGCGTCATCGTCGCGGCGCCATCGCCGACGCCGATCAGCTCGGCCGCCGATCCCGTCCGGCCGGCCCGCAATATCCGGTTCAGAAGGTCGCGGCCGCCATCGACCGAACCGATCACCGCATCGGCATCCACCGTCACGCCGTCGAACCGCAGCCGCGCCGCCAGCCCGCCATCGGCCAGCCGCTCCGCCGTCGCCGACAGTCCCTCGGCATCCACCGGCACCGCGAACAGCGTCACCCCGTCGCGATCCTCCGGCCCCCCGGCGGTGCGTGCCGCCACGATCAGCAGGTCGGCCACATGGCCATGCACCACGAAGCACTTCTCGCCCGACAGACGGAAGCCGTTGCCCGACCGCACCGCCGCCATCGCGATCCGGTCGCGATGCTTGGCCGTCTCGTCGATCGCGATCGCCGCGACCGTCTCGCCGGCGACGATACCCGGAAACCAACGGTCTCCCTGCGCACTGCCCGCCAGCGCGGTCGCCGCCGCGACCGCCGTGGTCAGGAACGGGGAGGGGGACAGGTTGCGGCCGATCTCCTCCAGCACGATCCCTGCCTCGACATGGCCGAGCCCCAGCCCGCCATGGTCCGCTCCGATCAGGATGCCGGTAAAGCCCATTTTGGCGAAACGGCGCCAGAGGTCGCGGCTGAACCCAGTCGTATCGTCAGCATCGCGCAACGCCCGCCGATGCGAAACCGGGGCGGTATCCGTTACGAAATCGCGCGCGGCATCGCGCAGCATGACCTGCTCGTCGGTCAGATAGAGCGGCATTGTCTCTCCCCCGTCCATGTGGGACGTTTATCGTTATGCGCCGGGCAATTGCAGGATATGTTTGGCAACGATATTGAGCTGGATTTCCGACGTGCCGCCCTCGATCGAGTTCGCCTTGCTGCGCAACCAGCGCCGCGCCGCAGCCCCGGTATCGGATGCCTCGCTGTCCCATTCCAGCGCGTTCGACCCGCCCGCCGCCATCGCGAGTTCCTGACGTTCCTTGTTCAGCTCGGTGCCGTAATATTTCATCATCGACGGCTGGGCGGGGTGCGCCTGTCCCGCCTTCAGTTCGTCGATGAAGCGTTCGGACATGGCCGCAAAGGCGCGAGCCCGTACCTCGAACCGGGCGATGGCGGCGCGCAGCAGCGGGTCGGCCAGCCGCCCGGAACCATCCACCCCGATCGTAGCAATTGCGCTATCTATTAATGGGTTACGCCCGGTATCTCGCAGGCCCATGCCGGATATCATCTCCCGCTCATGACCCAGCAGATATTTCGCGACTTCCCATCCCCGGTTCTCGTCATGGATGCGGTTCGCCTTGGGAACCTTCACCCCGTCGAAGAACGTTTCGCAGAACGGGGAGTAACCGCTGATCAGCAGGATCGGCCGGGTCGATACGCCTTCGGATGCCATGTCGAACAACACGAAGCTGATTCCGCCCTGCTTGGACTCCTTCGACGTCCGCACGAGGCAGAATATCCAGTCCGCCTTGTCGGCATAGCTGGTCCACACCTTCTGTCCGTCGACGATGTAATGATCGCCGCCATCGCGCGCGCTGGTGGCCAGGCTGGCCAGATCGGACCCGGCATTGGGTTCCGAATAACCCTGGCACCAGCGGATTTCACCGCGCGCGATCTTCGGCAGATGCTCCTGCTTCTGCGCCTCGGTGCCGTATTTTAGCAGTGCCGGCCCCAACATCGAAATGCCGAAGCTGTTGAGCGGCGACCGCGCCCCGATCGCCGCCATCTCCTCGCGCAGGATCTTTGTCTCGGCCGGTGACAGTCCGCCGCCGCCATAGGCGCTCGGCCAGTCCGGTACGGTCCAGCCGCGCTGCCCCATCCGGTCCAGCCAGTCGCGCTGTGCGGGAGACGACGGCACGAACCGCCGCCCGCCCCAGCAGACATCGTCCTCGGTCCGGACCGGGCGGCGCATCTCGGGCGGACAGTTCGCCGCCAGCCAGGCGCGCGTATCCTGTCGGAAACGGTCCGGATCGTTGACGGCCACCGCAGCGGTCACCTGATCTGCCCGCCGGTTGCGGCCGCTTCCTTCAACGATCTGGCAACCGGGAAGCCATATTGCTCCAGCCCGGCGACCACCTTCTTCAGCCCTTCGGTCTGCGCCCAGAACATCGGGCCGCCGCGATAGACCGGCCAGCCATAGCCGTAGATCCACACGACATCGATATCGGAGGCACGCTGGGCCTTGCCCTCTTCGAGGATCAGGGCGCCTTCGTTGACCATCGTGTAGAGCGTGCGCGCGACGATCTCGTCGTCGCCGATCTCGCGCGGGGTGACGCCTTCCTTGGCCCGGAACTGGTCGATGATCTCGGCGACGCGCGCGCTGTTCGATGGCGTCCGCTTCTCGTCATAATCGTAGAAGCCCGCCTTGGTCTTCTGGCCCCAGCGGTTCTCGGCGGCCAGCGCGTCGCGGATATTCTCGATCCGGCTCGGGTCGCGATGCCAGCCGATGTCGACGCCCGCCAGATCGGCCATCTGGAACGGCCCCATCGGCATCCCGAACCCGACATGGACACGGTCGATCTGTTCAGGCGTCGCGCCTTCCAGCAGCAGCTTGGTCGCCTCCACCTGCCGGGGCATCAGCATCCGGTTGCCGATGAAGCCATAGGTGACGCCCGCCACCACCGCGACCTTGCGGATTTTCTTGGCGACATCCATCACCGTCGCCAGCACATCGCCCGCGGTCTTGGCCCCGCGCACCACTTCCAGCAGTTTCATGACGTTGGCAGGCGAAAAGAAGTGCATCCCCACCACGTCCTGCGGCCGCGAGGTGACCGCCGCGATCTCGTCGATATCGAGATAGGAGGTGTTGGACGCCAGGATCGCGCCGGGCTTGGCGATGGCGTCGAGCCGGGTGAAGATATCCTTCTTCACCGACATTTCCTCGTACACCGCCTCGATGATCAGGTCGCATTCGGCCAGATCGTCGAAGGCCAGCGTCGGGGTCAGCGCGGCCATCGCGGCATCGACCTGTTCGGGCTTCATCCGCCCCTTGGCGGCGGTCGCCTCGTAATTCTTGCGGATGGTGCCGGTGCCGCGTTCCAGCGCGTCGGCCTGCATCTCGACGATCGTCACCGGGATGCCCGCCGTCAGGAAGTTCATCGCGATGCCGCCGCCCATCGTGCCGGCGCCGATCACGCCCACGCGCCTGATCGGGCGCAGCGCGGTGTCGGCGGGCACGTCGTCGATCTTCGATGCCTGCCGCTCGGCGAAGAAAATGTGGCGCTGCGCGGCGGACTGGACACCCATCATCAGCCGCATGAATTCCTGCCGCTCGAACGCGATGCCGTCCGCAAAGGTCGCGCCGGACGCGGCCTTCTCGATGCACGCGATGTTGGCGGCGGGCGCCTCGAACCCGCGAAAACGGCGGGCGTTTTCCTTCCTGAAGGCTTCCACGGCATCGGGATCGGCGGTCACGGCCTTTTCCGACGCGCGAGGGATTGGCCGGATATCCTTGATCTCATTGGCAAAGGCCAAAGCATCGGCAACCAGACTGTCCTCGCCGGCGATGCGATCGATCAGCCCCGCCTCATGCGCCTTCTTCGCCGGAATGGGATCGCCCTTGGCGGTCAGTTCCAGCGCGACGCGGACGCCCGCAACGCGGGGCAGGCGCTGCGTGCCGCCGGCACCCGGCAGCAGGCCCAGCTTCACCTCGGGCGTGCCGATCTTCGCGGAGGGGACCGCGATCCGGTAATGGCATCCCAGCGTGACCTCGCAGCCGCCGCCCAGCGCGGTGCCATGGATCGCGGCCACGACGGGCTTGGTCGATGCCTCGATCATGTCGACCAGCTCGGGCAGAAGCGGCGATACCGGCGGCTTGGTGAACTCGGTGATGTCGGCGCCGGCGAAGAAGGTGCGTCCGTCGCAGCGGATCACCATCGCCGCGACGGAGGCGTCGGCGACGCCATCCTTGATCGCCGCCTCGATCCCCTGCCGTACCGCCGCGCCCAGCGCGTTGACGGGTGGATTGTCGGAAATGATGACGAGGATATCGTCGTGGCGCTCGGTGCGGATCGGCGAGGCGGTCATGATCGTCTCCTGAACGGGCGGGCGGGATCAGTGTCCCATACCCCTGCTTCTAATATTGCCCCATCCTATCGCCGTACACTCGTCCTAAATCAACAGGATTTGGTCTACCGCATGGGCTATGCGGCAGACCCGATATTCAAGTCGCGGTTTCCCTAGCGGCAGCGGACCTGCTGGTTCTGATCCACCGCCCGTCCCGCCAGTGCGCCCGCCGCCGCGCCCAGCAGCGTCCCGACGGTGCGGCTGCGGCCGCCGTCGATCACGTTGCCCAGCACCCCGCCCGCCGCGCCACCGACGATCAGGCCGGTCGTCCCATCCGATCGCTTGCAGTAATAACGGCCGTCATAGCCGGCATAGACGCGGTCTTCGGATGCCAGCACCCGTTCGCGATACTGGGTGCCGCCGCGATAATCGCGGGCGGGGTCATAGGCCGCCTCGTCGTCATACCCGTCGCGGTAGCGATCCGGTGCCTGACGATAGGGGCCGGTATCCTCGTCGCGGTCGTCGTAACGGGCGGGGCCGGTGCGGGCGGCCTGATACCGGTCCACCTCCTGCCGGTAGAGCTGATATTCGCGATCGAACCGGTCCTGCGCCGTCCGGAACCGCTGCTCCTGAGCGCCGGTCTGGGCGAGGGCAGGGGCCACCACCATCGTCGCGGCAAGCAGACCGAGCGGGATCAAGCGGGAAAGCATGGCAACATCCTCCGGCCCGCGAATCGGGCAATGTGCGGAGGATACGGCCTGCCATGAGGATGGTTCCTGAACGGCCCCTTCAGCCCTTTGTCAGCAACCGCCGGTTCACCCCAGCGTGACGAAGCTGTCCATCACCCGCTTGCGCCCGGCATTCTCGAAGTCAATCTCCAGCTTGTTGCCCTCGATCTCGGCGATCGCGCCGTAACCGAACTTCTGGTGGAACACCCGCTGGCCGAGCGACAGGTCGTCGCGCCCCTTGTTGCCGATGCTGACCGCGCTCGCCTGGCTTTCGACGATCCGCTTGGGCGCGGTGGTGAAGCTCGACGGGCCGGTTTGCCCTGCCGCCCGCTGCCAGCCGGGACCGCGTCCGGTGCCGCGTGCCACATCCGCGAACGGATCGGCATGTTCGGACCAGTTCGCCCGCCACAGGCTTTCGCCGCCGGACATCGTCGTCTCGCTGTCGACATGGTCGCCCGGCAGTTCGCCGACGAAGCGGCTGGGGATGGAAGATGTCCACTGGCCATAGATGCGCCGGTTGGCGGCGTGCAAGATCACCGCCCGCCGCCGTGCCCGCGTGATCGCGACATAGGCGAGGCGGCGTTCCTCCTCCAGGCTTTTGGTCCCGCCCTCGTCGATCGCGCGCTGCGACGGGAACAGCCCTTCCTCCCAGCCGGCAAGGAACACCGTGTCGAACTCCAGCCCCTTGGCGGCGTGGATGGTCATGATCGTGACCTGCGGCTCCTGCACCGCCCCATCCTTGTCCATCACCAGGCTGACATGTTCGAGGAACGCGCCGAGCGAGTCGTATTCCTCCATCGCGCGGGTCAGTTCGGTAAGGTTCTCCAGCCGCCCCGCCGCCTCGACCGACTTTTCCGCCTGCAGCATCGCGGTATAGCCGCTCTCGTCCAGCAACTGTCGCGCCAGTTCGGCATGGGATAGCTGGCTCGCCCGGTCGCGCCAGCGGGCGATATCACCGACCAGATTGCCCAGCGAACGCCGCGCCTGCGGGGTCAGTTCGTCGGTGTCGAGGATGCGCGCCGCCGCCGTGGTCAGCGGCGCGCCCGTGGCGCGGGCGAGCTGGTGGATCTTCGCCAGCGCCTTGTCGCCAAGGCCCCGCTTGGGCACGTTGACGATCCGCTCGAACGCCAGATCGTCCGACGGCTGGTTGACGATGCGCAGATAGGCGAGCGCATCGCGGATTTCGGCGCGTTCGTAGAAGCGGAAGCCGCCGACGATCCGGTACGGCATGCCGATCACGATGAACCGGTCCTCGAACTCGCGCGTCTGGTGCGAGGCGCGGACGAGGATCGCGACATCGTCCAGCCCGGTGCCGCGCCGCTTCGCCGCCTCGATCTCCTCGCCGACGCGGCGTGCCTCCTCGGGCCCGTCCCACACGCCCAGCACGCGCACCTTCTCGCCCACGTCGAGTTCGGTCCACAGCGTCTTGCCCAGCCGGCCGCTGTTGTTGGCGATCACGCCGCCCGCCGCGCCCAGGATATGCGGGGTGGAACGGTAATTCTGTTCCAGCCGGATCACCGTGGCGCCGGGGAAATCCTTCTCGAAGCGCAGGATGTTTTCCACCTGCGCGCCGCGCCACGAATAGATCGACTGGTCGTCGTCGCCCACGCAGGCGATGTTCTTGCGCTCCTGCGCCAGCAGCCGCAGCCAGAGATACTGGACGCTGTTGGTATCCTGATACTCGTCGACCATGATGTAGCGGAACCGCTGCTGGTACAGTTCCAGCACGTCGCGCTGCGTCTTCAGGATCACCAGCATGTGGAGCAGCAGGTCGCCGAAATCGCAGGCGTTCACCGCCTTCAACCGCGCCTGATACTGCGCATAAAGCTCGCCACCGCGCCCGTTGGCATAACGCTCGCTCTCGCCCGCATCGACGTCGCCGGGCGTCAGCCCCTTGTTCTTCCACTCGTCGATCAGCCCGGCCAGGCTGCGGGCAGGAAACCGCTTCTCGTCGATATCGGCGGCAAGGATCAGTTGCTTGAGCAGGCGCAACTGGTCGTCGGTGTCGAGGATGGTGAAATTGGATTGCAGCCCGACCAGTTCGGCATGGCGGCGCAGCATCTTCGCGCCGATCGCATGGAAGGTGCCCAGCCACGGCATCCCCTCCACCGCATCCCCTACCAGCCGGCCGACCCGCTCGCGCATCTCGCGCGCGGCGCGGTTGGTGAAGGTGACGGCCAGTATCTCCGATGGCCACGCCTTGCGCGTGTACAGCAGGTGGGCCAGCCGTGCGGTCAGGGCGGCCGTCTTGCCGGTGCCGGCGCCGGCCAGCATCAGGACCGGGCCGTCGGTCGTCAGCACGGCCTGGCGCTGGGGTTCGTTCAGGCCGCGCAGATAGGGCGGCTCTTGCATCGGGGTGGTGGCATCGTTCACCGACGAACAGGTAGGGAACGGCGATGCCGGGGGCAAGCATCCTCCGCCGTCATCGCCCTGACACGCGATCGTCGCGCGGGCGTAACGACAGCGGCGCAGAGGGCGTGCAGCCAACGGGGGGTCGCGGTCGGTATCGACCGGGGCGGGTCTCCGTGGGCGATGATGCGCACCCGGATACCGGGGCGCCCCCCGCAGGAGCCCAGTCATGAAGATCATCCAGAACGTCGCGACCGCGGCGGTCCTCGCCATATGTGCATTGTCGCCCGTCGCAGCTGCCGCACAGACCCGTGTGCCGGTCACCGCGCGGATCGAAACCGCCGACCTGAACCTGTCCGATCCCGCCGGGCGGGCCAGCCTGCACCGTCGGCTGACCGCCGCCGCCCGTCATGCCTGCGGTCAGGACAAGGCCCGCTGGCACGAACTGGCCGATGCACAGCGTTGCTACCGCGAAATGATGGCGGACGGCACCCGCAAGATCGCCGCGATCGTCGGCGGTCGCACGGTGCAGCTCGCCAGCATCGATCGTCGCTGATCGCCGCAGGGTCGATCGGGGCGGGGCAGGACCCGCCCCGATTGACTCCACCCCCGCCGGCAGAGACGTTACCGCGATGACCGATCCGATTCCCGATACTGACGCCATCCGTACCGGCGGCTGCCATTGTGGTGCCGTGCGCTATGTCGCGACCGGGCAGGCGGCGCATCATGCCCTGTGTCATTGCAGCGATTGCCGCCGCTGGTCGGGCGCGCCGATGGTCGGCTGGATCGCGTTTCGCGAGGAACAGCTGACGGTGACGGGGGATACGCGATCCTATGCCTCGTCCGCCCTTGCGACGCGTGACTTCTGCGGGCGGTGCGGAACCGGATTGTTCTATCGCAACCCCACCTATCTGCCCGGCATCGTCGATATCCAGTCGGGTACGCTCGACGATCAGGCCGGCGATCCGCCCGGCGCGCACATCATGGTAAAGGACCGGGTCGGCTGGCTCGACGATATCGACGCACTGCCCCGATTCGCGACCTATCCGGGCGTCGATTGATCTGGTGACGGCAGGCCCGTCGGGTTGACCGTGCAGGGCGGGGGCGTGAAACGGGCGCATGACCCATCATCCGCCGTCCCATGCCCGCGTACTAACCGCCAGTTTCGTCGGTACGACGATCGAATTCTACGATTTCTACGTCTATGCCACCGCCGCCGCACTGGTGTTCGGGGAATTGTTCTTTCCCGTCGGTTCACCCGGTACGCAGCAACTGGCGGCATTCGCGACGCTGGCGGTGGCGTTCTTCGCGCGACCGGTGGGCAGCATCGTGTTCGGCCATTTCGGCGACCGGATCGGCCGCAAATCGACGCTGGTCGCCTCCCTCCTGACGATGGGGGTGTCGACCACGCTCGTCGCCTTCCTGCCGACCTATGCCAGCGCCGGCTGGATCGCGCCGGTGGCGTTGTGCGTGCTGCGGTTCGGGCAGGGCTTCGGCCTGGGCGGGGAATGGGGCGGGGCGGCGCTGCTGGCGGTCGAACACGCTCCCCCGGGCTGGCGCGCACGCTATGGCAGCGCGCCGCAACTGGGGGCGCCGGCCGGCTTCATCCTCGCCAACGGCTTGTTCCTGCTGCTGGGCGTATGGCTGTCGCCGGCAGAATTCCGCGACTGGGGCTGGCGGGTGCCGTTCGCGATCAGCGCGCTGCTGGTCGCGCTTGGCCTGTGGATCCGCCTGAAGCTGACCGAAACCCCGGAATTTGCCGCCTCGCTGACCGAATCACCGCCGCCATCGGTTCCGCTGTTCGAGCTGTTCCGGCATCATGGCGGCGTGACGCTGGCCGGCATCGTCGGCGCGATCGCGTGCTTCGCCGCCTATTATGTCGGCACCGCCTTTCTCCTCGGCTACGGAACCAAGACGCTGGGCTTCACCATGCAGCAGTTCCTGCTGATGCAGTTGGGCGCGATCCTGTTCATGGCCGTCGGCATCTATGGTGCCGCGTGGCTCGCCGATCGGCGCTGGGACGAGCGTCGGGTGCTGGCGGGGGGATGTGTCGCCACGATCCTCGTGGGCTTCACGATCGCCCCGCTGATGAACGGGTCGGCGGCGGGGGCGTTCGCCTTCCTGTCGCTGACCCTGTTCGCGATGGGTTTCGTCTATGGACCGCTCGGCGCCTGGCTGCCCGGGCTGTTTCCGCCACGGGTGCGCTACACCGGTGCCTCGATCGCGTTCAACGTCGCGGGGGTGATCGGCGGCGGGCTGACGCCGCTGGTGGCGCAGGGGCTGGCGATGGAACACGGGCTTGCCGCAGTCGGCCTGTACCTCAGCGGCGCGGCGGCGCTCAGTCTCGTCGCGCTGCTGACCCTGCGCCCGCGGCCGGCACGAACCGCGCTCGACCAGACGTTATAGGCACGCAAAAGCCGGAGCCACCCCGGGGTGGCTCCGGCCATGTCGTTCCGGCGAACGATCAGCGCCGGTTGGGCTGTTCCGGCAACTGCACGGACGGGCCGACCGATTCGACAACCTTGCGGGCATCGAAGGCACGGATGTTCTCGCGCGGGATCGGTCCCTTGCGCATCACGATCTCCGCTGCGGCCTCGTACCGGTCGATGGTGCGGACGTCGAAACCACCACCCCAGGGACCGAAACCACCGCCCCACGGATCCCAGCTGCGCCAGCCGAAACCGGCTCCGCGATACCGCCACGACGGCCCCCAATAGCCGCCGAAGCCGCCATAACCGAAACCGCCGCCAAATCCGCCACCGAACCCCGGCGTGGAATAGGTGCGCGATTGCAGGTTGGTGTCGCGATCCGCCATCACGAAATAATCATAGCCTTGCTGCAACGTCAGCTCGGCGGCCCGGAAGAACAGATACCGTTCCACGGTATCGCGCGATGTCACGCTGTTGCCGGCAAAGCTGATGAGGAAGCGATTCGGCTCGATCTGCCGGTCGCTGTAGCCCGACCGGTAGAAGCCCTGCCCGGTGGCCGGACGGTAACGGGTTTCCGTCGCGCAGCCCGCGACGAAAAGAGTGCTGGCGGTCAACGCCGCCACGATGGCCTTGCGGCCGAAGGAAAGAAACATTTCAGCGTCTCCGTTCGCGGCAGATGCGGCGAAACGCCCCGCAATAACCGTCAATGGTGGAACGAGCGATGAACGACTTGGCTCCCGTTCAGCAAAATGACTGATTGGGATCATTCACCGATCAGATGCAATGCCAGCGTCCGGCGATGCGGCGCACGGCGATGTTCGAACAGATAGATGCCCTGCCACGTCCCCAACGCCATCTCGCCACGGATGACGGGAATCGACAACTGTACCGTCGTCAGGGCGCTGCGCAGATGCGCGGGCATGTCGTCCGGTCCCTCGTCGTCATGCTCATAGCGGTCGCTCTCCGGTGCGATACGCGCGAAATAGCGTTCCAGGTCACGTCGCGCGGCCGGGGCGGCATTCTCCTGGATCAGCAACGAGGCGGAGGTATGCCGGCAGAACACCGTCAGCAGCCCCTCGTCGATCCCTGTCTCGCCGATCCAGCGGACGATCCGGTCGGTGATCTCGTGCAATCCCGCGCCGGGAGTGGCGATCGTCAGCATGGTGGTCGTCTGTCGCATTTACCCCCAATGCATCGCCGCGATGATCGCTCCATGATCGGATAGGGGGTTGCATCCTCTTTTCCGCCGGTTATAGAGCCGCCACCGGCAACGATCCCTGATAGCTCAGCGGTAGAGCTCTCGACTGTTAATCGAGCGGCCGTAGGTTCGAATCCTACTCAGGGAGCCACCTTCCGATATGACGCGGATGATGATGGCCGACCGGTACCCGTCACCTGCTTTCCACGATCATCCCGGTCTACGGTAACACCGCGCCGTTCAGCGCGATGGATCGATCTGGCCGGCGCGCGTCAGCAGCAGCGGCATGTCCTCCGTCACGAACGTATCGGTCGAAACCGGCCATGTTGCCCGCAGCAGCAGCCGGGCGGTGGCCAGCCGCTCATCGGCGTCCTGCGCGACATTCCGGGTATCCCGCTCGCACAGCCGGAACTCCTCGAAAGGAGAATTTGGCAGGTCATGGGCATCGATGCGGGGATGAACCGGGACTGGATTGGGCATCTCGACCTACTCGAACCGCCGCGAGTCAACCATGCGGCATTTGCCCTGTAGGGGCGATCGATGACGGATTTAAGCGGATAATGATGATGTTACCGGTGGGATGCCGCGGATTTGCGGCATGTCGCCAGCCCATATCAATGACGGTCGTCGCCCCCATCGGCGGGAGCCGTGCGTTGGCCACGTATGAACAGGAGAATGATCGATGGCCGATGACAATGGCAACAAGCCGGCGCGGGGGCTGGTGATCGGCATGGTGTGCGCCTTCGTTGGCGCGATCCTGCTGGCGATCCTGTTCGTGACGAACGTCGCCGGCACCGACAAGCCGGTGGAATCCGTGCAGGCGCAACGGGAAACCCAGCGCTGAACCCACGCCGGTTCCCCCGGCGACGGCGCGGTCAGGCGATGAACTGTTCCATCGTGATCCGCTCGTCCAGCGCGTGTTCGGGGTCGAACAGCAGGGTCAGGTCGCGGGCGCGATCCATCGAGATATCCACCTGCGCCACGTCGCGCATCTCGCGCTGGTCCGCGACCGCGGAGACGGGGCGCTTGGCGGGGTCCAGCACCGTCAGCGAGATGCGGGTCTTGTCGGGCAGGATCGCCCCGCGCCAGCGCCGCGGCCGGAACGGGCTAATCGGGGTCAACGCCAGCATACCCGAACCGAGCGGCAGGATCGGCCCCTGCGCGGACAGATTATAGGCGGTCGATCCCGCCGGCGTCGCGCACAGGATGCCGTCGCATGCCAGTTCGGGCAGGACGATCCGGTCGTTGACCCGCACCTCCAGCTTGGCGGTCTGCCGCGTCTCGCGCAGCAGCGACACCTCGTTGATCGCGGGGAGGGTGCAGATACGACCGTCCACCGCCGTCGCGGTCATCTGGAGCGGGGTGACCTGAAACCGGCGCGCGCGGGCCAGCCGTTCCTGCAGGCCGTGCCGCCGCCATTCGTTCATCAGGAAGCCGACCGTCCCCAGATTCATGCCGAACACCGGCACCGGCGCCGCGCCGGGGGCCATACGCCGCTCCAGCATCCGGTGCAGCGTGTGCAGCATGAACCCGTCACCGCCCAGGGCGATCACCACGTCCGCCTCGTCCAACGGTACCCAATCGGCGGCATCGGCCAGTTCGGCGGCCGCGGCCTGCGCCGGGCCGGTGGGTGAGGCGGCCAGCGCCCACCGCTGATAACCGGTCATCCGCCCGTGACGCTCATATGCCGGGTCACCGCCGGGGCCGATCCCGCCTCGATCCGGAAATCGTGGCGCAACGGTTTCTCGCGCAGGCCACGGTCGATGGCGGCGTCCAGCGCGCCGATGCCGCCATCGCGCAGCGCCGCCTTCAGATCGACCTGATCGTCATGACCTAGGCACATGTACAATTTGCCCTCGGTCGTCAGCCGCACCCGGTTGCACCCGTCGCAGAAATTCGCGGTCAGCGGCGAGATCAGCCCCAGCCGCGTGTCCGTTCCCGCCACCCGCCAGTATCGCGCCGGTCCGCCGGTGCGATGCGAATCGCGCTCCAGCGGGAAACGCGCCGACAGATCGTCGAACACCCGCGTCAGCGGCAGGAAGCGATCGACCCGGTCCTCGTCGATCGCGCCCAGCGGCATCGTCTCGATCAGCGACAGGTCCAGCCCCTCGTCGGCACACCATTGCAGCATGGGGCCGATCTCGTCCTCGTTCAGCCCTTTCAGCGCGACCATGTTGATCTTGATGCGTAGGCCGGCATCGCGCGCGGCCCGGATACCGCCGATCACCTGCGCGACATCGCCGTGCCGGGTGATATGTCGGAACCGGTCGGCATCGAGGCTGTCGAGGCTGACGTTGATCCGCCGCATCCCGGCGGCGAGCAGCGCGGGCGCATGATCGGCCAGCCGCGTGCCGTTGGTGGTCATCGTCAGCTCGTCCAGCCCGTGGCCGACCAGATCGCCCAGCCGCCTGACCAGTTCGCCGACATCGCGGCGCACCAGCGGTTCCCCGCCCGACAACCGAATCTTCGTCACGCCGCGCGCCACGAATCGCTCGGCGATGATCGCGATCTCTTCCAGGCTCAGCAGCGCCGATTTCGGCAGGAACGTCATCTGTTCCGCCATGCAGTACCGGCAGCGCAGGTCGCAGCGATCGGTCACCGAGATGCGGAGGTACCGGATCGCCCGCCCATGCGCGTCGACCAGCCTGTCGAAAGCGGGCGTATCGGAAGGGGATAGGACCGTCGCCATCGTACCGTCCCAGCTAGGGTCTGCATCGTCGATCGGCAAGAGCGTGACCGACAGGACGTGACTGATGCGTAACGGATTGAGGGTGCGCCCACCCGCCGCTAGGGTCCACAAACATGGACAGCCCCGACCAGCACCGCGCCATCGGCATCGTCGACGCCCGTGGCCGCGAACAGGCGGCGCTGCGCGAGATCCGCGTCGCCGCCACCGCGGGCGAGGCGGTGCTGGTCCTGACCGATACTGCCGAGGGGGCCGCGCCGTTCGTCGCGGCGGGCGCTGCCGGCTTCCTCGCCGGCCTCCATTCGAAACCGGCGATCGCCACGATGCTGCCCATGCTGCGCGCTGCCGGCCCCATCGACCGGCGCGAAACATCGGCGATCGACGGCGAGGAAGGGCGGCGACTGCGCGCCTGGCTCGACGGCCGGATCGCCGCCGGCGGCAGCTGCGCGCTCGTCGCCGTCACGTTATCGCGACTCGACCTCGTCAACGCCGCGCATGGACGCGAACGGGTGGATGCGGTGATCGCGCTGGCGCAGGCGCGAATCGCGGAGTCGGCCGGCCCGGACACCGTCGTGGCGCGGATCGCGGGCGATCACTTCCTGATCGGGCTGGACGGTCCACCCATCACGCGGCTCGGCGCGATCGGTGCGGCGCTTGCCCGGCCCTTCGCCGTCGAGGGCGGGCCGATCCTGATCGGGCATCGGATCGGCGTCGCCGGCCAGGCACCGGGCGAGGATGCCGATGCCCTGTTGCGTCGCGCCGACACCGCCTTGGCGCAGGCGCGGGTCAGCGCTGGCGCCACGGTGCGGATGGCCGCGCCGGAGGAAGCCGGGTCGCTGGATGCGCTTGCAGCCGATCTGCATCACGCGGTGACGGGCGACGGCATCGCGATCCTGTTCCAGCCGCAGGTGGAGATCGCCAGTGGCGATATCGTCGGAGTGGAGGCGCTGGCGCGGTGGCAGCATCCCCGGCTTGGCGCGCTGGGGGCCGACACGCTGTTCGCCGCCGCCGACCGGGCCGATCTCGGCATCGCCCTGTCCGATCATATCCAGGAACTGACCTTGCGATGTGCCGCACGTTGGCCGCGATCGCTGTCGACGCTCCGGCTGTCGCTGAACCTCACCGCCGCCGATCTCGCCCGGACCGGTTTCGCCCGCCTGTTCCTCGACCGGGTCGATGCCAGCGGCTTTCCGCGCGGCCGGCTGACCGTCGAGGTGACGGAAACCGGCATGATCCTCGAACTCGATCGTGCCGCCACCGTCCTCGCCGAGCTGCGGGGGGCGGGGTGCCGCGTCGCGATCGACGATTTCGGCACCGGCTATTCCAGCCTCGCCTATCTGAAGGCGTTGCCGCTCGATTATCTGAAGATCGACAAGGCGCTGGCCCGCGACATCGTGGGCAATCCGCGCGACCGGGTGGTGGTGCGCGGCGTGATCGATATCGCCCGTGGATTGGGGCTGGCGGTGATCGCCGAAGGGGTGGAAACGCCTGAACAGCTCGCCCGGCTGACGGCGGAGGGTTGCGGCTGGTATCAGGGGTTCCTGCGGGCCGGCGCGCTGGACGAGGCGGCACTGATCGCGATGGTGGAGAACGAACGATGATCGCGGCGATGGTGCAACTGGCGGAGGCGACGACCATCGCCGCCGCGATGGCCGCCAGCGCGGCGGGGTGGAACGCCGGCGACCTCGATCGTTTCATGGCGGTCTATGCCGACGATGCGGTCTACGTCACCGCCAGGGGCGTCGTGCGCGGCAAGACGGCGATCGCCGCGCGTTATGCGTCCAGCTTCACCGCTGGCGGCAACACCCGCGGCAAGCTGTCGTTCGAGATGCTGGTGGAACGCCCGATCGATGCCACCCACCGCGTCCTCATCGCGCGCTGGACGCTGACGGGCAAGGAAACGCAATCGGGCTATACCACCCTGGTTTTCGCGCGACGGGACGGCCATTGGCGCATCGTCACCGACCATAGCAGTTGAGCGCAGGTCAGCTGCCGGGCGGTATTCCAAGAGGCCGCGCTCCGGGAAACGGTGGAAAGACCAGCGGCGCCGCCGTCTCGCCTGCCGCGCCGGCCGTCACCGTGCGATAGACGGTCAGGCCGAATGGGCTGAACGCGACCACGCCGATCGTGAGTTGCAGCGCCGCGATCGTACCTGCACCCCACCACCATGCGCGGTGGATTGCACCGTACCGCCTGACGTCCGCGACCATGCCCGCGATCGGAAACAGCATCACGCAGACGAACACGCCCCACGCCGCGAACGGGATCAGCAGCGGCATCGGCAGCAGCCGCCCGAATGCCGGCCCGGTCAGGATCGCCATCCCGCACAGCATCAACCGGCGATGCCAGTCGGTCCGCCGCCGCAGCCGGATCGCCGCCACCGTCAACGCACCGAAACCCAGCACGGTCAACCAGTTCATGAACAGGAAATAGCCGGGCTGGAAGAAGAACGGCGTTCTTCCCTGGCGAACCATCATCGCGGTCATGTACAGGCCCAGTATCATCACCGCCACGGCCCAGCCCGCCCCGATCCAGCCCAGTTGCCGATGCAGCGCCACCGATCCACGCCCGACCAGATGGTTCTGGACGACATACAGCATCGTCCATCCCATGAAGACCAGCGCATGGACATGCAGCATCGGTGGTGACCGAAAGCTTGACCGCCCCATCAGCCACTGCATGCCGAAACCGGCAACGATGATCCCGGCCATGATATAGGCCGTGGTGACGAAGAATCGGTGATCGGTTGTTCGCGTTCCGCTGTAGATAGTTGCCATGCCGCCCCCCGGTCTTGACCGGGCGATGGTATCGCACCGCTACCGGGGAGTCGATCGCGGTATCACGATCAAAAGACGGATATCGACATCGCCAGATCCACGGCGGACCGGCGACCGACCGTCATGCCATCGCCTTCGCCAGCCCCTTCGACAATTGCAGCGCGCCGTGCAGCCGCGATTTCGCATCGGGCCAGGCGCGTTGCAGCACCAGCTTCGAATCCGGCCGCAGCTTGGCGACGCCGCCCAGCCGGTCGACATAGGCGATCAGGCCGCCGACATTGGGCGGCTTGTCGTCGTGGAACGACACCAGCACGCCCTTCGCACCGACATCCATCTTGGCGATGCACGCCTTCTTGGCGTTCAGCTTGATCTCGATGACGCGGATCAGGTTTTCGGTCGCATCGGGCAGCGCACCGAACCGGTCGATCATCTCGGCGGCGAACGCCTCCACCTCGCGCGCGTCCGCCACATCGTTCAGGCGGCGATACAGACCCATCCGCAGGTCCAGATCGGGAACGTAATCCTCCGGGATCAGGATCGGCGCGTCGACGGTGATCTGGGGGCTGAAATCGCGCGGCCGGCTGGCGAAACCGCCCGCCTTGGCGTCCATGATCGCCTCTTCCAGCATCGACTGGTAGAGTTCGTAGCCGACCTCCTTGATATGCCCCGACTGTTCGTCGCCCAGCAGGTTGCCGGCGCCGCGAATGTCCAGATCGTGGCTGGCCAGTTGGAACCCGGCGCCCAGCGTGTCGAGGTCGCTCAGCACCTTCAGCCGCTTGTCAGCCGCCTCGGTCATCTGCCGTTCGGGCGGCGTCACCATATAGGCATAGGCCCGCGTCTTCGACCGACCGACCCGCCCGCGCAACTGGTACAGCTGCGCCAGCCCGAACCGGTCGGCGCGGTTGACGATCATCGTGTTGGCGGACGGGATATCCAGCCCGCTTTCGATGATGGTGGTCGACACCAGCACTTCGAACCGTTTCTCGTAGAAGGCGCTCATGCGCTCCTCCACCTCGGAGGCGCTCATCTGGCCATGCGCGATCACGTAGCGGATTTCCGGCACCTCGTTGCGCAGGAACTCCTCGATATCGGGCAGGTCGGCGACGCGGGGCGTGACCATGAAGCTCTGGCCGCCGCGATAATGTTCGCGCAGCAACGCCTCGCGCAGCACCACCGGGTCCCACGGCATCACATAGGTGCGCACCGCCAGCCGGTCGACCGGCGGCGTCTGGATGACCGACAGTTCGCGCAGGCCGGACATCGCCATCTGCAACGTGCGCGGGATCGGCGTCGCGGTCAGCGTCAACATATGGACGTCGGCCTTCAGCGCCTTCAGCCGTTCCTTGTGCGTCACGCCGAACCGCTGTTCCTCGTCGACGATGACCAGCCCTAGCCGCTTGAACTCGACGTTCTTGGCCAGCAGCGCGTGGGTGCCGATCACCACGTCCAGATCGCCCGATGCGGTGCCCTCCTTGGTGGCTTTCGTCTCCGCCGTACCGACCAGCCGGCTGATCCGCCCGATCTTGATCGGGAAGCCTTCGAACCGCGCGGAGAAATTATTGTAATGCTGGCGGGCGAGCAGAGTCGTCGGACACACGATCGCCACCTGCATCCCGCCCATCGCCGCCACGAACGCGGCACGCAGCGCAACCTCGGTCTTGCCGAAGCCGACATCGCCGACGATCAGCCGGTCCATCGGCTTGCCCGCCGCCAGATCGCCCAGCACGTCGTCGATCGCCCGGTCCTGATCGTCGGTGGGATCGTAGGGGAAGCGATCGACGAACGCCGGATAGCCGCTGGCATCCGGTTCCGCGACCTCGCCCGGCCTGAGCGCGCGCTCCGCCGCCACCGCGATCAGCTCGCCGGCGATCTCGCGGATGCGCTCCTTCATTTTCGACTTGCGCCGCTGCCACGCCTCGCCGCCGAGACGATCGAGCGCCGCGCCGTCCTCACCCGATCCGTAGCGGGTCAGGACCTCCAGATTCTCGACCGGCACGTAGAGCTTGTCGCCGCCGGCATAGGACAGGGCGACGCAATCATGCGGACTCTTGCCCACCGGGATCGAGGTCAGCCCCTCGTACCGGCCGATGCCGTGGTCGCTGTGGACCACCAGATCGCCGGGGGACAGCGTCGCCAGTTCGGCGAGGAAGGCGTCGGCGGATTTCTTGCGCTTGTTCCGCCGGATCAGCCGGTCGCCCAGCATGTCCTGTTCGGTCAGCACCGCTACACCCGGCGCGGTGAACCCATGGTCCAGCGGCAGCACGACCAGCCCGACACCGAAGCTCTTGGTGGTGTCGGCGATGCCCAGCGCCTCCTGCCACGTCTCCGCGTGCTTGGCGCCCTTCAGCCCATGGTCTTTCAACAGGCTGCCGAGCCGGTCGCGCGCACCCGCCGAATAGCTGGCGAGGATCGGCTTGCGCCCGTCGCGACGCAGTTTCTCGATATGCGCGACGACCGCTTCGTAGACGTTGCTCTGCGCCGCCCGCTCCGCGCCGAAATCGCGCGGGCCATCGACCCCGAAATCCAGCACCCGGCTCGATTCGGGTTCGTGGAACGGCGTGGTCAGATGCGCGGTCGCCCCCGCGATCCCGTCCGTCCAGGCATCGAGGTCGAGGTACAGCGCCTTGGCCGGCAGCGGCCGGTAACTCCCCGGCTGTGCGGCCTCGGCGCGCTTCCGGTTCTCGTAATAGTCGGCGATCGCCTCGAACCGGCCTTCGGCAGCGGCGGCGGCGGAGGCATCGCGGATGACGACCGCCTCACCGATATGGTCGAACAGCGTCGCCAGCTTCTCCTCGAACAGCGGCAGCCAGTGTTCCATGCCTGCCTGCCGCCGCCCGTCCGACACCGCCTGATACAGCGGATCGCCCGTCGCGGTCGCGCCGAACGCCTCGCGATACCGGGTGCGGAACCGCTTGATCGATTCGGCATCCAGCAGCGCCTCCGACGCGGGCAGCAGCGTGAAGCCGTCGATCCGCCCCGTCGTCCGCTGGTCGGCGGCATCGAAGGTCCGCACGCTCTCGATCTCGTCGCCGAAGAAATCGAGCCGCAGCGCATGTTCCTCGCCGGACGGATACAGGTCGACCAGCCCGCCGCGCACCGCATATTCGCCGTGATCGTGGACCGTCTCGGTCCGGACATAGCCGTTGGCCTGCAACAACGTCGCCAGATCGTCGCGGCCGATCCGCTCGCCCGGCGCCAGCGTCGCGACCAGTTGCCGGATGCGGAACGGCGTCAGCACCCGCTGCGTCGCCGCATTGGCAGTGGTCAGCACCAGTTGCGGCCCCTTGGCCTTCCCCTGCAACCGGTACAGCGCCGCCACCCGCTCCGCCATGACGCGCAAGGTCGGCGAGGCGCGGTCATAGGGCAGGCAGTCCCAGGCCGGGAACGTCACCACCTCCAGCTCCGGCGCGAAGAACGGCGCGGTCGAGGCGATCGCCCGCATCGCCGCATCGTCGGGCGCGACGAACACCACCCGCCCGGCGGCACGCGCCAGATCGGCGAGCAGCGACGGCTGGAACCCGGTCGGCACCCCCGCCAGCGTCAGCGGCGCCTTGGCCGTCAGGATCGATTTCAGGTCGGGCATCGGGTTCTTTCTTCGTCCTGACGGGGTTTCACCGCACAACTTGCTTGCCTCCCCGGCCTCCGCCGGGGAGGTGCCGGGGAGAAGATCACTCAGGCAACGGCACGAAATCCAGCGACCGCATCGTCTGCATCATCGCCGTGTCCCATTCGGGCGGGCAGGGGATCGATCCGATCGCCCAGCCCATGATATCGACGTCCTGTTCCTCCAGCAGCGCCTCGAACCAGTCGAGTTCAGTGGCGGACCAGCCGGCGTGGTGCGCATCGAAGAATCCGCCGATCATCAGGTCGGCCTCGCGCGTGCCGCGGTGCCAGGCGCGGAAATAGGTGCGCTTCAGGCGTATGTCGTGATCCATCGCGCCAAACTCCAACGGGATATGGCCGGCGGACGCTGGCGGCGGCCGTCGGCTGGTGTATGGCGGTCATGTAGTCATGCGTCCCGATATCCTCAATCCGCTGTTCGCCGAGATCACCGCGCTCAAGGGCGTCGGCCCCGCGCTCGCCCGCCCGCTCGACCGGCTGGGGCTGCGCCGAGTGATCGACATCGCCTTCCATCTGCCGACCGGCTGGGTCGACCGGGTGCCGCGCACCGAACTGATGGCATCCGATGCCGGCCGCATCATCGCGATCCCCCTGACGCCGCAGAGCATCCGCGACGGCAACGGCCGCACGCCGACGCGCGTGCAGGCGGCGGACGCGCACGGCAACATCGTCAGCCTCGTCTATTTCGGCGGCCATCCCGGCTGGGCGAAGAAGCTGCTGCCGATCGGCGAGACGAAGCTCGTGTCGGGGCGGCTCGACCAATATGGGCAGGATCTCCAGATCGTCCATCCCGACCTGGCCGATCCCGGCGACCCCTTGCGCGACCGCGAGCCGATCTATCCGCTGTCGGAAGGAGTCACCTCCCGCCGGCTCGCCGGGTTCATCGAACAGGCGATCGCCCGTACCCCCGATCTGCCCGAATGGATCGAGCCGACGCTGAAGGCGAAGCGAGACTGGCCCGACTGGCGCGCCGCGCTGGAACGCATCCATGCCGACCCCGCCGATGCGAAGGCACGCGAACGCCTCGCCTATGACGAGGTGTTCGCCAGCCAACTGGCGATGACTTTGGTCCGCGCCGATACCCGCAAGCGCAAGGGGCGCGCGCTCACCGGCGACGGCCGCCTGCGCGACCTGCTGCGCCTGCCCTATACCCCTACCGGCGCGCAGACCCGTACCGTCGCGGAGATCGAGGGCGATCTGGCGCAGGAGGCACCGATGCTTCGACTGCTGCAGGGCGATGTCGGATCGGGCAAGACGCTGGTCGCCGCGATGGCGCTGCTCGTCGCGATCGAGGCGGGGGCGCAGGGCGCATTGCTCGCCCCCACCGAAATCCTCGCGCGCCAGCATTATGATTCGCTACGCCGAACCCTGTCCGGCCTGCCGATCGAGATCGGCGTGCTGACCGGCCGCGACAAGGGCCGCGCGCGGGAGGCGACGCTGATGGCGCTGGCCGACGGATCGATCGACCTGCTGGTCGGCACGCACGCGATCTTTCAGGAGGCGGTCCGCTACCGCGACCTCGCGCTGGTCGTGGTCGACGAACAGCATCGCTTCGGCGTCGCGCAGCGGATGCTGTTGCAGGAAAAGGGCCGCAGCCCGCACCTGCTCGCGATGACCGCGACGCCGATCCCGCGCACGCTGACGCTGGCGCAGTACGGCGACATGGACGTCAGCCGCCTCGACGAGATGCCGCCCGGCCGCGAACCGATCGAAACCCGCGTCCTGTCGGAGGACCGGCTGGACGAGGTGGTGAACGCGCTCGGCCGACACCTGTCCGAGGGGGGACAGGCTTACTGGGTCTGCCCGCTGGTCGAGGAGAGCGAGAAATCCGATCTCGCCGCCGCGGAGGCGCGGGCGGAGGCGCTCACGGCCCGCTTCGGCGAGCGCGTCGGTCTGATCCATGGTCGCATGAAGCCGGCGGAGAAGGACGCGGTGATGGAGGCGTTCGCGGGCGCGCGCACCGGCGTGCTGGTCGCGACGACGGTGATCGAAGTGGGGGTCGACGTGCCCAATGCCACGCTGATCGTGATCGAACATGCCGACCGGTTCGGCCTTGCCCAGCTTCACCAGTTGCGCGGTCGGGTGGGGCGCGGCGGCGGGCGGTCGATCTGCCTGTTGCTGCGCGGCAATGCGCTCAGTGAAACGTCCCGCGCGCGCCTTGCCCTGATGCGCGAATCGAACGACGGATTCCGGCTCGCGGAAGAGGATCTGCGGCTGCGCGGCGGGGGTGAGATGCTCGGCACCCGCCAGTCGGGGGAGGCGGGCTTCCGTCTCGCCACACCGGAGATGCTGCCGGACCTGCTGCAATGCGCGCATGACGATGCCCGGCTGTTGATCGACCGGGACGGCGGCCTGTCGGGCCCGCGCGGGCAGGCGGCGCGGGTGGCGCTGTATCTGTTCGAACGCGACGCGGGCGTCGCGCTGCTGCGATCAGGCTGACGGCGCGGTCATGCCCCGCATCATGATCTGGAGCATCAGGACGTAATCGGCGGGATCGATCGGCCGCAATAGCCGACAGCCGATCCGCCCGCCCAGCGACCAACGGACCTCGGCCTCCAGCGCGCCGATCAACGGCATATGGATCGCCAGCAGATCGCCCGCCTCATGGGGCGCTTCGCTGCGCGCCATGAAACCGCGGGGCGAGATGTTGACGACCACCACCGGCATTTCCGCCCCATTGGCCTGTGCGGCACGGGTCCGGTGCAGCACGGGCTGGCGCGGCTCGCGCCGATCATCGTCCGGTAACCGTTGCGCCAAACCCATGCCGTCCTCTCGTCACGCGCCGACGTCTCGTGACGGTGCGATCCAGATCGGTCCTATCGGATCGGGCATTGAGAAAGGGTTAGGACGGCACACGCCCCGATCGGTCCGGTAGCGTGACCATGATAAACGGATCGGCAATATTGCCCGGTTACGGGATAAGGATGACCGCGACCTTTTCCATCACGGCCGATGCGCCCCGTGACCTGATCTGCCTGACGATGGCCGGATTTTTCACGGTCGACGATATTGCGCGCTTCGCCGCCGAGCGTGACCGCGCCCATCTGAAACTGCGCTGCCTGCCCAACCAGCACCTCACTTTGGTCGACATCCGCGGCATGGTCATCCAGTCGCAGGAAAGCGTCGACCGGTTCCAGACGATGCTCGCCAATCCGGCCACCCGGTCGCGGCGAATCGCCTTCGTCGTCGCGCGGTCGCTATCGCGGATGCAGATCAAGCGGGCAGCCGCCAATCGCGACGCCGCCTATTTCATGACGATCGAGGAAGCGACGGCGTGGCTGCTGGACGATGGCCTGCTTCCGGCCGATCATTCCGTCTCGCCGGTTATTCCCGCACCAGCAGCCCGTGATGCTTCTTGCCCGCCGATACTTTCACCGGCTCCGCATCGACCGTAATCGTCGCGGCCTCGTCGCTCACCTTCTCGCCGGCCACCCGCGCGCCGCCGCCCGCGATCAGCCGGCGCGCCTCACCGCGCGACTTGGCGAACCCCAACCCGAGCAGCGCATCGACCAGCGCCACTTCGCCCGTCACCGCGAACCGGGGCAGGGCATCGCCGCCCTGACCTTCCTCAAAGGTGCGACGCGCGGTGTCCGCCGCCTCGTCGGCCGCGGCGCGCCCGCGGCACATCGCGGTCGCCTCGGTGGCCAGGATCTTCTTCGCCTCGTTGATCTGCGCACCGGGCAAGGCTTCCAGCCGGCGGATCTCGTCCAGCGGCAGGTCGGTGAACAGCCGCAGGAACCGGCCGACATCGCGATCGTCGGTGTTGCGCCAGAACTGCCAGTAATCGAAATGCGGCAACTGGTCCTCGTGCAGCCAGATCGCACCCGCCATCGTCTTGCCCATCTTGCCGCCGTCGGCGGTCGTGATCAGCGGGGTGGTGATCCCGAACACCTCGGTCCCGTCCATCCGCCGCGCCAGTTCGATGCCGTTGACGATATTGCCCCACTGGTCGCTGCCGCCCATCTGCAACCGGCAATTCGCGCGGCGAGAAAGCTCCATGAAATCATAAGCTTGCAGGATCATGTAGTTGAATTCGAGGAAGCTGAGCGACTGTTCGCGGTCCAGCCGCAGCTTCACCGAATCGAACGACAGCATCCGGTTGACCGAGAAATGCTGCCCGACCTCGCGCAGGAACGGGATATATTCCAGCGCGTCGAGCCATTCGGCATTGTCCAGCATCACCGCATCGGTCGGCCCGTCCCCGAACGTCAGAAAGCGTTCGAAGATTCGCCGGATCGACGCGACGTTGGCGGCGATGCCGTCCTCGCCCAGCAGCTTGCGCGCTTCGTCCTTGAAACTGGGATCGCCGATCTTGCCGGTGCCGCCGCCCATCAGCACGATCGGCTTGTGTCCGCTCTGCTGCAATCGCCGGAGCAGCATGATCTGGACAAGGCTGCCGACATGCAGCGACGGCGCGGTCGGATCGAAACCGATATAGCCGGGCACCACGCCCTTCACGGCCAGCGCGTCGAGCGCGACCGCATCGGTCATCTGATGGATATAGCCGCGCTGCGACAGGATGGTGAGAAGCTCGGACCGGTAGGACATGCCCGCCGGTTAGCAAGCCCCACGGCTCCCGTCACTGTCCTACAGGCGCGTGTCGTGCCATGTAGACACATGACGGCGGGTGCCGTGCGTGGCGGGACGGAACGACCGCGCGGCGGACCCCCTGTAGGATGGGACTTTCGTGACTTTCCGGTGTGACTTTCCGCCGCCCCGGCCGCCCGTCAGCGTTGCGGCAACTGCGTCTGCGGATCGACCGGGGTCCGGCCCTTGCGCAGTTCGAAATGCAGTTCCGGCCGGTCGGCGAAGCCGGTATCGCCCGACAGCGCCACCGCCTGTCCGCGCTTCACACTCTGCCCCCGGCTGACCAGCAGGCGCGAGGCATGGCCATAGACGCTGGTCCAGCCGCCGCCATGCTTGACGATCACCAGGCCGCCCAGGGCTGCAATCCCGTCGCCGGCATAGGCGACGACGCCGTCCGCCACCGACCCCACCGAGGTACCGATCGGCACTGCGATCTTGATCCCGTCGTTGCGCTCGCCGCTGGCGCCCGGCCCGAACCGCTTCACCACGCGCCCCTGCACCGGCCACACGAAACCGCCGCCAGCCAGCCTTACCGGCGGCGCTACCGCCGCGCTCGACGGCAGTGGCCGGGTCGGGCGGGAGACCGGGCGGGTCGGGGCCTGATTCGCCGCCAGCGCCGGCTCGCCCCCGGTCAGGATGCTGTCCACGTCGAGCCGGAATGCCGCCGCCCGTTCCGCCGCACGACTGGGGCCGGCCGGCTCGTCGCCGGGGATCAGCACACGCTGTCCGGCATTCAACAGATAGGGTTCGGCCAGCGCGTTGGCGGTCACGATGCGCGGCCATGGCACGCCGTACGCGCGGGCGATGGCAATCCCGCTCTGGCCGGGGCGGACGAGGTGATAACGCCCGGCTGGCACCGTCAGCCGCTGCCCTACCCGGATCACATAAGGGGGGGCGATGCCGTTGGCCCGCGCGATCGCGTCGACGCTCGCACCGGTCCGGTCCGCCACCGCGCGCAATCCCTCGCCACGGCGAACGACGACGGTGGACTCGGCCACGTCCTGCGCGTCCGCCGCGACCGGGCGCGTCTCCCACGATGGCCGGGCGGGGCGGGGGGCAGGCACGTCGACCACACCGCGCGCGGGGCGATCATCGTCGATGGGGGCGGGCGGCTCCTGACCGGCAGGCCCCATGGGGCGGGGCGGCGGATCGACAGCGGGAATGCAGCCGGCCAGCGCCAGCGCCATCCCCACCCCGATCGCCGCTGCCCGCATCTTATCCGTAGGCCCGGGCCAGCATCGCCAGCGACGCCCCATGCGTCAGGTCGAGGTGAAGCGGCGTGACCGCGACATAGCCGTCCGATACCGCCGCCAGATCGGTGTCCGGTGCGGCCACCTGCTCCATCTGCCCCAGCGCGAACCAGTGATAGTCATAGCCGCGCGGATCGGTGTTGGTCACGATCCGCAGTCGACCGTAATCGCGCAGGCCCTGTGCCACCACCTTCACCCCCTTCACCCGATCCGCCGGCACGGCGGGGAAGTTGACGTTGACTAACGACCGTGGTGCCAGCGGCGCCTCGATCAAGGGGCGCAGCACCCGCTCGCCCCATGCCTCTGCGACCGAGAAAGGCACGGCATCGCCCATCCCCTCACGACTGTAGACCTGGCTGAGCGCGATCGAGCGGATGCCCGCTAATGCCCCTTCCATCGCGGCGGAGACGGTACCCGAATAGGTCACGTCCTCCGCCAGATTGGCGCCGCGGTTGACACCCGACAGGATCAGGTCGGGCGGCGTATCCTTCATGATCTTGGCGACCGCCATCATCACGGCGTCGGTCGGCGTGCCGGATACGGCAAAGCGCTTTTCCCCGAACCGGCGCAGGCGCAGCGGCCGGGTCAGCGTCAGCGAATGGCCCGCCCCCGACTGTTCCTCGGCTGGCGCGACGACCCAGACATCGTCGGAAAAGGCCGCCGCGATCCGCTCCGCCACCGTCAGGCCCGGCGCATGATAGCCATCGTCGTTGGTGACCAGGATACGCATCAGCGCGGCCGCTCCAGCATCGTCAGCCCGCCCAGATAGGGCTGGAGCACCGTCGGCACCGCGACCGACCCGTCCTCCTGCTGGTAATTCTCGATCACCGCCACCAGCGTGCGGCCGACCGCGAGGCCCGAGCCGTTCAGCGTATGCACGAACTGCGGCTTGCCGCCTTCCGCGCGGAACCGGGCATTCATCCGCCGCGCCTGGAAATCGGTGCAGGTCGAGCAGCTGGAAATCTCGCGATACCGGCCCTGACCCGGCAACCAAACTTCGAGATCATAGGTGCGCGCGGCGGAGAAGCCCATATCGCCGGTACACAGCAGCATCCGCCGATAGGGCAGGCCCAGCGCCTCCAGCGCGCCTTCGGCGGCACTGGTCATCCGCTCATGCTCGTCGTCGGAGGCGTCGGGGGTGACGATGGACACCATCTCGACCTTGTCGAACTGATGCTGGCGGATCAGCCCGCGCGTATCCCGCCCCGCCGCGCCGGCTTCCGACCGGAAACAGGGGGTCAGTGCGGCGAAACGCAGCGGCAATTCGCCCTCGGCCAGCACCCGCTCGCGCACGATGTTGGTCAGCGATACCTCGGCGGTCGGGATCAGCCAGCGGTCGTCGGTGGTGCGGAACAGATCCTCGGCGAATTTGGGCAACTGCCCGGTGCCGAACAACGCTTCCTCGCGAACCAGCACCGGCGGCGCGACTTCTTCATAGCCATAGTCCGCCACCAGCCGGTCGAGCATGAACTGGCCCAGCGCACGGTTCAGCCGGGCGACCGGGCCGCGCAGCATCGTGAACCGGGCGCCCGCGATCGCAATCCCCGTCTCGAAATCCATACCCAGCGCCGGGCCGATCGCGTCGTGCTCGCGAATGTCGGGAAAGCCGAAACTGGGTTTCTTGCCGCGTTCATGGACCAATCTGTTGTCGTCCTCGTCGGCCCCCTCGGGCACGTCATGGGCAGGCAGGTTCGGGATCGCGGCGAGTGCCGCATCCAGTTCCACCCCCATCGTCCGCTCATCCTGTTCCAGTTCCGGCAGCCTGGCTTTCAGGGCCGCCACCTCGGCCATCAACGCCGTGGCCCGTGCATCGTCCTTGGTAGCCTTGGCCTGGCCAATCTGCTTCGACAGGTCGTTGCGGCGGGTCTGTGCGTCCTGCGCGGCGGCGATCGTCGTGCGTCGACGTTCGTCCAGCGCGATCAGGTCGATGGATCGGGGGGGGAGCCCGCGCCGGGCGAGCCCGGCGTCGAAGGCTGCGGGATTCTCGCGGATCAGGCGGATGTCGTGCATGGCGACGGGCTATGACGACAGGGGCGGGGCGGCGCAACCCGTGCCGCGGGCGGCGCGTTATCCCGGGCGCAACCACCATGAAGGAGACACCCCTTGCAGCTTCCCCATGACGCCGTCGTCCTCGTCGCTGATGGTCGCAAGATGCTGTTCCTCCGCAACGAGGGGGATGCGCAAAATCCCAATCTGGTCGTCGAACATGCCGAGGAACAGACGAACCCTGCCGATCGCGAGCAGACGACGGACGACGCCGGACGTGCATCGTCCCCGCAAGGTGCCTCGCAGAGTTCGATGGGGCGGGCCGACGCACATCAGATCGAGGAGGATCGCTTCGCCGCCAGCGCGGCAGACCTGCTGAAGCGCCGTGCGCTTGGTAACGAATTCGAGCGCCTGATCGTGATCGCGCCACCGAAGACGCTCGGTGAACTGCGCAAGCATTATCACAAGGAAGTCAGCAACCGTATCACCGGCGAATTGGCGAAAGACCTGACCGGACATCCCGTACCTGATATCGAAAAGGCGATCGCCGACGCCTGATGGCATGGTTCCGTACCGTAACGGCGGCCGAAATTATCATGTGAAAAGCCCGACGTGATATTGGCGCAACATTCCATCCGAAACGGTACGGAACAGCAGGGCTGTCGCTTGTGACGCGGGTTTTGTGCATCTATAGGCCCAGCATCATAAGGGGGCGGCTCAGGCGATACGGAACCAACCGTGCCACCGGGCCCAAGGGAGAACGATATGGCGACGGTTCTTGATCGCGCAGACGTCCTTTCCACTGGCCGACGAGCGGCCAATGACGATGGCTATCGGCCGTCGCCCGATGAGCCGTTCATGAACCCGCGGCAGCAGACCTATTTTCGCAACAAGCTGATCGACTGGAAGGAAGCCATCCTGCTGGAAGCGCAGGGCACGCTGTCCCAGCTTCAGCTCGACTCGCTGCGCGAATCGGACCTGACCGATCGGGCGTCGAGCGAAACCGACTGGTCGATCGAGTTGCGCACCCGCGATCGCCAGCGCAAGCTCATCAGCAAGATCGACGCCGCGGTTCGCCGCATCGAAGAGGGCGAATACGGATATTGCGAAGTCAGCGGCGAGCCGATCAGCCTCGCCCGGCTGGAAGCGCGGCCCATCGCAACGATGACGGTCGAGGCGCAGGAACGCCACGAACGCCACGAAAAGATCTCGCGCGACGAATAGGGCCCGCCGCCCATATCCCTTAGGCTATGTTTCCGGTATGTTAAGGCTTTGACGCGATGTCGGGGCGCAGGGCATCGACCGCGGCAATGGCAGGAAACAGGATGGGCACGAATGGCTCGACGCGCGATGCGGGCAGGCGGACGGATCATATCCGCGTGGTGAACCCGGCCGATCAGCGTGCACATCACCGTAGCCCGGCGATGATGACCGCGTGGCTGCGCCTCGATGATGACGAAGAGGGCCCGCAGGAGGTTCGCATCCGTAATCTGTCCGATCGTGGGCTGATGGCGGAACCGGGCTATCCGGTGATGGCCGGTACCCGTGCGGTACTGACGCTGCCGGGGGTCGGTGAGGTCACGGGTCACGTCGCCTGGTATGCGGAGGGACGGATCGGTGTCGCACTGGACACGACGATCGATCCCGAACAGGTTCAGCGCGCGGTGGCCGGAGAATAGAATTCCTACCCGGAATACCGTCGCCCGTTACCGGGCGACGGCATGATGGATGCTACAGGCTGATGATCTCTTCCTTCAGCCGTAATTTCTGCTTCTTCAGTTCGGCGATCGTCGCGGTATCGGGGAGGGGACGGTTGGTTTCCTCGGCGATGCGCCGATCCAACGTGGCATGTTTCGCTTCCAGGGCGTGCTGGTGCGGTGTGGACTGCATGGGCAGATCTCCTTTCATGCTTTGGGACAGGAAGTAGAACACGCCGATCACCGATTGTCGCCCGGTTTTTCGTCGAACGCGATGCCCCGTGCCGTTTTCTCCGCGGGCCGTTTGCCCTCGCCCGTAGCCGCCCTTCTACGCTACAGGGGGCGGGATAGCGGAGGGCATCGGTGGACGAGGTACAGATCAGGGGACGGATGGATGCATTGCGGCAGGAGCATCGCGATCTGGACGCGGCGATCGCGGCACTGGCCGACCATGGCGTGCCCAACCAGTTGCAGCTCGCCCGCCTGAAGAAACGCAAGCTGCGGTTGCGCGACGAGATCGCGATGCTCGAAGACTATCTGCTGCCCGACATCATCGCCTGATCGTTAACGCGGCCGGGCGGATGCTCCGCTACGGGACAGGCGGGACGGCCGGGCCGGCTGGGCAGGGCGGCGACGCCATGCGACGAGATCGTCATGATTGAAACCGACGCTGCCCGTATCCGCCGCCCGCTGCTCTCCGCGCTCTATACCGATGCGATGCTGCTCGCCGACGATACGCGAGCCTGGATCGAGCATCCGGACGAACAGGGCGGCGACCGTCTCGATCCACTGGCAGGCATATTGCTGTCATGTGAGCAGTTGCGGATGACCACGCGACTCATGATCGTATTGGCATGGCTGCTGGCATGGCGTGCGGTCGACGCGGGAGAAATGGACGGAAAGGCGCAGCCACGACTGGAGGCGATGCCGCTGCCCGACATGGCGGCGCTCGCCAGTTTCCCCGATCAGGCGCGGGCGTTGATCGATGATGGTATGGCCCTCTATCGCCGGGCGGTATTCCTGGATGAAGCGATGGCGCAGCCCCCGGCCGTCAGCCCGGCACTGGCGATGCAGCGACGGCTGGCGGCCGCACTTTAAACGAACGGTCGCCTGCGATCAGCCGGTAAGACGCGTGCGCGCCGTATCATATTCGCGCGCGAACCGTTCGACCCGGCTTGCGACCGACTCCACCGCATCGATAGCGCCGATGCCCTGACCCGCGCCCCAGATGTCGCGCCATGCCTTGGGCTTGCTGCCGTTGCCGCCGCCGAAATCCATCGTCTTCAAATCGCCCTGCGGCAGATCGTCGGGGTCGAGCCCCGCGGCGACGATCGATGCGCGCAGATAATTGCCGTGCACGCCGGTGAACAGGTCGGAATAAACGATGTCGGCCGCCCGCGAATCGACCACCGCCTGTTTGTAGGCGGCGTCGGCATTCGCCTCGTCCGTCGCGATGAAGGGGGAGCCGATATAGGCGAAATCCGCCCCCATCGCCCGGGCCGCGAGGATCGCACCGCCTGTCGCGATCGCGCCGGACAGGGCGAGCGGTCCGTCGAACCATGCCCGTATCTCGGATATCAGCGCGAAGGGGGATTGGCGCCCGGCATGGCCACCGGCACCGGCGGCCACCGCGATCAGGCCGTCCGCCCCCTTTTCCACCGCCTTGCGGGCAAAACGGTCGTCGATCACGTCGTGCAGCGTGATTCCGCCCCAGCCATGGACGGCGGTGTTCAGGTCCTCGCGGGCCCCCAGTGACGTGATGACGATCGGTACCTGCCATTTTGCGCAAACCGCCATATCCGCCTCCAGCCGGTCGTTGGAGCGATGAACGATCTGATTGACCGCGAAAGGGGCGGCGGGACGATCGGGATGCGCGTGGTTATGTGCGGCCAGTTCCTCGGTGATGCGGTGCAGCCATTCGTCGAGCATCGCCGCCGGCCGGGCGTTGAGCGCCGGAAACGAGCCGACGATTCCCGCCTTGCACTGGGCGATCACCAGTTCCGGGCCGGAAATGATAAACAGCGGCGACCCGATGACGGGCAGGCGCAGACGATCGAAGATGGCGGGAATCGACATGGGACGAAGTTTGGCGGGGCAGGGCGACGCTGTCCAGCGCCGCCCTGCCGATCACGCAGCCGTCCGTCGCAGCAACGTCAGCCGCGCCTTGCCGTGGACGCGCGTGGCGTCGATCTCGAAGCCCGCGATCGTGACTTCCTCGGGCTTGGCCGTCTCGATGCTCACCCACGTCGCCGGGCCGATCCAGCCGAGCCGGGCCAGCTTGTCGATCGCGACCTCTCCCGCGCCGCTGCCATAGGGCGGATCGAGCATCATCACGTCGAGCGGCGCAGGCGCCGGCCCCAGCGCCATCACCGATGTCGCGCGCACATCCGCCCGCGTGCCGAGCCTGGCGAGGTTGGCCTTCAACGCATCGAGCGCCGCGCGCTCCTGCTCGACGAACAGGCATGTCGCCGCGCCGCGCGACAAGGCCTCGATCCCCAGCGCTCCCGATCCCGCGAACAGATCCGCCACCGACAGGCCGTCGAAACTGCCCAGCCGGCTGGTCAGCATCGAGAACAGCGCCTCGCGCGTGCGATCCGCGGTGGGGCGCGTCGCATCGCCCTTGGGGGCGACGAGCGGACGGCCCCGCCATTGTCCTGCGATCACCCGCATCGCTTAGCGCTTTCCCTTGGGGGCACGGGGCGGATGCCCGCGGCCGCCGGCCGGCCCCTTGGCCGATCCACCCTTGCCGGGCGGTTTGCCGCCGGGACGGGCGGCACCCGGCGTGCGGTTGGGGCCGGCACCGGCGCGGGCGGGCCCACGCGGCGATGCGCCGCTCCGGTCGTCGCGACCATAGGCCGGGGCGGCGCCGCGGGTCCGGTCACCCGTCGGGCGCGCCGGTGCGCCGTCATCGTCCCGGCGATCACGAAAGTTGCGCGATCGGTCGGCGCGCGGCGACGCACGATCACTCTGGGGCCGGGCATCGCCACCGGAGAATGCCCCCCGAAAGCCGTTACCGGCCGGGCGGCCGCCACTGGCCTGACGCGGACGATCGCTGCGACCACCGTCCTGACGAGGCGCATCGCCGGCTGGCCGGTCGGCACGAGGCGATGCCCGATCGATCTGGGGCCGAGGATTAGTACCCGAGGATGCACCGCGAAAGTCGCTACCGGTCGGACGTCCGCCGCCTGCCTGACGTTGTCGGTCGCTGCGGCCACCGCCCTGACGGGGTGCATCGGCGATCGGCCGGTCGGGGCGGGGCGATGCGTCCCGATAAGGCCGGTCGCTGCGGACATTGCCGGAGACATGGCCGGGGCGCGGTCCGGTAGCGCCCGTCTGATCCGGGCGTGGTCCATCGCCGCGCGGCCGGTCGCTGCGAAAACGGTCGGTCGGAGCAGGGGCAGCGTTCGCCGCCGGTCGGCTGGGCCGCGTCCGGCTCCCCCAGCCACCGCCAGCCGCAGCGGGCCGTGCCGACGCGGTCGGTGCGGGTCGGGGCCGTCTTGCCTCTTCCACCGGACGTGCCGCCGGGGGTGGCGGCGCGGCGGGGATGGGGGCGGGGGCCGTAGCCTTGCCGCGGGCTTCCACTTCGACATTGGCCATCGGCTCGCGTGCGCGGCGGGGGCTGTCGAGCGTGCGGCGGAAGGCGCCGATATCCGCCCCGCGTACCTCGCCGACCTCGCCCGGCATCAGATCACCCAGCACGAACGGGCCATAGCGGGTCCGGATCAACCGGCTGACCTGCAGTCCGAGATGTTCCAGTACACGGCGTACCTCGCGGTTCTTGCCTTCGGTCAGCGTCATTTCGATCCAGACGTTCGCACCGGTGCGGCGTTCCAGATTGGCGTCGATCGGGCCGTAGCGCATCCCCTCGATCTCGATCCCCTCGATCAGGTCTTCCAGCTGGGCCTGCGTCACATCGCCGTAAGCGCGGGCCCGGTAGGTACGCTCCACGCCGGTGGCGGGCAGTTCGAGCTGACGCTTGAAGCCGCCATCGGTGGTCAGCAGCAACAGGCCTTCGGTATTGAGATCGAGTCGGCCGACCGGCACCACCCGCGGCAGGTCGCGCGGCAGGTGATCGTAGATGATCGGGCGGCCCGCCGGGTCATGCTCGGTCACCAGCAGGCCGGGGGGCTTGTGATACAGGAACAGCTGCGCGGGTGGCGGTGCGGCGACGGCGTGGCCGTCGACGGTGACGCCGTCCAGCGTGATCAGCACCGTGGCGGGCGTATCGAGGGTGACGCCGTTCAGCGCGATGCGCCCCTCGGCGATCATCCGTTCGATATCGCGGCGCGAGGCGATACCTGCGCGGGCGAGGAGTTTGGCGATGCGATCGCCCTTCGGGGGCTCTTGGTCGGTCATGACGCGGCGAATACAGCGTCTGACGGGATCGGGCGAAAAATCTTTGCGACCCTTGGCCCCGGTGCGCGTTATGTTCGGGTTGCGTAACAAAGGGCGGGCGCCATGCTGTTCGGGAAGAAAAAGCGGCAGATCGTCCGGTTGCTGCTGGTCGAGGACGAGCCGCTGGTCGCGTTCGACAATGAGCACGTCCTGACGGAGGCCGATTACACCGTGGTGGCCACCGTCGACCGGGTCAGCGACGCGATCGACATATTGGCGGAAGGCGGGGTCGATCTGGTACTGGTCGACGTCAATCTGGCCGATGGATCGGGGGTGGACGTGGCGCGAGCCGCGCATGCACGCGCGGTCCCGGTGATGTTCGTCACCGGCGCCTGCCCGCCCGAAGCGATCGAACTGGCTGCGGGATGCCTGTCCAAACCATATAACCCGCGCACGCTGCTCGCTGCGATCGGCGCGATCGAGTCGGGATTGCAGGGCAATCCCCCCAAACGTCTGCCACCTGGCTTTCGCCTGTTCGCCGTGTGATCGCTTCCCTCGCCGTCCCGGGACTGTATGGTCCGGCGGCGAGCGAGGAGCGGGAATGAACGACACGGTACGGCAGGCGAAGTGGTGGGACGGGGTTCGCCCCTATGTCGAGAAGCAGCCGCTGGCCGCGCTGGCGCTGGGCATATCGTCGGGCTTCCCCTACGCCATGATCGGCGCAACACTGACGACCCGGCTGGCGCAGGACGGGATCGACAAGAAAACGGTCACCGCGTTCAGTCTCGCCTTTCTCGTCTACAATCTGAAGTTCCTGTGGGCGTGGGTGGTCGATGGCGTGAAGCTGCCGCTGATCGGCCGGCTGGGTCAGCGCGTGTCGTGGCTGATCGTCGCCGGCGTGCTGGTGATCGCCGCCGTGGTCAATCTGGCGCTGGTCGACCCTGCCGCCAGCATCGCGGCGGCGGCCACCGCCGCCATTCTGGTCGGCGCGGCCGGCGCAACGTTCGATATCGTCATCGACGCCTATCGGATCGAGATACTGGAGCCGCGCCAGCTGGGCATCGGATCGGGGATGAGCCAATATGGCTGGCGGATCGGTTCCGCCGGCGCGGGCGCGTTGGCGCTAGTGATCGCCGCGCGGGCGGGGTGGAGCGCGGGATACCTCGCTTGCGCGACCTTCGCGCTGCCGGCGATGCTGGCGGGACTGGCACTGGGCGAACCGCCACGGCGGCGCAAGCCGGTGGCGCGGCGTGGATTTGCCGATGGTCTGCAAGCGATCTGGGGTCCGTTCGTCCAGTTCTTCACGCGGGAGGGGGCGTTGCTCGTCCTGCTGTTCATCCTGATCCACAAGATCGGTGATACGCTCGCCAATCTGACGCTGCGGTTGCTGTTCGACGATCTTGGTTTCACCGGAGACGAAATCGCTTTCTATGACGTCGGGATCGGCTTCTTCGCCTATCTGATCGGTATTTTCATCGGCGGGGTCCTGTACGTGCGGATGGGGATGAAGCGATCGGTGCTGCTGGCACTGATCCTGATGGCGGTATCGAATCTGTCCTTCGCGGCGCTGGCGGCGGCGGGGCACAGCAATTGGGGCATGGCAGGCGCGATCGGCTTCGAGAACGCGGCTAGCGGGTTCGGCGGTGTCGTCGTGATCGCCTATTTCTCGGCGCTGTGCGACCTGCGCTTCACCGCCGCACAATTCGCGCTGATCTCTGCGGCGGCAAGCATCGTCGGGCGGATCGTGACGGGTACGACCGCCGGCGCGCTGATCGAACGCTTTGGCTATGTCGATTTCTATCTGCTCACCACCGCACTGGCCTTGCCGGGCGTCGCGCTGTTCTGGTGGATGAGCCGGTCGGGAATGATCGATCGTTCGATCGGCAGTGCGGGCGTTGCCGAGGAAGGCGACGCCCGCACCGGAGACGCTACCTAGCCAGCGACCGGCCGGCCCTCGTCAGCGAAGGCGGTCGCCACCGCCCCTGCCGCCATCAGGACGTTCTCGACCCGGCGCACGCCGAGCAGGTCGGCGGTCAGCAGGCGGGCGGTGTCGGGCGCGGATTCGACCCGTGCGACAATTGCAACCAAGGCCGCCTCGGCCGGCGTCATCCGCGCGCAACAGCATGGCGCAATGGCGATCGTACCGGCGGCGGACGAGGCAAGTTCCGCCATCAGTGCGCGCATCAGCACCAGCGGTCGGCGAAACCCCTGTCCGAATGCAGTAAACATCACATGCGCCGCACGGGCATCGGCCAGCCCATTGGCACCCATCCGCCGCATCGCGAACAGCACGATGCGCGCATTGGCGCAGGCCGGCAGGCTGTGGGGCAGGATCGTCATCGTTTCGGTCATCACGCGGCTCCGCTCGGGAATGACCCAAACTCGCGCGGTAGTTATTGCAAGTCAATAGCAACTAGATCGGTGGTTCATCATTGGCGGCCAGCGCGGTGCCGGCAAGGTAAAGCGAACCCGCGATCATCACCACACCCGGCATTCCGACCCGCGCAATCGCGGCCTCGATCGAAGCGGCCGATTGCGAATCGATCCCGAAAAAGGCGGCACGCCCGGCCAGATCGGCGGGGGCATGGTGCTCGTGGCCCGGAACCGGCACGGCGATCAGCCGGGTCGTTGAAGGGGCAAGCAACCGCAGTACGCCATCGGCATCCTTGTTGGCGAGCATCCCCAGGATCACGGTCACCGGCCGACCCCGCGCGATACGCCGCAATGCCTTGGCGACCGGGGCGGCAGCGGAGGGGTTATGCGCGCCGTCCAGCCACAATTCGCTTCCCGTCGGCAACCGATCGGTAAGCGGGCCCGCATCCAGCCGCTGCATCCGCGCTGGCCAGTGGGCCCAGTCGGCGGCGGCACGCATCGCGGTCTCTGGCACAGTGACTGCGCCCTGATGGCGCAACATCGCGATCGCCAGCGCCAGATTGCGCGACTGGTGCGCGCCCACAAGGCGTGGGCGATGCGTCACCACCGAGAAACCGGGGTCGCGATATCGCATCGTCGTCCGTGCGATCTTGCTGTACCAGTCGCGGCCACGGGCGATCACCGGCGCGCCCGCCGCATCGGCGACTTGCGCAATCCGGCCACGCAGGGGGGCGGCATAATCCATGGTGACGAGCGGGATGCCGCGCTTGGCGATACCCGCTTTCTCACCCGCGATCGTGGCCGCGCCGCGCCCCAGAAACGCCTCGTGGTCGATACCCAGTGCGGCGATACCGGTGACGGCGGGATCGGCGATGACGTTGGTCGCATCCAGCCGACCACCCAGACCGACCTCCACGATCGTCGCGGCGGCGGGCGTGCGGGCGAAGGCGAGGAACGCCGCGGCGGTCGTCACCTCGAAGAAGCTGGGATGGATATCTTCCGCGACCTTCAGCACCTCGGCGAGCAGACCGGCCAGCGCCTCGTCCTCGACCAGCGAGCCGGTCAGCCGGATACGCTCGTTGAACCGCACCAGATGAGGGCTGGAATAAACATGGACGGATAGCCCCGCCGCCTCGATCGCGGCGCGCAGAAAGGCGCAGGTCGACCCCTTGCCGTTGGTGCCGGCCACATGGAAGACGGGCGGTAGCGAGCGGTGCGGATCACCCAGCCGCGCCAGCAACGCCGTGATCCGCTCCAGCCCCAAGACGTCGGCACCGGGCGACAACCGTGCCAAACGGTCAAGCTGCGCCTGGACGGCGGGATGGGAAGAGATCGCGTGATCGGCCATGGCAGGGACGCGGGGCGGATCAGGCCGCTGCCGCGTCCCGATTGCCGCACAGATATCCGATCACCTGTGCCAGCCGTTCACGCAGATCGCGGCGATGCACGACCATATCGAGCATCCCGTGCGCCAGCAGATATTCCGCCCGCTGAAATCCTTCGGGAAGCTTTTCGCGGATCGTACTTTCGATCACGCGCTGGCCTGCGAACCCGATCAGCGCGTTGGGCTCGGCGATCTGCACATCGCCCAGCATCGCATAGCTGGCAGTGACACCACCAGTGGTCGGATCGGTCAGCACGACGATATAAGGCAGGCCGGCATCGTGCAGCATCTGGATCGCGACGGTGCTGCGCGGCATCTGCATCAGGCTGAGGATACCTTCCTGCATCCGCGCACCGCCGGCGGCGGTGAAGATCAGATAGGGGCAGCGATCCGCGATCGCATTCTCGACGCCACGGACGAACGCCTCGCCTACGGCCAGTCCCATCGACCCGCCCATGAAGGCGAAGTCTTGCACGCCCATCACCACCCGGTGCCCTAGGATCGTGCCGCGCGCGTTCAACAGCGCATCGGCCTCGTTGGTGGCAGTGCGCGCCGCCTTGATCCGGTCGACATATTTCTTCGAATCACGGAATTTCAGCGGGTCTTCGGGCACCTTGGGGCTGGGCAGCTCGGCATAGCTGCCCTGATCGAGAATCTGCCCGAACCGGATCTTCGGCCCGATCCGTTCGTGATGCTCACACCGCGGGCAGACGTGAAGGTTCTCCTCCAGTTCCTTGGTGAAAACCATCTGGCCGCAGCCCTTGCACTTGTGCCAGAGATTTTCCTCGGGCTGCTCCTTCTTGGATTTGAAGGCGAGGGCATTGCGGACATTGTTCAGCCAGCTCATCGGCCGGATTCCTCGTTGACGGGATGACGCGCGGAGGCGACCGCCTCTGCCAGCGTCCGGATATAGGCGGTGACCGGGCCGGGCGCATCGGCACCGTGCTCTGCCACCACCTCGACGATTGCGGAGCCGACGACGACCGCATCGGCGACACGGGCGACGGCGGCGGCCTGATCGGGCGTGCGGATGCCGAAGCCGACCGCGACGGGCAGGTCGGTCGCCGCCTTCAGCCGGGCGACCGCCTGCTCGATCGATCCGGCCACCGCCTGTTGAAGGCCGGTGATTCCCGCGACCGAGACGTAGTAGAGAAAGCCGCCCGCGCCATTCAGCACCTGCGGCAGGCGCGCGGCATCGGTAGTGGGAGTGGCGAGCCGGATGGGTGCGATGCCGTGCGCGCGTAGATCGGGGCCGAGCGCGTCGTCTTCCTCGGGCGGGATGTCAACGCAGATCACGCCATCGACGCCCGCCTCGGCGATCGCCTGCGCGAACCAGGCCGATCCACGCCGCAGCATCGGATTGGCATAGCCCATCAGCACCAGGGGAACGTCGGGATGACGCTGCCGAAAACCCCTCGCGATCGCCAGAATGTCGGCGGTACGGGTACCGGCGGCAAGGCTGCGGATATTGGCGTTCTGGATGGCGGGGCCGTCCGCCATCGGATCGGTGAAGGGCATACCCAGCTCGATCACATCCGCCCCGCCCGCAACGATCGCATCGAGGATCGCGGGCGTCGCCGCCGGGGTGGGATCGCCCGCCGTGACGAAGGCGATCAGCGCAGGCCGGTCATGCCCGAACGCGGCACTCAGCCTAGCGGTCATATCGCCACCCCCAGTGCGGAGGCGACGGTGAAGATATCCTTGTCGCCGCGACCGCACAGATTGGCGAGGATGATGGCGTCGGCCGGCATCGTCCGCGCGCGGTGGGCGACGGCGGCAATGGCATGGGCCGGCTCCAGAGCGGGAATGATGCCCTCGGTACGGCACAGCAGCTGGAACGCATCCAGCGCCTCGACATCGGTGGCGTTGGCATATTCGACCCGGCCGATATCGCGCAGCCACGCATGTTCGGGGCCGATACCGGGATAATCCAGCCCGGCGGAGATCGAATGACCCTCGGCGATCTGGCCGTCCTCGTCCTGCAGCAGATAGGTCTTGTTGCCGTGAAGCACCCCGGGGAAACCACCGGCCAGGCTGGCGGCATGTTCGCTGCCTTCCAACCCGTGGCCTGCCGCCTCGACGCCGAGCATCGCCACCTCCTTGTCGTCGAGAAAGGGATGGAACAGTCCGATCGCATTCGATCCGCCGCCGATCGCGGCGACCAGCAGATCGGGCAGGCGGCCGGTGCGACTGAGCATCTGCGCGCGCGCTTCACGCCCGATGATGCTCTGGAAATCACGGACCATCTCGGGATAGGGATGTGGGCCAGCGGCGGTGCCGATGATGTAGAAGGTGTCGTGGACGTTCGCGACCCAGTCGCGCAGGCCCTCGTTCATCGCATCCGACAGCGTCTTCGCGCCTGAGGTGACGGGCCGGACTTCCGCACCGAGCAGTTTCATGCGGAACACGTTGGGCTGCTGCCGCTCGACGTCCTTGGCACCCATATAGATCACGCAGGGCAGGCCAAAGCGTGCGCAGACCGCGGCGGTGGCGACGCCGTGCTGGCCTGCGCCCGTCTCTGCGATGATCCGGGTCTTGCCCATGCGGATCGCGAGCAGAATCTGGCCGATGCAGTTGTTGATCTTGTGCGCGCCGGTATGGTTCAGTTCGTCGCGCTTGAACCAGACCTGTGCGCCCATCCCCTGGTCCGCACCGGTACGCAGCGCCTCGCTCAGTCGTTCGGCGTGATAGAGCGGGCTGGGACGGCCGACATAATGCTCCATCAGGTCGTCGAACTGCGCCTGAAACGCAGGATCGGCCTTGGCGGCGCGATATTCGCGTTCGAGTTCGAGGATCAGCGGCATCAGGGTCTCGGCGACGTAGCGGCCGCCGAACTGGCCGAAATGCCCACGATCGTCGGGCTGGGCGCGAAAGCTGTTGGGGACGGTGTTCATGACCCGGCGGCCTTAAGGAATGCGGCGATCTTGTCCACATCCTTGACGCCAGGGGCGCTTTCCACGCCCGACGACACGTCGACCAGGGGAGCGCCGGTACGGGCGATGGCGTCGGCGACATTGGCGGAATCGAGCCCGCCGGACAGCGCCCATGGCAGCGGGTGCCGGAAGCCATCGAGCAGCGACCAGTCGAACCGCAATCCCATGCCCCCGGGCAGGGTCGCGCCGGGCGGGGTCTTCGCATCGTAGAGCAGGCGATCGGCCGCGCCGACATGGCCGGCGGCCTCCGCCAGATCGGCCTGCGTTCGAACCGCGATCGCCACCCAGGTTTCGCGTCCGAAGCGGGTGCGGATGTCGGCCGCACGCGCGGCGGTCACCTTGTGCACCTGCACGACATCGACCAGCGCAACGGTACGCTGTAGTAGTTCCTCGTCCGGATCAACATAGACTCCGACGCGGGCGATCGACCCGGGCACGCGCGCCGACAACCCGGCGGCGGTGTCGCGTTCGAGGTGCCGGGGGGAGGGAGGGAAAAACACGAAGCCGACATGGCTCGCGCCATGGCGCAACGCCGCGTCGAGCGTGGCGGGGGTGGTCAGTCCGCAAATCTTGGCAAGGGTCATGACGGGCGGCCTACTCCCCCGGCGTGGCCGGGGCAAAGGCCATGTCGCCTGGCGGTGCTACAGCGTGGCGACGATCGCCCGTGCAGCGGCATCGGGGTCGTCCGCCTGTGTGATCGGGCGGCCAATTACCAGGATCGAGGCACCGGCGTCCGTCGCCGCGCGTGGGGTCACGACGCGTTTCTGGTCGCCGACGCTGCCGCCCGCCATCCGCACGCCGGGCACGACGAAGAACCCCTTCGGCCAGCGGGCATGCACGGCACCCACTTCCTCGCCGGAACAGACGATGCCGTCGATACCGGCTTCCCGCGCAAGGTCGGCCAGCCGCAGTACCTGATCATGGGCATTGCCCACCACCCCGGTCGCGGCAAGGTCGGTTGTATCTAGGCTGGTCAGCATCGTCACCGCCACCACCTTGGTTCCCGGTGCGGCGGCGGCCTTCGCACCTTCCAGCATGGCACGGCCACCGGCGGCATGGACGGTCAGAATTGCGGGCTGAAGGGGAGCGAGCGCCTGTACCGCCTTGGCCACGGTGTTGGGAATGTCATGCAGCTTCAGGTCGAGGAAGATCGGCAGGCCGAACCGCGCCATCTCGCGCACCCCCGGTTGCCCGTGGGCCACAAAGAATTCCAGACCCAGCTTCAGCCCGCCGACATGGCGGCGGACCTGATCCGCCATCGCCTTCGCGTGATCGAGATCGGGGGTATCGATGGCGACGTAGATGGGATTGCTCATGATGCGATCGGCGCCGGGCCAGAGGACAGGGAATGATCGTCCGCCATCACCGCATGGCCGGGCATCACCAGACCGGCGGGAGGCGTCACCAATGCAGCTGCGCGGGTTTCGGCCAATACCCGCTCGCAGGCGGTCAGCCGCTGACGCAATCGCCAACGACGCGCACCCTGCCAGCCGAGCGTCGGCAACAGTCCGAGCAGGAAGGTGATGGCAAGCAGGAACGGCAGGTTCACGTCCGCGATCAGCCCGCCGGGCAATCGGATCGGCACCGACGTCCAATTGCCGAGCGTGAAGACCGCCGCCAGAAAGGCGAGCAGGCACCAGAACAGGATTTTCAGGAACTGCATGCGGTTCTCCCTCGGGGGGCGCAAGCTAGCGATTGCAGCGGGTTTTGGCCAGCCTACCCCAGCTCGACGCGGAGCGACGCGATCAGCGGCTGGATCGCGGTGAGGCGCGCCTGCTCCTCTTCCAGAATAGCGAGGAAAGCGCGACGCTTGATCGCCGACACCCGGCCCGGTCCCAGTCTGGCCGGCGAAGGCATGGTCGAGACGACGATGTCGATCAACCGTTCGGCGCCGTGCAGCCGCCCCCACAGATAATCGTTCTCGCGATATGCGCGGCTGAAGAATGCCCCGAAATTGCTGAACTGGATGCCCTTCAGCGTCGCCTCCGCGCCGCCGGGGCGAATCGCGACGGCGTCGTCGGGGGCGATGCGATCGACCCTGATCGCATCGAACTCATCCAGACCTTCTCCCTGCAACAGCGGCAGGGTCGCGGCATCGAAGAACGGAAAGCCTAGATAGGCGAGGATCAACGGCCGCCGCGCGTCGCGATCGAGCCCTGCCAGTGCCGTCGCCAGGCGGGCGTCCGCCTCCACGTCCAGCCGCGGCAGATCGAGCGAGGCTGCCAGCCCTTCGAGAAAGTTGGTCGCGTCAGGGCGCATCGCCTTCGCTGCAGCCGTCAGTTGTGCGTGAGGTTCGCTAAGTTGCGCATCGAGATAGGCCGCGAGGGAGTCGTAGATCGCATCCCGCATCGAGCCGAGCGAGCCGGGATCGCGGCTTTCCTCCAGTTCGCCGAGCCGCCTCGCCAACAGCCGCAGCCGGCGGATGCGATAGCCGGTATCGAACCGGCGCAGAAAGGCGATCGCCGCGTCACCGCCGGCATCGCCGGGCGTGACGGCACGGATAGCCTCTGCGCGCCGCTGGCCTGGATCGAGGCGCTCCCCCGCGATGCCGTTGGCGATCCGGCCGAGCAGGTCGACCACGCCCGCCAGCTTGAGATGGCCATAAGCGACAAAGCCATATCCCGCCTGCGCCGCCGCGGCGGCCTGAGCACGGCGGCGCCACGTCGCAAGCCGCTTCTGGGTCGGGCGGTGGAGGAACAGCGTACGGCCGAACAGCATGTCGACCTGCGTCTCCACCGCGGGTCGGATCGCCTCGACGATGGCAGCCAGCCTTTCCACCCGGCGCGACCGGTCGGCCAAGGCATCGAGATTGTCGCGGATCGGCTGTTGCCGGGGTAGCTCGCTCAGCGCACCGAGGATCGTCTGGAAGAAACCCGGTGTCCCCTGTTGCGCGGACAGGCGGAACTTCATGCCCGGAGACGGATCGATGTAGACGAACCGCCGGTCGATCTGGCGCCGGGCGGGGCGTTCGCGCAAGGCATCGATCGCCGGACGGAATGGTGCGTTGGCCAGGACCGATCCATCGATCAGGATCGCACGCTCGGCCTGACCGGCGGCGGCATGGCGGGGCAAGGCACGAGCGAGGAATGCCTGGCGCAGCGGCCAGTCGATCGCGCGGTCGGCCAGCACCCGGTCCAGTTCACCGACCGAAAAGGGTGGAAAGGCACCGGGGAAACTGGATGTCGCCCGTGCGGCAAAGACCAGATCGGGCATCGCTGCCAGCGTGTCCGCCGCCGCGCCACCATCGGAGAAGCCGATGACGATGCGGTGTTCGGTTTCCACCACCTCCGACGGTGAGTTGAGCGCCAGTCGTTCGGGATGACCGGCGAAGTCGGTAACGGTCACGAACAGGTCGAGAGGTTGCCCGGCCGGCAGCAGCCGTGGCCCGCGTTCGCTGGCGGCCATCGCCGTCAGCGCATCGAGCAGCAGTCCGGTGAAGGTCGCGCCGCCGAAAGGCGGCTCGAACCAGCGTGAGCGCACGAAATGCGACAGCTTGGCGCGCACTTCGTCCCGCGTTGCCGCCTCGTCCAGATCGTCCACCGCCTCCGCGCTGCGCCCCGCCGCCATCCATGCGATCGGCAGTGCCCAGACCTTGGCGAAGCGCGACGCTGGCGCCGCGGCGGGATCGATCAGTGCCTCCACGTCTGCGGAGGCAAGCCACAAGTCGGTCAGCGGATCGAGCGACTGGCCGGTTGCGATCGCCTGCGCCAGGAACACGCCGTTGATCCCGCCCGCCGAAGCCCCCGCGATGATATCGGCCAGTACGCGCAACCGCAGGTCACCACGTTCCTCGATCTCGCCCAGCAGCGCGTGATAGACCATGGCGGTGCCACCCACCGGATCAGCGCCTGCATGATAGGCGTGGCTGGCACGCGCCAGATGCCAGATTTCCTTGGTGATGCCGTGCATGTAGACGGCCAGACTGATCCCGCCATAGCAGACCAGCGCCAGTCGAAGTTCTTTCTCGCGCATCAGCCCCGCATCATCCCGCCCCACCGTTAACGGTGTTATTGCCCGTTCACCGAGCCGGTTCCAATATAGCCCAGATCGGCAAGTGATCCGATGCCTTGCGTGCTGCCGGGCTGGCATGAACGCCGCAGTCGACGATGGTGAGGTCGGTGGACGCCATGATGCGGTCGAGCCGCCCGATCGGACGCCGGGCATGAAAGGACGGCCCGGTGGCGGCGAAACGGAAGTCCCGCCCAAAATCCCGCAAGCACCCCGCCGCCGCGGTCCATTCGTTGAGGTCGCCCATCAACACGGTGGGAGAGGGGGTATTGCGATGCGCGAGATGCGCGAGATGCGCGAGGATAGCGGCGGCCTGCCTGCGTCGCCACAGCCCCGACAGGTCGAGATGCATCCCCACCACGCGGATCGTCGATCCCGACAGCCTGATGTCGGCCGTCACCGCACCGCGTGGTTCGAGCGCGGGGAGGTGGATGGCATCGCATTCCATCACCTCGGCAGATTTGCGAACCAGTATCGCATTGCCGTGCCAGCCCATCGATCCGGTCCGACGACCGACCGCGACCGGTTTCCAGTCGCTCTGCTCTTCGAGCAGGTGGAGCGGGATCACCCGTTCACGCGTGCCGAAGCGCCGATCTGCCTCTTGCAAGGCAATGATGTCCGCATCGATCTCGCGCAGGACGTCGACGATCCGTTCGGGGCTGCACCGGCGATCGGCGCCGACCCCCTTGTGCATGTTATAGCTGGCGACCTTTATCATTACGCCATCGCAACGCCGCGCAGAGACGCCGGTTGCAGGCGAAGCTGCGGAAATCAGTCCTGGAGAGATTCAGGTGGCCGTTTACGCCGCGCCCAGAAGTCGAGTCGCTTCCTGATATCTCGCTCGAAACCGCGCTCATTGGGTCGATAGAAAACGGGGGCCTCGGGCTGTGCGATCTCGTCGGGGAAAAAACCCTGCCCCGAAAACGCATCCGGGTGATCGTGATCATATTGATACCCGTCATGGTAGCCGAGTTCCTTCATCAGCTTCGTCGGAGCGTTCAGGATGCGTTTCGGCGGCGGCACCGATCCGGTGGCACGGGCAAGCGTTCGTGCCTGATCGAACGCTAAATACGAAGCGTTGGATTTCGGGGCGGTCGCGACATAATTGATCGCTTGCGCCATGAACAGGCGCCCCTCCGGCAGGCCGATCCGCTCGAATGCCTGCCACGCGGTGATAACCTGGATCAGCGCCTGCGGATCCGCCATACCCACATCCTCCGACGCCGCGCAGGCCAGCCTGCGGAAGATCACATCCGGCGCCTCGCCACCTTCCAGCATCCGGGCGGCCCAATACAGCGACGCATCGGGATCGCTGCCTCTCAAACTCTTGTGGAGGCAACTGAGAAGATTGAAATGTTCCTCCTGACCCCGATCGTAGAGCGGCGCGCGTTTCTGGAGAAATTCGACCAAATCCTTGGGGGTGAGGTCGCCATCCCGATCGAGCGCGAGTATTTCCTCGCACAGACCAAGTAGATAACGGGCATCGCCATCCGCCATGCCGATCAGCGTGGCGCGCGCTTCGGACGTGAGGGGCAGGGGGCGGGCGCATCGCGCCTCTGCCCGTTCGATCACGCGGGCGAGTTCCGGACCGCTCAACCGGTCAAGCGTGTAGACCTTGGCGCGGGACAGCAATGCCGCCACCAGGCTGAAACTGGGATTTTCCGTCGTGGCGCCGACCAGCACGATCGTGCCGTCTTCCACCGCCGGCAGCAGCGCGTCCTGAACAGGCCGGGAAAAACGGTGAAGCTCGTCGATGAACAGGACGGTGGCCTTGCCGGCCGACTCCCGGGAACGGACCGCCTGCGCCAACACCTTCCTCAGATCGGCGATCCCGGTCGAAACCGCCGACAATTGTATGAATTCATACCCCGCCTCATCAGCCACCAGCCGGGCTATCGTGGTCTTGCCCACGCCGGGGGGACCCCACAGTACGAAGGAACTCAACCGCCCGGTCGCAATCATCCTGCCGATCGATCCGCCGGGCATCAGCAGATGCTCCTGCCCGATCACCTCCGCCAGCGTCTGCGGTCGCAGCTCCTCGGCAAGGGGCCGGGGGGGGGCGTGATGGGTGAATAACGTATCCTGCATGATGTCACCGTTCTGACGCGCCGCGACCATCGTCCGCTGCCAACAGGCCGGCGATGCCCGTCGATGTAGGACCTGTCTGCCCATCCGTCACCTGTTCGACTCTTACTCGACGATAAAGATATATCTTAGATGGTCTTGATGTTGTCGATTCGCGATATATCTTTAATGCTTCTATAATAGATGAGATTGATATGTTCGCAGATATGCATGGCCACGACCGTGGCATTCGCGGCGGTGGTGGTGGACGGGGACGACGGATGTTCGATGGTGGCGAGTTGCGGCTCGTGCTGTTGAAACTGATCGCCGACGAACCCCGCCACGGCTACGACCTGATCCGCCGGATCGAGGAACTGACCGGCGGTGCCTATGCGCCGAGCCCCGGCGTGATATATCCAACGATCGCGCTGCTCGACGAGATGGGCCTGATTGCCGCTCGGGAAAGTGATGGGGCGAGGAAGCGTTTCGCCGTCACCAATGACGGCATGGCTCACCTGACCGACCATGCTGGTCAGGTCGCAGCACTGGCAACCCGGCTCGCCGCGCTTGCCGAACATCACGAACGTACCGACAGCGAGGCGGCGCGCCGCGCGATGCGCAATCTGGGCGAGGTGGTGCGCGGCAAGCTGCGGCGTGAGGAATTGTCCGAGGAACGCCGCTATGACATCGTCGCCCTGATCGACGAGGTCGCACAGAAGATCGAGCGCCTGAGATGAGTATTTCCATCGCCCATGTGCCGACCGGGTCGGCCAGCCGGTATCTTCAGCAACTTGCCAAGCACTGGAGCCACAAGATGGCGGTCGTCGTCATGCCGGAGGAGGCAACGATCGACTTTCCGAACGGCGCGCGGCTCACAATGGCCGCCGCTGCCCAGATGCTGGATGTCGTGTTGACGGTCCCTGCGGACGGCGACGTGGCACGAATGCGGGACGTAGTGGCAAGCCATCTCGATCGTTTCGCGTTTCGCGAAGCGCCGCTACAGTTCGACTGGCGTGACGGGTAAGCTACCCCCGTGCAGCGATCGTTGACAAATAAGTATCCAGCACAGCGCTGTTGATCCGATCCCAGCGATAGCCGGCCGCCTTTGCGTGACCGGCATCACCTAGAGCATGTCGCAGACCCGGTTTCGTAACGATCCGGGCGATGGCGTCGGCATAGGCGGTCGCATCGCGCGGGGGGACGAGGAAACCCGTTCGTCCTTCCTCAACGAGGTCAATGGCGCCGGTGGCGCGGGCGGCGACGACGGGAACCCCGGCAGCCATCGCCTCCAGCGTCACGTTGCCGAATGTTTCAGTGACCGACGGGTTGAACAGCACGTCCATCGAGGCGACCGCCCGGCCCAGTGCCTCGCCGCGCTGGAAACCGGCGAAGCGGGCTCCCGGCACCTGCGTGGCAAACCACGCGCGCGCCGGGCCGTCGCCGATCACCAGCACTTCGTGGGGTACGCCCCGCGCCGTCAACGCGTGTGCGACCTCCGCAAAGACGTCGAGCCCCTTTTCCTTCACCAATCGGCCAAGAAAACCGATTGCGACCGCATCGTCGGCAATGCCCAGTTCACGGCGCCAGGCAAGGTCGCGACGGTCGGGGTTGAAACGGTCGTGATCGACGCCGCGCGACCAGATCGATATCGGGGCCCTCACACCCCAGCGGCGCAGAATCGCTGCCATCGATTGTCCCGGCACCAGCACTGCGTCGCTCCGGTCGTAGAAGCGGGTCAGCAGTCGCTCGATCGGCCGTTCCAGCACCGACAATCCGTAGTAACGCGGATAGGTCTCGAACCGGGTATGAAGTGACGCGATCGCGGGGACGCCGTGCCGCCGCGCCCAGCTCAACGCGCGGTGGCCCAGCAGTTCGGGGGCGGAGACATGGACGATGTTGGGTGCGAACGCGGCCAAGTCGCGGCGGATCGATTCCGGCATGCCCCATGCCATACGGTACTCGCCACGTCCCCCCGGCAATGCGATCGCGGGAACGTCGACAAGGTCACCCGTGGCGGGGAAGGCAGGCCGGGCGACCGTGGGCGAATAAACCCTCACCGTCACCCCCTGCGCCATGAGATAGCCGACAAGCAGGTTCAGCGCCTGATTGGCCCCGTCGCGCACATAATTGTAATTGCCGCTGAAAAGCGCGACGCGAAGGTCGGATGGCTGCATGGAGGCTTGCCGATAGCGCTGCGGCGAACCGAATACCACCGCGGATCGGGCGAAACCCGATGCGCGGTCGTTGTTGTTCCCCTCCCGTTCCGTTATATCTGATGAATGGCAAAACCGCAGAAGCGATATGTGTGTCAGGCGTGTGGCTCGGTGTCGTCACGGTGGCAGGGGCAGTGCGCCGACTGTTCCGAGTGGAACACGCTGGTTGAGGAAGCCGGTGCGGCCGTGACGCCGTTCGCCGCGAAGCATCACCTCCAGGGAGGCGGGCGGACAATTCTCCTGTCGTCGCTCGATGCCGACGTCACGCTGCCGGACCGGATGGCGACCGGCATCGCCGAGTTCGATCGTGCGCTGGGCGGTGGCTTCGTCGAGGGGTCGGCGACGCTGATCGGCGGCGATCCGGGCATCGGTAAGTCGACGCTGCTGTTGCAGGCGGCGGCACGGATGGCGATGGCGGGCAGGGGGGTGGCCTATGTCTCGGGTGAGGAAGCGGCCGATCAGGTCCGGTTACGCGCGCGCCGGCTTGGGCTGGGCAATGCGCCCGTGCAACTGGCATCGGCTACCTCGACGCGGGATATCCTGACGACGCTGTCCAGCGCCACACCGCCCGATCTGCTGGTGATCGACTCGATCCAGACGATGCATTCGGACCTGATCGAGGGCGCGCCCGGCACCGTCAGCCAGGTTCGTGCCTCGGCACAGGAACTGATCCGCTTCGCCAAGGAACGGGGCACCGCGCTGGTATTGGTCGGCCATGTCACCAAGGACGGCACGATCGCCGGCCCCCGCGTGCTGGAACATATGGTCGACACCGTGCTGGCGTTCGAGGGCGAGCGATCGCATCAGTATCGCATCCTGCGCGCGATCAAGAACCGCTTCGGCGGAACCGACGAGATCGGCGTATTCTCGATGCAGGCGGAAGGGCTGGCGGAGGTTGCCAACCCCTCCGCGCTGTTCCTCACCCACCGCGAGGAAGGGGTGACCGGGGCGACCGTGTTTCCCGCGCTGGAGGGGACGCGGCCGGTGCTAGTCGAGATCCAGGCACTCGTCGTCCGCCTCGCCAGCGGCGCCACCCCGCGCCGTGCGGTGGTGGGCTGGGATTCGGGTCGGCTGGCGATGATCCTGGCGGTGCTGGAGGCACGGTGCGGTCTCAGTTTCTCGACCGCCGAAGTCTATCTCAACATTGCCGGCGGCTACCGGGTGCAGGACCCCGCTGCCGATCTGGCGGTGGCGGCGGCGCTCGTATCCGCGTTGTCCGAACGGCCGGTACCTCCCGAGTCGGTCGCGTTCGGCGAAGTGGCATTGTCCGGCGAACTGCGTCCCGTGGCGCATGGGCCGTTACGGCTAAAGGAAGCCGGCAAGCTCGGATTCGAGCGGGCGCTGGTGCCGATAGGGGTGGCGAAGGACGCCAAGGGGGAGGGTCCTTTGCGCCTGACCGGCTTCCGCACGCTCGGGCAGTTCGTTGACCATATGCTGGGGCGGGGCTAGGCGGGTCCGTAGATGGGCCTGACCTCACTCGACATCATCGTATTGCTGGCGGTCGTGGGAGCGGCGGCCCTGGGTCTGTTGCGTGGCTTCGTGACGGAGGTGCTGTCGTTGTTCGCCTGGGTCGCGGTAGTCGCGGCATTGAAGCTGTTCCACATCGCGGTCGCACAGACGTTGACGGGCTATGTCGGCACCGCCTCGGGTGCGGCCGTGCTGGCCTTCGCGTTGATCGCTGGTATCACTTGGTTTGGCGGGCGGCTGGTTGCTCGCGCGATCGGTGCGCGGACGAGGACATCGATACTGGGCCCGGTCGACCGGGCACTCGGCTTCGGGTTCGGCGCGCTCAAGGGGCTGATCCTTTCCAGCCTCGCCTTTCTTCTCGTCGCCTTGGTGACCGACACGGTCGGGGGCGGTCCGTCACGGCGGCCGGCATGGATGACCACCAGTCGCACCTACCCGCTGCTGAATGCGACCAGCGCGGGTATCGCCGATTTCGTAGATCGCCGCCGTCGTGGTCTGCCGGTATTCGGCGCCCGGTCGACCATGGTCGGCGAAACCCCGGACGGCAGCACCCACACAGGCAACGATCGATGAGCGCCGCTCTCTACAATACCGATATTCTCCGCCTGGCCGCCTCGATCCCACATCATCGCCGCCTCGATGCGCCGATGGGGACGAGCGAGCGGCGATCGCCGATCTGCGGCAGTCGCATCACCGTCGACGTCACCCTCGACGCGGACGGCCGGGTCGGCGAAATCGGGTTGCTGGTCCGCGCCTGCGCCCTTGGCCAGGCATCCGCATCGCTGCTGGCGGCGGAGGTGATCGGCCGGACGCCTGCGGAACTTGCCGTCGCCCGCGACGCAATGACGGCATGGCTGGCGGCGGGCGAGGGTGACGCACCCGACTGGCCGGGTCTCGCCATCTTCACGCCGGCACTATCCTACACCGCCCGCCATCCTTCGATCCGCCTCGCGTTCGAGGCTGCGGCCGAAGCGGCGGCGCTGGCGGCAGAGCATATGCTGGTACACACCTGATGCATGAGGAGGCGGGCTTCTCGCTGCTGCGCGACGGCGCTGTGCTGCTGGGATCGGGACTGTTGTTCGTCCTGCTGTTCCGACGGCTCGGTCTCGGGGCGACGCTGGGTTATCTCGTGGCCGGCGCGGTGGTGGGGCCGCATGTGCTGGGGCTGGTCGGCGATGCCGAATCGAAGATGGGGATCGCCGAACTCGGCATCACCCTGCTGCTGTTCATCGTCGGGCTGGAACTGAACCCGTCGCGATTGTGGCGGATGAAGCAGGAAATCTTCGGGCTTGGTCTGTTGCAGGTCGTGCTGTGCGGACTGGCGATCACCGCGATCATCTGGATCGCCGGATTTTCACCGGCCGCCGCGCTGGCGCTGGGGCTGCCGCTGGCATTGTCGTCGACCGCGCAGGTGTTGCCGATGCTGCAGTCGGCCGGGCGGATGCGGACGCCGTTCGGCGAGCGGACCTTCGCCATCCTGCTGTTCCAGGATCTGTCGATTGTTCCGCTCATCACGATTATCGCCGCGATGAGCCGCAATCCGGCCGATGCATCGGCTCCGCCGGGCTGGCTGCTCGGCCTCTATACCGCCGCTGCCGTGGTCGGACTGGTACTGGCCGGACGATTTCTGCTGCGACCCTTCTTCCGCCTGATCGGCAACCTGGGCGAGCGCGAGATGTTCGTGTTCGCCGCATTGTTCACCGTCATCGCCAGCGCCGCCGTCATGGAAATGCTGGGCCTGTCGACCGCGCTAGGCGCCTTCATTGCCGGGGTGATGCTGGCCGACAGCCCCTATCGCCACGAACTGGAGGCGGATGTCGAGCCGTTCCGGTCGATCCTCCTCGGTCTGTTCTTCCTGGCGGTGGGCATGATGCTCGACCTGCAGGCGATCGCAGATCGACCGCTGTTCGTGATGGCGATGGCGTTCGCCCTGATCGCGACCAAGGCGCTGGTGGTCTTCGGCATCGGCCTCGCCTTCCGGATGCCGTGGCGCGGCGCCCTCGCGCTTGGCCTGTTGCTTAGTCAGGGCGGCGAGTTCGGGTTCGTGCTCTTCGCGCAGGCGCAGGCCGGACTGCTGATCGATCCGGAGGCGGCCAGCCTGTTCGGTGCGATCGTCACTCTGTCGATGGCGACGACTCCGTTCCTGATGAGCGTCACCCGCCGTTTCCGCACCGCCCCGATCGTGAAGGTGGACGAGCATCGAGACGGACCGCAGACCGATGGCGCCAATGCGATCATCGTCGGCTATGGGCGTTTCGGACAGACGGTCGCGCAGATGCTGATCGCGGAGGGGGTGCCCGTCACGCTGATCGATCGCGATATCGAGATGATCGACATCGCCGGCGAATTCGGAGCCAAAGTCTATTATGGCGACGGTACCCGACTCGACCTGTTGCGGCAGGCTGGCGCGGCGGAGGCGGAGCTGATCCTGTTCTGCCTCGATGGCGACCAGATCGAGCCAGACATGCTCGAAGGCGTCCATGCCGCTTTTCCGGAAGCGACGATCTTCGTTCGTGCCTTCGATCGACGCGCGCTCATCAAGTTGCGCGGGGCTCCGGTGGAATATGTCGTGCGTGAGGTGTTGGAATCGGCGGTGTCGATGGCACGGCGGGCGCTTGGGGCACTTGGTGTCGAAACGGGGCAGATCGACCGGACCGAACAACTTTATCGCGCCCGCGACAAGGAGCGACTCCATGCCCAGGTCGAGGCTGGTGACCTGAAGGCAGCAAGCGACCAGATCATCACTCAGCCATCGCGGCCGTCATGATGCTGGCGATGCTTGCTGCATTGTCGGGTGTGCTGGCGGTGGCTGCAGGAGCATTTGGTACCCATGGTGCGTCCGGTTCGGCGGCGGAATGGCTGCGTACCGGCGGGCAATATCAACTGATTCATGCCGTCGCCGCCCTTATTGCCCTGCGTTGGGAAGCACGCGGTCCTGCGACGTTGTTCGTGGCAGGGGGCGCAATCTTCGCGATCACGCTCTATGCGATGGCGTTCGGCGCGCCACGCTGGCTGGGGGCCATCACTCCGATCGGCGGGGCGTTGCTGATCGGCGGCTGGCTGTGGCTGGCGTGGAACCTGCGCGCGGGCTGATCGCGCGTCATCCGTCATCCCCGCGTGACGTCGCCATGATGCGTCGCTATGCCGGTCGCCATTCCTGTGCCACCGACCGATAACGGACCTGCCGCCCCATGAAGACGCCGTTCGCTACCCCCATCAAAGCCTTCGTTATGGCCCCCGTCATGGCGGCCCTGCTCGCCTGTCCGTCGACTGCGGCCGCACCGCAATTCCAGACGGCTGCACCGGTCGCCTATCTGGAAGACCTGTCGACAGGCGCCGTACTGTTCGCGCGCGATCCCGATCGGCGGATGCCTCCCGCGTCGATGGCGAAGATGATGACGGTCTATGTCGCGTTCGACCTGATCCGGCGTGGCGAGCTGAAGCTGACCGACATGGCGACGGTGCGGCCGGAAACGTGGAAGCGCTGGCATGGTCCGGCCGCCGGATCGACAATGTTCCTGTCGGTGAACGAACAGGTCAGCGTCGCCAATCTGCTTTACGGTATCGTCACCCTGTCGGGTAATGATGCGTGCGTCGTACTGGCCGAACATATCGCCGGTTCCGAGCAGGCGTTCGTCGAACGGATGAATCGCGTCGCGCAGCAGATCGGTTTGAAGAACAGCCAGTTCGGCACGTCGAACGGCTGGCCCGACAACGGCGTCACCTATGTCACCGCCCGCGATCTCGCGCGGCTGGCGCAGCAGACGATCACCAACTATCCGCAACTGTACAAGCAGTTCTATTCGCGCCGGGATTTCACTTGGGGCAAGACGATGGGCGGCAGTGCAATCACCCAGGCCAATCGCGACCCCCTGCTGGGTCGGGTTGCCGGTGCCGACGGGCTGAAAACCGGGCATACCGAGGAGGCCGGTTATGGCTTCACCGGATCGGCCGATCAGAACGGCCGCCGTCTGGTGATGGTGATGGCGGGGCTGACCAGCGCCAATCAGCGGATCGAGGAATCGGTCCGTTTCATGGACTGGGGTTTCCGTGCGTGGCAGGCCAAGCCGATCGCCGCCAAGGGCAAGCAAGTCGAAATCGCCGAAGTGCAGGTGGGCGATGCCGGTAGCGTAGCACTGATCGCCGGACAGGATCTGAAGGTCACGCTGCCCGCCGGTCTGGCCCCCGAGCTATCCGCCAAGGTGGTCTATCAAGGCCCGATCAAGGCCCCGATCAAGGCGGGCCAACACATCGCCGACCTCGTCATCACCTCACCCGATGTGCCCGAACAGCGACTGCCGCTCGTCGCCGCGACCGATGTGGGCGAGGCGGGGTTCTTCCGTCGGGCCTGGAACGGGCTGATCTCGTTTTTCGCCTGACGGGGGGGGGGGGGTGACGATCCCGATTGGCAATGCTGCTGCCCATGCGGCCTTTCTGGCCTCCTTGGACGGTGGATCGTTGCACCACGCCTGGCTGATGGTGGGGCCGGAGGGAGTCGGCAAGGCGCTGTTCGCAAAGGCCGCCGCCCGCCGGATGCTGGCGGCGGCGGTCGACCCAACGTTGCCGTCCGGGCTGGATGTACCGGCCGGGCATCGCATCGCCTCGCTACTCGATGCAGGCTCGCATCCTGATTTCCGGATGCTGGCTCGGCTGCCCAAGGATCCAGAGAAACCGGAAGGCGAGCTGGCCCGATCGATCACCATCGCACAGGTTCGCACGCTCCAGCCGCTATTCGCCACCATGCCCGCACTGAGCAAGCGACGCGTCGTGGTGATCGATGCGATCGACGATCTCGAACGCAATGCCGCCAACGCCTTGCTCAAAAATCTGGAGGAGCCGCCGGCCGGCACGATCTTTCTGCTCATCAGTCATGCGCCCGGCAAGCTGCTGCCGACGATCCGGTCGCGTTGCCGGTTGCTTCGGTTCGAAGCGATGCGTGAGCCGGAAGTGGCGCAGGCGTTGCGTGCAGCATTCCCTGATGCCGACGAGGGGGAGATCGCGACGTTGGTCGCCGCAGCGGACGGGGCGCCCGGGCGAGCCCTGCGCTTTGCCGGGCTCGATCTGGGCGCGGTGGATCAGGCAATCGCCGCGATCGCGGGCGATGGCGATCGCGACAATGGCTGTCGCACGGCGCTGGCCCGACAACTCATGGGAAAGGCGGCACAACCGCGATACGAGGCGTTTCTGGACCGGGTCCCGGGGTTCATCGCACGGCAGGCGCGCATTCGTACCGGCCATGCCCTGCGTACCGCTCTCGATGCCCATGCCGCTGCCCGGGATTTGGCTGGCGCAGCACGCGGTCTGTCGCTCGATCCGCAGGCGACGGTCATCGAGATGGCGGGGATCGTCGCAAGGCTTCACGAGGGCACCGCGATGCATTAGGTGCGCGCGAATGGGCGAACCCTTCTACATCACCACCGCAATCAGCTATCCCAATGGTCGGCCGCATATCGGCCATGCCTATGAAGCGATCGCAGCCGACGCCATCGCGCGTTTCCAGCGACAGGCCGGACGCGACGTGCGCTTCCAGACCGGCACCGACGAACATGGACTGAAGATGGTCCAGACCGCGCGCAAACTGGGCCGCGAAGTACGCGACTATGCCGCAGAAATGTCGCGCTATTTCAAGGCGATGTGCGACACACTGAACATCGGTTACGATCAGTTCGTCCAGACCACTGCGCCCGAACATCATCATGCCAGTCAGGCATTGTGGGAGCGCATGGCGGCCAGTGGCGATCTGTATCTCAGCCGCTACGAAGGCTGGTACTCAGTCCGCGACGAGGCTTTCTACGACGAGGCGGAACTGGTCGACGGAGCCGACGGCAAACTGTCGCCGCAAGGTACCCCGGTGGAATGGACCGCCGAAGAGACGTGGTTTTTCCGTCTATCGAAATACCAGCAACCTCTGCTCGATTTCTACGCCGCCAACCCCGATTTCATTCGTCCCGACAGCCGCCGCAACGAGGTTATCCGCTTCGTCGAAGGCGGCCTGAACGACCTGTCGGTATCGCGGACCAGCTTCGACTGGGGCGTGCCGGTGCCCGGCAGCGACGGGCACGTGATGTATGTGTGGGTCGATGCGCTGACCAATTACCTGTCGGGCTTGGGTTTCCCGCGGGAAACTTCTGACATGCGGTACTGGCCGGCCAATCTGCATCTAATCGGCAAGGACATCGTGCGCTTCCATGCCGTCTACTGGCCGGCTTTCCTGATGTCGGCAGATATAGCCTTGCCAAAGCAGGTATTTGGTCATGGCTTCCTGCTCCACCGGGGCGAGAAGATGTCGAAATCGTTGGGCAACGTGGTCGATCCGGGCGAACTGGCAAGTGCGTTCGGAGTCGATGCGCTGCGGTACTTCTTGCTGCGCGAAGTGAGTTTCGGACAAGACGGCAGCTATTCGGCCGAAGCCATCGTGACGCGGATCAATGCCGAACTGGCGAACGCTTTCGGCAATCTGGCGCAGCGGACGCTGTCGTTCATCGCAAAAAATCTTGATGGCACGCTGCCGGCAGCGGGGCGGACCGACCCGGCCGACGCGATACTGGTCGAAGAAGTGGTGGTAGCTTGCGCCGCGATGAAGGCCGCGTTCGGCGATCTGGCGTTGAGTCATGGCATCGAGGCGTGGCTGCGCGGCGTCCATGCCTGCAACCAGTATATCGATACGCAGGCGCCATGGACTTTGCGAAAGACCGATCCCGAACGGATGCATGCCGTACTGGGCGCGCTCGTCCGTGCGATCCGGATGCTGGCTATCGCCATCCTGCCGGTAGTGCCGGAAGGGGCAGGGCGTATCCTTGATCTACTGGGAGCAGATACGCGGGACCATGCCGCGATTGATGACGATGGCTGGTACGACCGGCAGGCCGCATCGGGCTTTCGTCTCGGTACACCGACACCTGCCTTTCCGCGTCTGGAAATGCCCATCGCGGTGGAGGCAGGCTGATGCTTGCGGACAGCCATTGTCACTTGAATTACAAGGGCTTGGTGGAGGATCAGCCGGCCATACTGGCGCGCGCACGCGCGCGCGGCGTCACCGCGATGCTCAACATCGCGACGCGGGAAAGCGAATGGGATGCGGTGATCGCGACCGCGGAACGCGAACCCGATGTCTGGGCAACGGTCGGCATCCATCCGCACGAAACAGATCAGCATCCGCATATCGATCGTGCCGCACTGGTGGAACGCGCGGCTCATCCCAAGGTAGTCGGGATCGGTGAGTCCGGGCTGGACTATCATTACGATCACTCCGACCGCAATCGACAGCGTGCGAGTTTCCGTGCTCATATTGCCGCGTGCCGCGACACCGGTCTGCCATTGATCGTTCATACCCGTGACGCGGAGGACGATACTGCGGCGATTCTGACGGAAGAGATGGGGAAGGGGGCCTATCCCGGTGTCATCCATTGCTTCACTGCCAGCAGAGCTTTCGCGGATAAAGCATTGGCACTGGGCCTGTACATCTCGATCTCCGGCATCGTGACATTCCGGAATGCGACCGATCTTCAGGCGATTGCCCGCGATCTGCCGGCCGATCGGCTGCTGGTGGAGACTGATGCGCCCTTCCTGGCGCCGGTGCCACACAGGGGAAAGACCGGCGAGCCCGGTTTCGTCGCCGATACGCTGGCCTTTCTTGCCCGATTGCGGGGTGAGGATACGGCTGCGCTGGCGGCAACGACGGCTGCCAACTTCCACACATTATTCAGCAAGACCGCCGCGTGAAGGTACGGATCCTCGGGTCCGGCACCTCATCCGGTGTGCCGCGGATCGGCAATGATTGGGGCGCCTGCGATCCTGCCGAACCACGCAACCGGCGTAGCCGAGCGTCGATCCTCGTCGAGGAAGGGTCAACGCGTCTGTTGATCGACACCGGTCCCGATATGCGGGAGCAGTTGCTTGCCGCCGATGTGTCGAGGGTCGATGCGGTAATCTGGACACATGATCATGCCGATCATTGCCATGGCATCGATGATCTGCGGCAATTGTTCCATGCCATGCGGGCACCGGTTCGCGGACTGGCGCGAGCAGCGACGATGCGAACATTGGAATCACGCTTCGCATACGCCTTTCAGGGAAGACCGGGATATCCGCCGACGATCACGGCTGAGACACTACCGGACAGCTTATCGATCGGTGAGATCGAGCTGGGCGTCACGGACCAGCCGCATGGTAATATCTTTAGCGCAGGCCTCCGGTTCACCGCGTCGGGCAAGACCATCGGTTACGCGACCGATTTTCATGACATGACGCCAGTGATGCGGGATTTGTATTCCGGGCTCGACCTCTGGGTAGTGGATGCACTGCGTTATGCGCCACATCCGGCTCATGCCACCGTCACGGCCGTGTTGGGCTGGGTTGAAGAAATCCGGCCGCGCCGAACGATCCTGATCCATATGGACCAGAGTATGGATTACGTGACGCTATGCCGGTCGCTGCCCAAGGGAGTCGAGCCTGGGTATGACGGGATGGTAGTGGAGCTGTGAGCGACGGGCCGGCACCGCTGTTCTACGCGCTGCTACTGATCTTGCCGATCACCGCGCTGGTGGCACGACGGGTACCGATCACTACGCTTTTCAGGATGGGCTTGGCCTGGATTGCCGTATTTGGGCTGGGGATGATCATCATCAGCGCCATCACGTAGCTTTGTTTAACATAATATATATTATCGAATAAATGGCAAAAGGAGTCAGGAAGATGATCTTCCCTCCTTCGTTACATGATGGTGCGGACGGCGGGACTCGAACCCGCACTCCATAAGGAAACCGATTTTAAGTCGGTAGCGTCTACCATTCCGCCACGTCCGCCGCGCATCAACCCGAAAGCGTGACCGCAGCCCAGCGTCAAGCCCGAACGACGTCAGACGTTGAGCCGGGCTCGCATTTCCTTGCCAGGCTTGAAATAAGGGACCCGCTTGGCCGAAACATCAACTGTTTCACCGGTACGGGGATTCCGTCCGACACGAGCTTCGCGCGGTCGGGTCGAGAAAGCCCCGAACCCACGAATCTCCACCCTGCCCCCTTCGGCCAAGCGCATGGTGATCGTATCGAAGAAGGTGGAAACGATTGTTTCCACTTCCCGCGGACTGAGCGTCCGGTGTTCTTCCAACAGCGACTGCACGAGTTCTGAACGAATCAAGATGGACCCCCCGGTCTGAATGTGACCGGGTTGATACAGATTAACGTGTGTTTCGAACAGATCATTCGGTATGAATCATACCGGTACGGACATAAAAAAAGGAGCCGGGAATGATCCCGGCCCCTTTCATAACAACGCTGATGCTTACTTCTTCTCGTTCTGGGCCTTCAGAGCGGCGCCCAGGATGTCGCCGAGCGATGCACCCGAGTCGGACGAACCGTACTGTGCCACAGCCTGCTTCTCTTCGGCGATCTGCATCGCCTTGACCGAGAAGGTCGGCTTCTTGGAACGATCGAAGCCCGTTACCATCGCATCGAACTTCTGCCCGACCTGGAAACGCTCTGGACGCTGCTCATCGCGATCGCGGCCGAGATCGGTCCGCTTGATGAAGCCTGCGGCGCCATCGTCACCCGCCTGCACTTCGAGACCCGCATCGCGAACCTCGAGGACGGTAACGGTGACGACCTGGCTCTTGCCCAGACGGTCGCCCGCAGCCGCAACACCACCGGCCGACGGCCCGCCACGCTCGAGCTGCTTCATGCCGAGCGAGATACGCTCCTTTTCGGCATCGATGTCGAGAACGATGGCCTGCACCGTCTCACCCTTGCGGTGCAGGTTAAGAGCATCCTCACCCGACACGCCCCAGGCGATGTCCGACATGTGGACCATGCCATCGACGTCGTTGTCCAGGCCGATGAATAGACCGAACTCGGTGGCGTTCTTGACTTCGCCTTCGACGGTCGAGCCGATCGGATGGGCGGCGGCGAATGCCTCCCACGGATTGGCCTGTGCCTGCTTTAGGCCCAACGAGATGCGACGCTTGTCCTGGTCGACTTCCAGCACGACGACATCGACTTCCTGCGAGGTCGAGACGATCTTGCCCGGATGGACGTTCTTCTTGGTCCAAGACATTTCCGAGACGTGGACAAGGCCCTCGATCCCAGCTTCCAGCTCGACGAACGCACCATATTCGGTGATGTTCGTGACCCGGCCTGACAGCTTGGCGCCGACCGGATACTTGGCGCTGGCACCATCCCACGGATCAGACTCAAGTTGCTTCATGCCCAGCGAGATACGCTGCGTGTCCTTGTTGATGCGGATGATCTGCACCTTCACCGTGTCGCCGATGTTGATCATCTCGGAGGGGTGATTGACGCGCTTGTAGCTCAGGTCGGTGACGTGAAGCAGGCCATCGATGCCGCCCAAGTCGACGAACGCACCGTAATCGGTGATGTTCTTAACGACGCCGTCAATGATCTGACCCTCGGCCAAGCTCTGGATCAGGCCCGAACGCTGCTCGGCGCGGGTTTCTTCCAGCACGGCGCGGCGCGATACCACGATGTTGCCGCGCTTGCGGTCCATCTTCAGAATCTGGAACGGCTGGGGAATGTCCATCAACGGCGTGACGTCGCGAACGGGACGGATATCGACCTGCGAACCCGGCAGGAACGCCACGGCACCCGACAGGTCGACGGTGAAGCCGCCCTTGACGCGACCGAAGATCGTGCCCTCGACGCGGGCAGACTTGGAGAATTCGAGTTCGAGCTTGTCCCATGCGGCTTCGCGGCGGGCGCGGTCGCGGCTGAGCATCGCTTCGCCATGCATGTTCTCGACGCGGTCGACATAGACCTCAACTTCATCACCGACCTTCAACTCGGCCTTCTGGCCGGGGGCGGGTGCGAATTCGCGCAAGGGCACGCGGCCTTCGGACTTCAGGCCGACGTCGATGACGGCCATGTCGTTTTCAATCGCGGTAACGGTGCCGTGCACCACGCGCCCCTCGAAGCTGTCGGCGCCGCCGAACATATCATCGAGCATCGCCGCAAAGTCGTCGCGGGTGGGCTGAACCTGGGTAGCCATAAAGAGCAGTATTCCTCGGTCGTTGTTTCCGGCCAATCGGTTGGATCCGATGGTCTTGGCCAAAACGCCGCGTCGGCCCCGTGCCGGTCGCAGCATCCCTCAGAAAGGCGGGTGGAAGGACAAGACGCGTATGCGCAAAGGGCGCGTGGAGGATTGCCCTCCCGCGCCTTACCTCCACGGGCGCCTGCCCGTCGGATGGTTCCTCATAGCAACAAAGCCGGCACGCCGCAATTGGGCGCACCGGCTTCGTATGGCGCAATCGTTGGCGCCTGCCGATCGGATTCGTCAGGCGATAATGGCGGTCGTCGAACGACGCCGATAGCGCGCAGCGGCGCCGACCATGGCGAAACCGACGAACATCATGGCCCAGGTCGCCGGCTCCGGCACAGCCGCTACCGCCGTCGTGACGGTAAGGCCGGCCAGCTTGAAGCCATCGGTGATGCCGTCGGCGTTCAATTGCGACGCGCCGATCATCCACAGATTACCCTGCTTGCCGGACAGGTTAAGGGTACGGATGCCACTGGTACCGTTGCCAAGTGATTCCTGCGAACCGGCAAACAGCGCGTTCAGCCCATTGCTGTCCAGGCCGGTCGGATTGATCGGCCCCGCCTTCATGCCCCAGGCGATCAGTGCATCGCTGTCCCTACCGGTACCATCGAGCGCATAGGCATTGAGGTTGATGCTGCCGAGCGTCACCGCCTCGCTGAATTCGAGCAGAAGGAAATCGTCATTGATCTGATTGTCGATCGTATGGGTAGCGTTATCCGTGCTTTCGCCCGCGCCCAGATCACCCAGTCCCACTGTGTAGGCCGCCAGGGTGGTCGCCTTCACCGCGCTTGGCGTGACCACCGTGTAGGTATTGAAGGGATAGAATATATTCCAATAGGATTTCGATGTCTCGGGCGTCAGCGTCCAAGCAGATACCTTCATGGTTAATGCAGCGTTAGTGGTCGCGGTATAGGTTCGCGTACCACCGATACCACTGCCCGACGAACTGGATGGCGTACCGCTGGTATTAAACGCGAAAGTGTTGCTTGGTACGGTGACAGCCGCACTTACAGGAGCGGTGGAAAGAAGCGCGCCGGCAATCGCGGTGCTACGGAGAAATGTCTTGGTCAAGGTTCGTACCCCAGAATGATGCTGAGACCCTTTCCCAACATCGGGGTGTCAGATCAATCAAGGATTTGCGATAATATTCCCGCATTGAAACAAATGAAATCAACAAGTAATCGTTAACCAATATAAGTAACTCTTCGCTGTTCGACCAGTTCGATCGCCCGCTGAACAGAGGCGTCGACGGACAGAAAGCTGGTATCGAGGATGACTGCGTCGGCGGCCTGCACCAGCGGCGCGGCGGACCGACCGGCATCGCGCAGATCGCGGGCGCGGATGTCGGCCAGCACCCTGTCGAAGCTGAGCATCGATCCCCGCGCCTGCAATTCGGCATGGCGACGACGCGCACGGATTTGCGGGGTAGCCCGGACGAACAGCTTGGCTTCGGCATCAGGCGCGATCACCGTGCCGATATCGCGTCCATCCAGAATAGCACCTCCGGGTTGCGCCGCAAAACGCCTCTGTCGCTGGAGCAGCGAAGCCCGGACCAGCGGATGGGCCGACACGATCGAGGCCAACTGCCCGATATCATCCTCCCGCAGCAGGGGATCGGTCAACATATCCTGGTCGAAGTCACAGGCGGCCACCGCATCGGCCTCGATCGTCGGGTCCAGTGCCAACCGCTGCACCGTCGCGGCCACGGCGCGGTAAAGCAGTCCCGTATCCATATTCGGCAAACCATAATGCCGCGCCAGCGCACGTGCGATCGTTCCCTTCCCACTCGCCGCAGGACCATCGACGGCAATGATCACGCATCCGCTCCCGTGATTCCGGCCAGTCGATCAAGCGACATAAAGAATCGGGGATAGCTGGTGGCCACCGGGGCTGCGTCATCGATCGTAACGGCGCGAGCAGCGTGCAGACCGGCAACGACCATGCTCATCGCGATTCGATGATCCAGCTTGGACGCGATCGTCGCTCCGCCCGGTATCGCGTCGCCGCCGGAACCGTCGATCGACAGCCCGTCTTCATGTTCCGTCACCGCGACGCCGCACGCCGACAGCGCTGCGGCCATCGTCGCAATACGATCCGATTCTTTGACGCGCAGTTCGTGGGCACCACGTGCGATCGTCCGGCCCGTCGCAAATGCAGCCGCCACGAAAAGCACCGGATATTCGTCGATCATGCTCGGCGCCAGATCGGGCGGGACCTCGATCGCGGTCAGGGGCGCGTGCCGGACGCGCAGATCGGCCACCGGCTCGCCGCCAACGGTGCGGCCATCCAGTTCGACGATATCGGCACCCATCATCCGCAATGCGGCGATTACGCCGGTACGCGTCGGATTGAGCCCGACGTTGCGCACGATCATGTCCGATCCCGGTACGATCGACGCCGCCACCAGCCAGAAGGCCGCGGACGACGGATCACCGGGAACGGTGATCGCCTGCGGCTTTAATTCCGCTTCGCCATGGATGCTGATGATGCGACCGGCCGGCGAGGATTCGACCGTCAGCGTCGCCCCGAAGCCCGCCAGCATCCGTTCCGAATGATCGCGGGTGGGTATTGGCTCGATCACCCGGGTAATGCCCGGCGTGTTGAGTCCCGCGAGCAGGATTGCGGACTTCACCTGCGCGGAGGCGATCGGCAGCGTATACTCGATGGGAACGGCCGGGGTGATACCGCGCAGCATTAGCGGCAATCGGCCACCGGGCGATGCGGTGATAGCAGCCCCCATCCGTTCCAGCGGTTCGATCACCCGCCCCATCGGCCGGCCCGACAGGGATGCGTCGCCGATGAAGGTCGCGGTGATCAGGTGACTGGCAACAAGGCCCATCAGCAAGCGGGTAGATGTGCCCGAATTGCCCATATCGAGCGCTGTGGCGGGTTGCAGCAGGCCACCCACCCCTACGCCGTCAACCTGCCAGCTGCCATCCGCCTGCCGTTCGATCCGTGCGCCCATCGCGCGCATCGCCGCTGCGGTGGCCAGCACGTCCTCTCCTTCCAGCAGACCGTCAATCCGGCTGGTGCCGACCGCCAAAGCGGACAACATCAACGAACGATGGCTGATCGATTTATCGCCGGGCACCGTGATCGTGCCGGTCAGCGGGCCACGGGCAGTGACCCGATACGGTTGGGATGGAGCATGGGACATGGGAGGCGCGCTTTGACACCGCCCCCCTGCTATGGCAAGGCGCAGCCACGTCACGGACGAGGGGCCACCTTCGGCCGCGTCTACCAATTCCGAAAGGCACGAACGGCATGATTAAGCCGGAATGGGGCACGAAGCGTACGTGTCCGAAATGCGCAACGCGCTTCTACGATCTCGCCAAGGACGATCCCGTCACCTGCATCAATTGCGGGTATGCGTGGGAGCCCGAACCAATTCTGAAATCCAAGCAGCCCCTGCCCTTTGAGCAGGCGAAGCCCGATCAGGCCAAGCCCGACGCGGACTTGGAAGGTGATGACGAGGATATCGAAGCGATCACCGGCGAGGACGAAGAGCCCTCGGCCGACGACGAGGTCGATCTGGGCGGTGACGACGATCTTGGTGTAGAAGCGCCCACCGAAGACGACGATCATTGATCTGAGAAAATAAAAAAGCTGGCAGGCGGTGGAAACGCCGCTTGCCAAGCACTCGGAGGCCCGCTAGTTGGGCCGCCTTCCCGAGACGGATGGGGCCGTAGCTCAGCTGGGAGAGCGCTGCAATGGCATTGCAGAGGTCAGGGGTTCGATCCCCCTCGGCTCCACCATTCGGTTCCGCATAAGTCGTTGTAAACGCTGCGGAATATCGTGTTGGCGATATTGTGTGTCCCACACGGTGTCCCTCACCTTTCCTTACACGTCAGTGTACCTCGGTGATCGTCAGTGATCCGAGGGATAGGTCGTAGGTTTATTTTTACGCCTTCACGGGCATGGCATCCGCTCACGATGCTGTGCTGGGAATCTGCGTGACTGCCTTCCGACCGATCTCGCCCCACGCGGCGATTCAAATCCTTGATGCTGCCGACATAGGCGCTGATCTGCATCGTCTTCTTGCCAACCTCGCCATGGCAGGTCTGGTGAAGGGATATGCACGCCTGATCGAGGGCGAGACCGCCGGTCAGCCACGAACAGAGGTCCGGGACAGTCGAATCGATCGCGGCATCTGGCGACGGATCGTCGCAGAGGACCGAATCGCGGCCGTATATGAAGAGGCTTCGGTCCACCTCGACGATGATGGCGATGGGAATCGTGTTAGCGTCATCGGTATCCGCTTCGATGCCACCTCGGTGAACCGGGCGGCCGCAGAGCATGGCGCGGTGCCGGCAGCAGCACCGGCGCCTATCGTGACGCATATCGTCCCGCCTGCAAAGAAGTCTCGACCGGCCCCCTCCCCGGCCTACGATCAATCTGTGCCGTTCACTGTCGTCGACGCACCGGTTGTCTCGGCCGGGCGCCAGCGTGCGGTACTTGATCCCGGCACGGTCGCCTTATCGATCCAAGAGACCGCCGACGTCCTTGGCGTCTCCAAGGGGACGGTTAACAATCTCATCAACCAAGGGAAACTGACCAGCAAGAAGATCGGTCGGCGCACCTTGGTGCAAGCCGATAGCGTCCGGGCCTTCCTCGCCTAACTATCACTATGCCGCCGATCACCACGCGGGCAATCGCATTGCTGGTAGGATGGAGCTGGCTTAAGTTGCGGCATGGCTGCCTTCGACGATTCCATCGATCCTGAACTTGGCGCAGCGTGCAACCGCCTCGCCGCCTGGGTCGAGCCCCTGCCCGCTGGTGCGGTGATCGACGACCGGAGTGGGCTTACCGAGCGGGATTTGGCGCTAATCCTTCGCCATCTCCATGCGACGCGACAGGACGGCGCGAACCACACATCAGACGCCGGGGATTCTTCGAGATCACCCGGCCGGCCCTCCGTCCCTATCACCGCGCGGGATTGAGCACCGTCAGCGGCCCTCTTCGTGCTATCACGGATAAATCACACTGTTTCAGGCGCGCCGCAGTCACTAGCGATTGGTGGCGCACTCTGGCCATCTGCTGGCCAGGGCATTGCGGACCGCAATCGCAGCGGATTCTTTCCGCATGAGGGGATTAGCCTGAAGCCAAGCGACAACGACCTGTTGCACCTCGCCCTGATTGACCGTCATCGGCACACAAATCGGCCGGTTGCGGCCGGTCCTTGATGCTCGGTACATATCCGTCACGCCGATGATGTAGGCTCGGCACACGGCACCGTTGGGCGACTGCGGCGGCGATGAGCAATGATACTCCAGAAGGTTGTCCCCGGTGTAGAACGACGGAGTAGGGGTCATGACGACCATCGGCGCACTAGCCTGCGTCGCCATCAAAATCACCGATGCCATCCAGCTCGAAATCACGTCGCCTGCTCCCATCAAATCGCCAATAATTCATCTGAGCGGCAAAGTAGTTCACCCACAATTGTTAATGCAAGCGCAACTATCTCGAACGTTCTGACGTAGCTCAGGATGCCGATGATCCCGCAAATTGCGGCTGATCGGCGGGGAGCAAATATGAAAAAGATTGCGCTTGGCATCATGGCACTCGCTGTCGTCGCTTCCGCCCCAGCATCAGCGGCGGTATTCAATTTTACATTCGATACGACGAGTACGCTATTCGGCGGCCCCAATCAGACGATCAGGGGCACCTTCACAACGACAGACACGGCCGTAGATCGTTTTGGATTCACAGGTCTCGCCATCACCGGCATCTCTGGCACTATCAATGGCACTGCAATCAGCGGCCTATTCGATGCGCCCGGTAATCCAACCTATTACTATCTCACGTCAGGGCCTACGTTCCTCGACGGTAGCGGCGTTCGTTTCAACGCGGGCGATGCAACGAACATTGCATTCTTTCATCAGGATGGCGTCGCCTCGGACACGTACCGCGTGAATGGGAACGGCACCATTTCTGCGTTCGGACCAGCCACCTCAAGCCCGGCCGCGGTCGCGGTCGTGCCCGAACCCGCCACTTGGGCGATGATGCTGGTGGGCTTCGGTATGATCGGCGCAACCGCTCGCTATCGTCGTCGGGCCGCTAAGATCGCTTACGCCTGATTCTCCCATGTCCCAGGCGTGAGTGAGGGGGTCGTTGATCGAAAGGTCAGCGGCCCTTTTCGTACCGCCTCACCCGGCTCGCACTGTCGGCACCTCGTTAATGCTGGTCGTCTACGCTGGCGGCCGCATCTCAGACCGCAACTTCCACTCCCGCTTGAACCCCTGCGAGGCGGTTACCGCGGTCCACTTGCCGAACCGCCCGTTGATGTCGTCGAGCGCGTCCATGAGCCGCGCCCGCATCCTGGTATCGTTTCAACGCGGATCAGGCGGCGTAGGCGAGCTTGGCGGGCAGCAATTGCTGAATGGCGGCAATTTCGACCGGGCGGCTGAACAGATAGCCCTGGATATTGTCGCAGCCTTCTCCGCGCAGGCAGGCGAGCTGGGAATCGTCTTCAACCCCTTCCGCGGTGATCTCCATGTGCAGCGCGGCGGCAAGGTCGACGATCGCGCGGACGATCGCCGCGCTGCTGGGATCGGCGGCGACCCCAGTGATGAAGGACCGGTCGATCTTGATCTTGTCGAACGGGAAACTGCGCAGATAGCTCAGCGAGGAATAACCGGTGCCGAAATCGTCGAGCGCCACGCGCACGCCCATCGCCCGCAACTGATGCAGCATATTCAGCACATTATCCTCGCCATCAAGGAACACCGATTCGGTGATCTCGATCTCCAGCCGTGCAGGCGGCAGGCCGCTGCGCGACAGGGCCTGCAACACGATCGCCAGGAACCCTGGACTGCGGAACTGGATCGGCGACACGTTGATCGCGATGCGGACATGATCAGGCCAACCGGCCGCGACGCGGCACGCCTCGTGGAACACCCATTCGCCAATGCCCATGATGAGCCCGGTCTCCTCCGCGACCGGAATGAACTGCACTGGCGACACCTCGCCCCGGATTGGATGATTCCAGCGGAGCAGCGCCTCGAACCCGCCGACGCGGTCTGCCTTGAGGTTGTAGATCGGCTGGAAGTTGAGCCGGAACTGCCCGGTCATCAATGCTTCGCGCAGGTCCAGTTCCAGCTGCCGCCGCTGCCGCGCGGCGATATCGAGCGCTTCCTCGAAGAAACGGAACACGCCGCGGCCGTCGCGCTTGGCGCGGTACAGCGCCAGATCGGCGTTCTTGAGCAACTGGTCGGCCTCGCCCTGGGTGGCGTGCGACTGCGCGATGCCGATACTGAAGCCGGTAGCGATCTGGTGGCCAGCCGCCTCGACCGGCCGGCCAGTGGCGTCCAGCACCGCCTGCGCCAGCTCGCGGGGGCGATCGGGATTGTACTGACCGGCCAGGATGATCGCGAACTCATCGCCGCCCAGCCGAGATACCAGACCGTCTGGCGCGAGGCGCAGCAACAGCTCGCCGAGCGCACAGAGCAGCGCATCACCGACCGGATGGCCGAGCGTGTCGTTAACGCCCTTGAACCCGTCGAGGTCGAGGCACAGCACCGCCAGTTGCTCGCCCGTGCGGCTGGTGCGTGCCAGCCCCTGATCCAGCGCCTCCCGGAACGACGCCCGGTTAGGCAAGCCGGTGAGCGTGTCGTGAAAGGCGAGGTGAGTGATCTGGTTTTCGCGGTCGATGATTCCCTGCGACATGCGGTTGAAGCTGTGTGCCAGCCGCCCGATTTCATCGTCGCCAGTGACCGCCACTTCGGTCCGCGCGCCCTCCTCCAGATGGCGCGCCGCCGCATCGAGCGCGTGCAGGGGCTGGGTGATCGTGCGCGCGAGGCGCAGGCTGCCGAACACCATCAGCGCGATCCCGATCAGCCCCGCCACGCCCAGGCCAATCTGGAGCGGACGATAGGGAGCCAGTGCCGCCCGCAACGGATAACGGATCAACAGCGCCGCGGCGGCCTGGCCGCCCGGCCCCGCCAGCGGCTTCGCGATCGCGAAGGCGTGGCCATCGGGCAGGTTCAGCGTCGCGAGCGGCCGCCCGGTTCGGGATGCCTCGACCAGCTCGCCCAGTTGGCGGCCGGGCGGGATCGATCCGTCCGCGGCGGCCCAAGTCCCCCGATCGCCGCGATAGAGCATCGTTGCGGTAAGCGGAATGGCGGACAGCCGCTCCAGACCGCGCATCTCCGGATCGTCCAGCGGAAGCGCCAGCACCACCGATCCGATCTGCATCGGCGCCATCACCGGCGACACGACGACGCGGTAGATGCGGTTTTGTGACACCAGCACCGCATCGCGACTCCGCCCCTGCATCTGATCGGGCAAGTGCGCGATCGCATCGGCGAGCGGCCCCACTGCGCCGATCACGCGGCCATCCGCCTCAATCAGCATGGCATGGTCGACGCCGGCCCGGTCCCGCAGCGTGGCAAGTGCCGACTCGATTGTTGCCCGGTCGCCGGTGCCGACCGCGGTGCGAAAGCCGAAGTCGTGCGCCAACACGTCGACCGTGCCGGTCAGCGTCTTCGCGCGCAGCGCCCACAGACCGTCGTACACGCTACCGCTGGCGACAAGCTCGGCCGACACCGAGGATTGCGCGTGGGCGCGGATCATGACTTGCGCGGTCACCGCCAGCACCAGCAGCGCGGCGGCGAACATGCCGGTGTAGAGGACCGCCAGCCGCCCCCTCAGCGTCCGGAACCGAATGGCGCCAAGCCGCATCATCGCTGGATCGTCAGTGTCGTGGCATAGCCGGCGGGAGGCACCACCGCCGGTTTCGACAAGGTGTTGCCGCTATTGCGGATCGAGGGCGACCAGAGCCGCAGCGTCACGTTACCAGCCGGCACGTCGGGGATCGACACCCGGCCCTGCGCGTCGGTCTTCGCATAGAGCGGCGTCGCGGTGATGATGACGAAGCCGCTCATCGAATCATGGATATTGCAGCCGAGCGCGACGACGCCGGCGGTGTCGAAGGTGATGCTACGATGATCCTCGCGGCCGTACAGTTTCAGGTCGAACCGCTTGGCCTTGGAGAAGGAATAGACGTGGTGGCGCACCGTATCTCGGTTGGGGAAGGTGACCTGTGCGCCGACCGGCACGACCAGGACGTGCGGCTGGAACGCGATCTGCTTCTGCTCGATCGCGTAGGGGCCATGCGGCACCGCGCGGGGGGCGGCGGCGCTTTCGATCATCACGACGCCGTCGGTCAGCGGGGCGCCATCGGGCTGACGGACGGTGACCGTCACCGTCGCCGCATGGGCAGCGGCGGGAAGCGCCAGCGGGAGGATCGACAGGACGGCGAACAGGGGAAGGGCGCGCATGGATCACCTGATAGGAGACAGGTGCTTGTGAATTGATAAAGGCGGCGATCATCAGGTCTTTACCGCTGGTCGGGCATAATGCCGGGAGATGAGCGATCCCCTACCCTCAAGCCGTTTGACGTGCCACGCTACCCTTGGCCTGATCGCCGCCACGCTGACGATCGCCATACCCGCACACGCGGCGGAGCGCCGGGGCGGCGGCAAGCTGTTGCTGACCAATGGCGTATCATCGATCGACGGCGCGGCTGGCGGCGGGTTGGCGAGCTGGGCGGTGATCGCGGGCAACGAGACCGAGGATGGCATCGGCGGCACCGCGCACGTCACCTATATCACGCTGCCCGACTTCACCGTCAGGAGCGCCGGTGCGGCAATCGGGATATCTGACCGGATTGAACTGTCCTTCGCCGATCAGCGCTTCGGTACCGGCAAGGTGGGGGCCGCGCTGGGGCTCGGGCGTGGGTTCACCTTCGGCCAGCAGATCTGGGGCGCCAAGCTCAGGCTGGCAGGGGATGCGGTGTGGGCGCAGGACACGATCGTCCCCCAGATCGCGGCGGGGGTGCAGTACAAGCAGGCCCGGCGCGCGCCGGTGCTGAATGCGGTCGGCGCGGCGCGGGCGAAGAATCTCGATCTCTATCTGGCCGCTACCAAGCTCTATCTGGCGCAAGGGCTGCTGGTAAACGCGACGGTGCGGCTGACGCGCGCCAATCAACTAGGTCTGCTGGGCTTCGGCGGCCCCCGCCAGAACGGGCGCAGCGCGCAGTTCGAGGGATCGATCGGTAAAATGCTGTCCCGCAGGCTGGTCATCGGGGCGGAGTATCGCACGAAGCCCGACAATCTCGCCTTTGCGCAGGAGGATGACGCATACGACGTTTTCTTTGCTTGGGCCGTGCAACGAAACGTGTCGCTGACCGTCGCCTATGTCGATCTCGGCGATATCGCGACTAGGCGCAACCAGCGCGGTCTGTTCGTCTCCCTGCAAGGGGGCTTCTGATCTTGCAGTTTGAATCAAGGACGACAGGATGATCGCCTTCCTCATGGCCGCATTGCTCCAGATCGCGCCATCGCCCGGCGAGGAGCCGGTGGCACCCTATGTGCAGTCGGACGCCAATGCCGGGGCAACCCCCTTCGGCGACAGGACGACGTGGCAGGCCTTTCACGAAGAGGCGGGTGTTGCACGGATTGTCGATGGACTTGTTACCCGCAACGTCGCCGATCCACGGATCAGCGACATCTTCAAGGGGCAGGATCTGGTTCGTCTTCGCCGGACGCTCAAGGAGCAGTTCTGCTACATTTTGGCAGGAGGGTGCCATTACAGCGGCCGCGACATGCGCAGTGCACACGCCGATATGGGCGTGCAGGATGCCGACATGGCAGCGCTCGTCGAGAACCTTCAGGCCGCGATGCGGGAGGAAGGGGTGAACTTCGCAGCGCAGAACCGCCTGCTTGCCAAGCTCGCGCCGATGCGCCGCGACGTCGTTAAGATACGGAGTAGCCAGGGCATTCGATAGCCGGGCACGTCATGGGACACCCGGTCTCGGTTAACGAAGCTGGCGAGATCGAGGAAGATCTCGTCGATCGAGTAGATCTCGACATCACGAGCGAACGCCTCACAGGCGGCCAGCACCCGGCGCTGCATGTCGCCATAGAGGGTGTAATTCGACGACAGGACGCGGATGCCATGCGCCCGCACCTTGTCGCGCAGGTGGTGGATGGGATCACCCATCTTGATCCCCAGCGCCTTCGCCTCCTGGCTGCGGGCGATCGCGCAGCCATCGTTGTTTGACAGGACGATCACCGGCACGCCAACGAGGCTGGCGTCGAAGGCGCGCTCGCAGCTGACATAGTAGTTGTTGCAGTCGATCAGCGCGATCGGCGCGATCATGCCATCTTGCGGGCGACGCCTACCACCACACCCCAAATCTGGACGTGCTCGTCGACGAGAATATCAGCAAAGCCCTCCGCCTCCGGAACCAGCCAATGCCGGCCATCGACATAGCGGAGCCGCTTCAGGGTGCGGTCACCGTGGACCAGCGCCACCACGATCATCCCCGCCCGCGGCTCCTTGGCCCGGTTGACGACGATCAGGTCACCGTCATTGATCCCCACCCCCGACATCGACCGGCCTTCGACCCGCATGATGTAGCTGGCCGCGGGATGCTCGACGAGCCAGGCACCGAGATCGATCGGCTCCTGCATGTCGTCCTGCGCGGGCGATGGAAAGCCGGCCGGCGTGTCGCACAGGAAAAACGGCACCTCGCGCGGCACCAGTTCGAACGGTACGTCGTGGAGGGTCAGCGCGGACACAGCGCGGCGTGAAGAGACGATGCTGAGGCGGGGCCTGCCGGTGCGGGTCATCATCACAGGATCGCTGGGAGCGGCAGTTGCTGGTTTGGTGCGGTCAGCACGGCGCGGGCGTCCTGCGCGGCCCCGACCGCTTGGCGGTAATGGACCGTGCCGTACCGCTCCGCCTCATCGAACCCGATCGGCGCCCATTCCTCTGACGGATAGACGTTCTGGTAGAGGGCACGGGCAGCCGCGCGCAGTTGCAGGTCATGCTGCATTGGGTCCTCCAGCGATGTCGATCACCGCAGGGCGGCGCGGGCATAGCTAGGCCGATCACGGCTTGATTCGCAAGAACGTTGCTAGAACAAAACCGGGATGCCATGAGTACGGCCTTGGAAACGAAGGGCCTGCCATGACCGATCACGACGACCATCCCGAGACGCAGATGCCGTTCGGACACTGGCTGCTGACCCAGCGCGACCGGGGCGATTGGGTCGATGGCATCGCTGATGCGGCGCGGGCTGACCGGACGTTTCCGAGGAACGGCGATCCTGAAGCGGTGCGTGCCCACCTTCGCAAGCAGCAGGCCGATGGTGATGCCTTTGCCGCAGTCGATGACGCTGAAGGCGACTGTATGGCAGGCTGAAACGCTAGCCCCCAACCTACGGGTAAAACCCCGGTCGAATTAAAGCGCTCTGTTCGGCAGATTGGTACGGTTGTGCCGCCGGTTACAGGTACGGCCGCTCCTCACTTAGTATGGCGGTGAAGATAATTCGCGTTGCTCAGGTGCCTCGTTTATGTGCTAGCCTCCATTGAAACAAGGATCGGGGGATCGATGGGCGCGGATACATCGGCAAAGTTGAAGCTGTCTGTATGGAGAGACTTCAACCCTAGTCGCGCATTAATACAGTGGAGACAGGAGTCATCAGAGGTTCATCTCTTGTCCGCGGACAGAGATCTCCAGCAGGAGGTTTATTCATGGCAGATGAAAGAGGACCCTTTCGGAGGAGTCCCAGATGACGCTATCCGCGCCAACCTCCACGCGTTGCTCATGGAAAGATTTGCCTCTTCGAAATCACCTAGCGATCGTCGGGTCGACCTTCTTCAGGATTTCATAAGTGAAGCTAAGCGTGTGGTTCGCGATGGACAAAGCGAATGGACCGGGAGTCAGGCCGCTCCCGACGACGATGAAGACGCGCCTTACATGCTCAATCCGCTGCTTGCACTGGCGCTTCATCTAGATTGGTTGCGTGCATCATTCTCCGGACAGCCAGGGATATCGGTTTCCATACGATGACATTAAAACTCACGACACCCCGTGAAGCCGAATCCCTCATCGCACGGATGTTTCTTGCCGGCGGACCCTGTTCGGTTGAGGTACGGGAAGATAAGGCATTTGGAGATCGGGGCTGGCTAAATTTAGGACAGATTAATCTCTTCACTGCAAATGGCACAAATGATCAGATGGAATGCGGCGTCCGTCGCGGGTCATTTGATTGGGACGTGCCTGAATTATCCGTAGTAAAGTCTGAACTCGCTATACTATTGAATGTCGCCGTTGACACAAAAAACGAACCGAAACTTCGAAGGGCTCTTGATGCAATTGCAGCGATCTCGGTGCGATCCGGATTGCAACATCCAAAGTTTGATCCCTACGCATTCGAAAACCTGCCTTTTCGAAGGTCAATGACCGTAGTGGCTGACACATCAGGTGCAATCCAAGGTGGCCTCGATTTTGTCGCACGTTATCTTCACCCGGCTGCGCGTGTGAAAGTGCCGGGAATTGTCCAAATGGAGATCGTAAATTTTGCGGACCGTTTCCTTAGCGGTCGTCGCGCAGCAAAAATCCGCCCAGCAGATTTGCTTATTGATCATTTAATGAGTCAAGGCGGACAACGCGTTTTACTTCGCTTAGAACTACAAGCAGAGACAGAGATTGAACGAACTTTTTTATTGGGAGATCCGCTACGGAGCGCCTTTCAGGTTGATGGTGACAATGATCTTCGTGAACTCAATCTAAGCGTGGCAGTGCGGGGCTACGCTGATCGATTGATACTTGAGTCAGCTCGGCAGCATCGCGCGCAAGCGAATCACGGCCATCAAGTACAGCTTCTAACTAGCGATCAAGGTCTAGCGCGAATGGCAATGGCCGAAGGCATAACCCCACTTTTTTTTGGATCTGTGCAAGCTGCCGATTTCTTCGGCCGGCGATTAACAGGGGCAACGCTCAATCCTTTCACGGGCAACTTAGATGAACTTTCGTTGTCATCGCTCTTGTGGGAGGCGGCAACAGCATTTGGATCAGCTAGGTTATGCAGCCAAGATGGTTCGCAATGCTTGAAAATTGCAGCTATTGGCGAGGGCTTGTCTTGGTCGCCATACCAGTCTCACGCTGATCTGCTTTGGTGTGATGATACGACCGTTCCTGAATGGCCTAGCGCTGAACCAAAGCCAAAGCCTGCCAAGGTTGCTCCAGATGCGGTAATTTCAGAGGCACCTAGAACTCGAATAAAAGCCGAACCCAAGGTAAAAGCGAAAGTTGCCGACGCAAAGGTGGCAACGCCAATAAGCGTGCCTGCCGGGGCGAAGCGGCCACCCTCTTCCTCAATGCCACGAATAAATGTTGGGACGGCGTTTCGTCTCATTGACGAGCTAGATAATCGACAAAATTTTACTGGTGATGACGCCGTCATTGTAGCTCAAACAAAAAATAAAATGGCTTTAGAAGATTATCGTCGATTTCTCCTGAATGCCAACCTCATTGCATTTGACTCCAATGGCTGGCGTGCAAATGCGGCGACGCAAGAGTTTGCCATAGCCCTACGACATGAGGATGTGGCGAAAGTGCGTTCAATGCTTTTGGCATCTCCGGCATATTCAATGCTGAGTACTAGGTTGGCGGGCGTTCCGATCGGTCAGACATGGGATCCAGCAGAATATAATCGGGCGCTAACAACCTCTAGAACATTTGCTGAGGTCACAAACATCGCTATGAACATAGCCGGTGAAGGAATCTATCCTACGCCTTCAAATCCGACGGCATTGGATTTTGCATCAATCGCTCTGGCTCGCTACGCGGAACTTGATCGCGGTGATGGTCTCGTAGCAGCCGGTGCTTGGCTCGAGTCACTCGTTCGAATGGACGGGATACATCCAGAGATCGCTCGAACACGCCTGGGGGAGGCGAACGCGGCGGGGATGCTGCGACGCACGACCGAAGGCAGCACGACGGATACACGTTTTGAAGACCACACGTTTCATGCCTTGCGCGTGGTTGACGGAAGCCCGGTCGTGCGCCCAGTTCATTTGTACCGAGGCGACTACCTGATCCCGGGGAAGTCGAGTACGAGCCTGCGAATTGAAGGGCAGCCGGCATGAGCTTGAGGGACAAACTTAAATCCAAGGACGGCAAACCGAAGGATCTCGGCCTCTTTAAGAGGTTCGGCATCCTTACGAATCCGTTCCCGTCTTCTAGTCAAAGTGCGAACAATCCACATCGTCGGTTGCCGGTCGATGATGATGCGGAGGCGCGCATTGTGAGCTTCCTGAGGGATGGCAAGTCCCAAGTCGTCGTGATCGAGGGCACTCAAGGAGTGGGCAAGACAAACTTCCTTAGCCATTTTGAAGCGGAAATTCAGGATGTGCTAAGCGATCAAGAGGGATATTATGTTGTTCGCTATCTGGCGGACCCTGAAGCCTCGTTTGACGGCACTATTCGTCGGCTTTTTCAAGAGCTAGGCACAGAGCATCTCGACCGATTGGCGGCCAAAATCCGTGAAGATTTGTCGCTGATGCGTGCAGCTCGAAATATTGATTTTCGTAGCGCATTGACAAGTTTGGTATCTGACGAATCTGATAGCAGATCAGATTTGATGATGGAGTGGCTGCTAGGGTTGCGTCTACTTAAGGCCCATCGAGAGCAATTAGGTGTTCAATTTAGACTTGACACCGTCGAGTCAAAAACAGCAGCTTTACGTGACTTAGTTTTAGTAAGCAGTGAAGCTGGTATATTGAAAGGAATTTTCCTTCTTTTAGACGAGCTGGAAAAACAGGACGGCGTTTTAGGCCCGACCGCCGTTGTCAGGTATCTATCGGCTATGCGCGCGATCATTGACTCTCTTCCAAATCATTTATTTATGATGCTGGCAGTTACCCCGGATGCCATGCGGCGCTACTCAGTAGCTCTCCCTGCGTTTAGAAGTCGGCTTCAGAACCAAATTACGCTTAGCCCTTTGTCAGATGTTGATGAAGCCCTACAACTTGCTCAATTCTACTTGAATTCCGCAAAGGCTGACGCTGACGCCAAAAAAGTTCGTGGGACAAAAGGTGGTCAGGAAGATATTGTCACTAAAACAGAGGCGCGGGAAGCGTTTGAGCATCTCCGTAAATTAGCTGATCGTCGCGGTGATGTTGGCGTACGCCAGCGAGAGTATCTGCATCAGCTACATCGAATCGCTGAAGACGCAATACAGGATCGGTTGTGACGGGCGGCGTGTGCTATGTACGGTAATCAAGCTAGCATTTATGCACTGTCTTATGAAACAAACATCGCCTCCACGATCGCCTGCATCAGCACGCCCCGCGGCACCGGCACGCTGACCGACGTGTAGCCTGCGTTCTTCGCCCGGCGCTGCCCGTACAGCCCGATCCACTGCCGTCCATGCTGGCGCCACGCCCGCTGAAGCGACGGCACGGGCAACAGTACGCAGGTAGCAGCGGGCGCATAGGCATAGGCGATGAAGTCGCACGCCAGCGGCTTTTGCACCCAGCCCGGTGACCGCGCCCGCTCGTTCGACCACCGCTCCAGCAGAACGTCAGGCCAGTCTTCGGTCCTGATCTTCTCGTCCACAGTATAGGTCCGCCCGCAGGCCAACGTCAGCAGCCGGTCGATGCCGCCACGCTGCGCCCAGCCATCATGCTCGACCGCGACGGCAGACATCAGAGTCGGGAAGGCGCGGCGGTAGATCGGCACCCACCAGTCGGGACCATATTGAGCGGCCACGTCGTGGCTGTCCTGGAAGCGGTGCACGCGTCTGGCCGCCGCCGGCCGACGATCACGGGCAGGCGGCGGCGCATGGGATACCGACCGAGCGGGGGCAGGAAGGTTAGTCGAGGGTGTTCTCCTGATCGTGGGTGTCTTCGTCGTCACCACCGCATTCGTGGTCGGGATCACCGTCGATCTCGTCCATGCGGTCGATCATGCGGGTGGTGAGCCGGGCCAGTTCGGCACGCGGCAGCGACGGGATCGCGGCGAACATGCCGGTCACTGAAGCGAGGTCATCAGGTCGGACCCAGCGGCGGCGGCGCGAACGGGGCCAGGGACCGCGGGCGGGTGCCCATGGTGACGGCGTAACGGATAGCTGACCCATCATGCGTCTCCATTCTGCCGGCGTTCGATCGCGACGCGGATCGCCTCGGCGCGATCGGGATTACCGATGAGGGGCCGCATGACGCTGGCGAGATCGTCATAGTCGCAGTCCTCGACCACGAGCCACAGCTTGCGGCCGGAGGCGAGGGCATAGCCGCCGCCGATCTGGACGAGGGCTGCGAGCCATGCGGCGGCGTCGAAAGTGGGGGCAGCCTGAGCAACCTCGTGCATCTGGGTCGCCATGTCAGCTGCCCCACTTCTGTGGGGTGCGCCCGATCTGGAAGCCGATGTGCAGGCCGAACCATTGCAGCTGCACGAACCGCACAGGCCCCTCCCCGCCCGGCGTCATCGTCACCGCATCACTGCCCTCCATCCGCTCGACGTGGATCGTGCCCCAATCGTACCACGGCTCGACCGCAGCAACCGCGCGGCACAGCGCAGATATGCGGGTCGCGGGGGACTGAACGCTAGCACCGGACGTTCTGCCTGTCCCGACCCGTTTGTGCAGGAGAGCGACATGCCCGACCCGAACCCGAACGAATTCGACGATGCCGCAGACAAGTCCGTGGAAGCCGGTATCGCCGACGAGAGTGCGGCCTACGACAAGGCGATGAAGACCGAGCCGGGAAAGGATGCCCCGCCGTCGATCGACGAGGGTGATCCCCGGACGACCGACGATGGCAGCGGCACCAGCGAAACCGACTGACCCGACACAGCGCCGGGTAGGCTTGCCCCCGGCGCTCATCGGCCCTGCTCCGACAGGTTGATAGCGCCAATGCGGGCCATATCGGTCAGTAGATTGGTTAGTGGGTCCGGCGGCACATGGTCGAACAGGTCGATCATGGCACGCAGCCTCGTCGCTACGTCGTAAAGGCCGCGCAGCGGAAGCTCCGACAGCTTGCAGAACGCGTCCATCTCCCGCGTCGCCAACACGTCGACCTGTTCGTCGGACAGCCCCTTCGTGGTCAGGTCCTGGCGGACGGCCTGCCATTCCGCTTTGGCACGCCCCCATGCGGCGTCTGCCTCCGCAACCGGCGCTGGCACGATCAGCTGTTCGGACCCGATCTGCGCCAGCATCAGATCACACAGATAGCCCAGGCCAAAGTGGCGACGGGCATCGACGAGTGCCCGGATGGCGTCGGTATCAAGAACGTCCGCATTCTCGGCACAGGCCTGCACGAGGACGATCAGCTTGGCGACCGCTTCAGCCGGGGTCGCCGCTGTCCGGGAAATGATGACATTCTCAATGCCATTGAGCGCGTCGCAGTAATCCGACTCCTCCGCCTCGGTGGTGTGGTTGCCGTCCATCCAGGCGGCTACCGCGGCTCGCTGGACCAGCAGATCACCCATGGGAGCCGACGGGTCGAAGGTCAGCGGCGGCGCGACGTCTGCGGGATACCGGCTCGACATGAAGGGAATAGCGATGCTGGTGGTGGCCGGTGGCGTCGCGATCCGCTCGGCATCGGCCAGCAGCGTCGCGTTCCAGTCCATGCCACCGCCCATCTGATGATGCACGATGAAGGCCAGCTTTGCTCGGAGGTCAGCGGCTGTCGTCACCGGATGACGGCATACCACTAGCTGCGCCTCCGACGCCTGCTCGACGAGCCGATCGAAGTGATCGTTGACCGTGTCCCATTCGAGCTTCGCGGCTTCCTTAGCGGCTCCATCGCCTGCCTCGGCGTAGCGTCGGCCTGCCGGATCGAGCACCGTGCGCTGGTAGGCAAAATATGCCGCCTCCTTCTGCCCGGCCACAGTTAGAAGTGCCGCCATTTCGGCGCTGGTTCCATAGAACGACGTTCCGGTGGGGTGCTCAGCATCAGGGGTGCAGTCGAGTGCGGGAATGCTGGCGGCTGCGTCGGTGGGGGCATCGCAGTGGATAAGCGTGGCCATGTTCATGCCTCCCCACGCAACGTGGTGATGGCGGCGAACAGCATCTTCTCGTTCCAATCGAGGGCCGCACGCATCCGGGCCAGGGCAGCATAGTCGCCCTGCGTGACCAGCTTTTCGACCGTGCTGGAGGACGGTTCATAGTGCGACCAGCCGATCCATAGCTGCAACTCGGCCGTTCGGCGGGTGCGGAACGTCGAGGCGAGGATCGCGATCTCGGCGGCGTCGATGCGCCGCCAATAGGGCTCCTGCACCGCGTCATTGTCGAGAAAGCGTTCGTCCGCTTCGAGTTCACGGTAAGCGGCGCAGCGGTCCTGCCAGTGGCGCTCTACCTCGTCACGGGTGGTGGGGATCATCGCGGCAGCGCCACCGGCGGCTATAATGATGCTGGCTGACGCGGCACCGGTCAGCGCGGCGCGGCGGGTCATGGTGGTGTCCATGCTCATGCCTCCTGCGCCATGAGGCAGCCGTTGCCGGGATGCCGGGTGAACAGGCGCTCGCACGCGTCGGCGGCGATCACCGCCTCGATCGCCCGCTGCTGACGGGAATTGGTCGCACGGTGTTCACCAGCGAGGCTGCGGGCATAGCCGCCGGGGTTACCATAGCGGAGGTGGAGGCGAGCCTTCTCGACGGCGCGGGCGGTGGTCTTGCTCAGTGCCACGGTCACGCCTCCATCGCTTCGGCGAGGCTGTCGACGCGCGTCAGGCCAAGGTGCGGCTGAAACTGGTAGAAGCGGTTGGTGGACGGCTGCCACAGCGCCCAGATGTCCGGGCGGCCATCGCCGGGGGTCAGGACCCTCGCCTTGACGACGAGGCCCTTGATGAAGCCGACGTTGACGATCTGGTCGACTGCCCAGCGCTGCTTGGCGCGGGGGGTGGCGTGGCCGTTGTAGAGGTCGCCGCCGGCCGTGCGGGGCGCACGATACATGGGGTTGGCCGGACGCACGTGTGCCGGTAGTGTGTTCATAGCCATTATCGTTCTCCTAGAACGGTGGTGGTCAGACCGGGTTTGGAGGGCTCAATCTCCGCTCCCGGTCGTCACTGGTACTATCAGTACCATCGATTATATTCGTTCGCAAGCGTCCGCTGACGTTCGCCGTTCACCTATTTCCATTTGGTGGTATGTCGCCTCGATGCATCTGACCGCTGCCCAATGTCGCTCGGCCCGAGCGTATCTCGGATGGACTGCTGCTGATGTCGCTGCCGCGGCCGGCGTCGGCATCATGACGGTCAAACGGCTCGAAGGCGGGCAGCCTATGAATGCGGCATCGATCGACAAGATCGTCGCAGCTTTCGCGGCAGGCGGTGTTACCTTCATCACCGCCGGGGAGTCGTCCCCGGACGGTGGCGACGGTTTCCGCGTTACGGTTAGGAACTCCGCTGACGCGCGGTGACGATCGCCTTGATCTGCTGGTGGATCGTCACGTGACAGTCGACGCAGAGTGCCCGCATGAAGCGCCAATCGTATCGATCACGGTGGCGATGGGGCAGATCGTGATGGGCTTCTTGGGCAGGCCGCTGCCCGCACCGCTGGCACGTAGGATGGGCATCGAGGAACAGGCCGTTCCGCTTCTGTCGACTGTTTGGCTTGCTTGTGCGCGGCTTGCCGCGCCAAGGACGTGTGTTGCTCATTTCTATTTTCCTTTCCTGGGTTGATCCCACCCCCAGCTTTCGTCCTCCTGCTCTTCTCAAGGGCCCGCTTGGCCCGATCTCGACATCTCACTATGTCGATGCGCCGACGCGGCACGGGACAACGTAAACTGTCCGTCAAGCATCTAACCGTACCTAGAGCCCCTCCAGACTGGAGGTAGGCGTGGACAGGTTCGCGATCGGGGGCATAGCTGTGCGGCAGGTCCCCAGCGCGTTCCGGAACAAGCGTGTTCGGGAGGTGCATGCGCTGCCCTTGGGTTGGCGGCATCTCACGCAGGTCGACATTCATCAGATCAAGGCGCTGATCCGGCAGCAGGCGGCACCCGGTGCTGATCTTCGGTCGCTCGAATGCTGCCTGCTGCTGTGGTCATCGCTCACGACCGGGCGTCAACCTGCGGATTTGGTTAAGCTGACCTTGCGTCTCGCACCGAAGGGGGAGCGTCTGGCTGATCAATTGCCCGGTCTGATCCGCCGGCGGGGTCTTTGGGGATGGTGGCTGACGGCGGCAGCGCCCAGCGATCAGCGGCGGGACAAGGCCCATGTGCTTCCGCAGGCGGCCTGTCTGTATCTTCCCGCGACCCAGACGATCGCCCGGCTGGTGGAGAGATGCATTGCAGCCCGACGCACGTTGTCTTCGGGTCGCGATCATATGTCAGGCGCACGCCAGCCGCTGTTCACCATCGGCCCTGCGCTGATAGGTGACGTCACCGCCCTATTGGCGTCGCGTCATCCGGTTACCGGAGATCGCGCGCGTCGCGCCACGACCACGCCCGAGGCCCTCGCACGCTGGTTGCCAGCGGAGCTGACCGGAGCTCCCGGCGGCGACATAGTCCCCGCCTCCATCATCACCGGCAGCATTCCAACTATTGGCCGGAGCCAGTCGCACTATGGGGCTGTACCCCACCGAACGCTGGTCGATCGTTACAGGGGCGCTATTGAGGCGGTCGACGCGCTGTCGCACTATGATGTCCCCGGGGAAGCGCTATCTAGCCACCTCGGTGACAAGTTCACGCCCACCGATATCGCGGTAGCGGGCTTGATCCGGCGGTTGACCGAGGGACTGAACGATCCTGACGCAGACGCGGCGGAACGACATCTTGCGATGATGCGGTACACGGTCGCCCTCCTCTCGTTCGCGCTGGCTCACCGAGGCGATGCAGGCACGATGCCAAGCAAGGCACAGGTTCATGGTGAAACACGGCTCTGCTGGATCCGAGACAAGGTCATCCGCGGCAAGTCATCGCGTCGAATGGTCTGGGTATGTGATACGGCGTTCGATCAGCTCCAGCGCTACGATCATCATCTCGACCTGCTGCAGACAATCGTCTCACCGCCAGCTGCCTCGGCCATCAAGGCGCTACGCTGCGGCCGCAATGTAGCGCTATTCGATATGCGCGATGGCCGGGTCGAACATTGGTCTGTTGCCGACGCGGTCAAAGACACCATGCGCCAAGGTGGATTGGATAAGAACGCCGGGCGCCATTGGCTTCGTTCGAAACTGGTGGGACGGTGCAGTACCGAGACGCTACATGCTTTCTATGGTCACGGTCCCGTTGAGGACGGGAGTTGGGACAGCGGAAGCGCACTCGATCCCGCCGCCTATCGAGCGGACCTGGGACGCGTGCTTGATCCTGTGCTCAACGCTATTGACTGGATTCCGCGAAGCGTGGGCGAGCAGGTCCCGGTCGCATGAATATGATGGGGACCATCGTTGCCGAAACCGCGGAGCGAGGCTGCATCGAAGTCGAACGCCGAATGGGCGAAATGCTGTGGTCGGCGGTCCGTCATGGCGGATTGCTTGACCCAACGTGGTGGCATGCTTGGTCGATGGGTGTTCAATCGTCGATATCGATCGAGGGCCAGATCCTTGCCGTTGATATGCAACCGCCGCGTACCGAGGAGAAATCCAGTACATTGGGACGACGGTGGTTCGCTGATCCCCTCACCAAAATCCTGATCGCCAGGTGGCACCGGGACGGATTGATCTACGACGGTCGAACACCGGCTGCCGAATGCATGCTCCTCTCCGTCGGAGGCGACGAGGCCCATGACATTCTGAGCGGCAAGTTTCTACGTTCCGCTCGCAATGCCTGGGCATTCCGCCTGCCGGGGTTGATGCTTGCGTTCGCCAAGGGTGAGATCCCCAGCGAGTCCGTGCCGCGCCCGACATGGGAAAGGGCGCTGTACGGTTGTCACCGGCCTGTGGTTGACATGCCATCGCCCACCGTTGCCGAGACGAAGTATCCGAAACCGCCATTACGTCGATCGCTTGATGGCGAGCTTGCGGCATTGACGGTTCGAGAACGCGATTATCAGGCTGGGCGTGAAGCGAAGGTCGTACGAAAGGCAGCAGCCGTCCTCGCTATTAAACGCCTGCCGCCACAGCATCGCCCACTGGAGCAGTGCCTGCGCGAATGGTGCGTCTATGTCTTGGAGCGCGAAAAGCGGGGGCGCCATTCGATCGGGTACTCCCCCGATACGGTGGCCAGATATCTAAATGCCCTGATCCTGCTCTTTGCAGAGTGGACATCAGTCGCACCAATCGAAGCGCCAGTAGCGGAACTGGAAACAGCGATTATCAGGTATCTCGATCAGACGGAAGGACGCCGCCGCGTGGATGGCGTCAAGGCGGTCATATCATTCTTGCGGTTTCGACGTGCTGTGGGGTCGGCCGAGGCATTAGATATCGACCTGGATGAATACGCGGGAGAGGACCAGACTGCGCCCGATCTGCTCCTTCCCGAGGACTATACGCGCGCATCACGGGCCCTTCGCCAGCAAGGTAAAGCCGATCTCGCGCTGATGCTGACGCTGATGTACCGGGCTGGCCTGAGGGTAGCCGAGGCCGCCGCCCTGCGGGTTGGTGACGTGAACGTATCCGACCACCACATCGAATTGGTCGTCGAGACGAATCCTGCTCGATCGCTGAAGACCAAGACGAGCCGCCGGATACTGCCGCTGGATGTGCTGCTTGAACATGACGAGCGTCAGCTATTGCTCGACCGTGTCCGCGAGCGAAAGGCTGCCAGCCGGTTCGGCGTTGAAGCATGGCTGTTCGGCCGCGCAACGGCGCTATCGCCACCCGCCGAAAAGAATGTCACCAAGGGGATTGGGCAGTGCCTGATCGAGATCATCGGGTCATCCAACATAAAGCCAGGTCACCTACGGCACAGCTTCGCGTCATATTTGCTGGCCACGCTGTTACTGCCGGCCGAGGTTGAGGGCGCGGTCGTTCCGCGGGCCCTCAGAGCAGTGATCTCGCCTCTACGCTTCGAACGCGTTGCAGATCGACTGCTTGGACATGGTCGCCTCGGCGCTGGTGCGCTGCATGCGGTCAGCCAGCTCATGGGGCACACCGGGCCCCGCACCACGTTGCGATCTTACTGTCACCTGCTCGACATGTCCCTCGGCATCCTGTGCAACCGCCACGTATCGCTCGTGCCGATCGAAGAAGCACGCCTGCTCGCTGCGACGGGCGTCAGCGCTGAGGCACGTCGTAAGGCATTGTCGAGGGTGCGGCCCCCCTTCCCCGTGATCGCCGGTGACACCCATGTTCGGCCGACCGGTGCCGATGTCACCCTGTGGTCTCCACATGCCGCCCGAAAGATAGCGGATGCCCGGCTGTACGCCTCGGCGTTCAGCAGGCTGTCACGGCAGCTTGCCCGCGATCTGGCAGCAGATGTGACGAAAGCTGAGCCTCGTGGTTTCCAAGCCTCCGCCCAGAAGGCAGTCGAGGAAAAGCAGCGGAAGGAACGAAAGCGGCAAGTCGTTCACTGCGACCGCAGCTATGGGGTCCCGTGGCGGGCTATCGAAGCTGCCGTCATGACACCAGCGCTGGTCTCGACTGACGAATCTTCGACCAGAATGGTTGAGCGCTGGCGGACGAGTGCAGGACGATTGTTACCGACCACGATCGGGATCGTGACCGTGCTACCCACGTCGAACGAGCTTCGGCAGATGATCGACCGCCGTCTGCACCTGTCCCGCAATTTGCATCGAGCCGAACGGGTCGCACTGAACCAGGTCATCACTCGCTGGCAGCGTGGATATGCCGACATTCGCCTACCTCGGCTGCAGGATGCTCAGGCGTTCGTCAGCCTCCTCGTCGGCGTGATGGGCTTCGCTATGCAGGAAGTCGAGCTATCGCTCACCAGCGTGCATGGCCATGGGATGACGTCGGAGGACATTCATCGTTTTATGATCGATCGCACAGTTCGGCCCCGCCTTGCCGGTCGGTCAGGGTGGCGGGGGTCACTCGTTGTCCGGTTCCGTCCCGTTGGCGTCGAGCGACCCATCCTAGCGGCGCAAGCGTGTCGTATGGCATTGCTGATCCTGGCTATCGATCTCGATGCGCGTCGCCCGCTTACAAGCACCCTTTGAGCGCTAAGTCAGCTGCCAGCTATATTGGTGCGGCGCCGATGGAAGATATACGGTTAACTGTCCGGGGCCGCCGAGATGATAGCTTGCTGATCGGTCAGTGCACCGCCAGCGAAGGCGGGGGCATCGCAACAGCCATGAGGATTGCGAAAGCCCGCTCCATCAGCGAACACTGGCCCTCCACGGTGTCCAGGAGGTGTTCCTGCCCAAGCGGCATGACCAGATCGACCGCGACCCGCGCCGCCTCTTGCTCGCCACCGACGCCAACGATAGCGACGATATTATCCAGGGTGTGTTCCCGGTCGTTGATCGACAGATGGAGCATGCGCCTGAAGAAATCCGAAGTTAGGCCGGGTGGGAGCATATCGATCATACGTACCTCATCGTGGCTGAAGCCGCTGGTTGGCGGTTGCGCCCTCGGAATATTGCCGATCAACTACATTGGCGGGATCACCGGGTTCGTCCGGGGTTTCCTCAGCTGCGATTCGTGCCGGCATCGATCCAGCCGCACCCTGCCCGAACGCATCCAGCAGCCGGCTTTGCAGAGCGAGTACATCATTAGCGATAGCAGGCTCGGCGCGGGCGATCGCCGATAGCGCGGCAACGTGCTGCTTGCGCGCGGGCAGGTTTGGCTTTTTCGGTGCCCGTGCCAACCATTGCGCGACACGGCGGCTCGATAGCAGCTTGCCGACCGCAAGCTGGCCGGCAGGGGATACGATGCCCAGCAGCGGGTTCGTCCAGAACGTCCCAAGCGTCGCGAGGGCATTGTACCCCAGCGAGGTTTTGGAGGTATTGGCGTACTTGGTCGATCCCTTCATGCCGTCGGCAATCCGGACCAGATCATTCACCGCCTCGCGATGCTCCCCCGTGAACAGGGAGGCCTTGGCCCGCTCGCTCAGCTTCGACCACTGCGTCATGAATTCAGCGGGCGAATAGACCTGCTGGGTTACATCCTGCTTTCCGGCGCTGGCGAGCCCGAGCCGGTCCAGAGCGGTGGCGCGGATCATATTGGCGTCGTCATCCGGCAGCGAGCGCATCAGGCGGGCATACTTGATCGTATCGCCGCCACGCTTCGATGCCAGCGCCTCCATGGCCCGATAGGCAGCATCAGGCGACTTGGCGAGGTCGTCACCAAGAACGGCGGCCAGCACGCCTTCGATGCGGTTCTGCCTGCCGCGGTAATAGCTGTTCGCCCGACGGAAGGCTTTCAGGGCGTTCGGCCCCTGCGCCGCCGCCGTGGCTTCCATGTCCGTACTCAGCGATCCGTAGAGCGCCTTCAGCGCATTGCGCGACGTGTCGGATTGAAGCTGAGGGCCGCCCAGCCGCTCGCCGATATAAGTCCGGAAGGCCTTCAGGTCCTGCCACGACAACGAGCCGCCGCGCTGTACCTGCTGCGTGACGGGGGTGCCGGCCGCATCCAGCAGGCCGGTGGGCACCGTCTCGGTCCGACCCGCGAAAGCCGCCTCGAATGCTTTTAGCCGCGGATCGTCCACCAGCGCGGATAATTCCGGATTGCTTTCCAATCCCGCCGTCAGATCGGCCAGCGTGTTACGCGTGTTGGCAATCGTGGCATCCGTCGTGCTGCCGATCGGGATCGCCTCATAGAGGTTGTTCGCCCTCGCTTCGGTGGTGGTGACGAACGACTTGGCGCCCCGCTGAGCTGCCTGCCCCGCCTGCGTCACGTCGCCCACGACGCCGATGCTGTCCGCCACCACGTCTTTGGCGCGCTTCGCGGACGCAAGGGCACGGGTTGCCGCGTCCGACATGGGCAGTCCCGCCAGCGACATATGGGCGACGCCGGACGCCATGCGGGTCGCGTTCGCCCCCGGCACGTCAGCAGGGAGATAGTCGACGCCGCGACGCTGTGCCGCCTCGCCGAATAGCTGCGCCTCCGTTGGGGCCGCTGTTGCCGCGCCGCCGCGACGTGCCGCCATGGCGCGCGCAAACCGGCCACCGCCCAGCGTCACAGCGCCGGCCGTAAGCCCGCCAGCGACAGCGCCGATTGCGCCGGATGCAAGCCGGTCGCCGATGCCGCCATCAGCAGCGCCAGCGCCATAAGCGCCGGACAGCCCCGCCCCCTCGATCGCGTTGCGTGCCGCCAGCACCCGGTTGGCGATCACGCGCGCCTCCGCCCCGGTCGCGCCGCCGCGCATTGCCGCAACCCCAGCAGCCCGCGCGGCCGCCTGACCGTTGGCGAACTGACCGAACCCCAACGGCAGCGACCCCAACACCTCGCCGGCCACGAACGCTGCGCCGTTATCCTCGCGCAGCCCGCCCAGCTTGGCGCGGTTGACCGCCAGCCGACGGCCGTAGCGATCGACAAACGACCCCTCGCCGGACCCAAATGCTGCCTCAGCGGCGGCGCCAGTTTCGTCCAGAAACGATAGCGTCGCGCCATTGGCAACGCCCGCCATACCGGCCCCGGCAGCGTCGGACCCCTCCACGAACTGCGCCACCTCCTGCTTCTCGGCGTCGTTCAGCACCACGGCATTGGAGGGGGCGGGTAGATTGACCGGGCGCGATGCATTCTTCGGATCCCGGTAGAACGCCAGCGCCTTGGCCAGCTCGTCTTCCGTGCCGGTAAACGAACGACCGAATGAGGCCAGCAGCGCCTTGAGATGCTCGCCCGTGCCGGTGCGCGCGACGGCGGCAATGGCGGCGCGCTGTTCAGGGGTATAATCTGCCGCGGGCTGTCCCCCCGCTTGATCGCCGCGCACCAATTCGGTGGTGCTGCCGTCGAAGGTCGGCGGCGCGCCGTTCGGCCCGGCGGGCGGAGTGCCTGCTCCAGGACCAGCCGCCGCCGTGCTGTCGCCGTCTTCCGGCTGGCCAATGCCCAACTGCGCCAGAGTCTTGCGCGCGTCATCATCCAGCAGGTTGATGCCGTTGCTGGTCTTGCCCATGCCGGCGCCGTATTGCTCGCCGAGCGATTTGATCCGGCCCTCCAGCAGGCTCGCCAGCGTCTTGATCGATCCGCGAATCTGCTCAGGCGAACCGTTCTCTGGGATCGCGTCTACGGCTTCTTCGATATCACCGCGGGCACCACCCACACCGCGGAACGCGCGCACCGCCTCACCGACCACTGCCAGCTTGGCCTGCCGGAAATTGGTCGGACGAGCACTGCCGCCGCTTTCCAGCAGGTAGTTCGACGGCGCGTTGAGGGGGGTGGCGATACCACCGAAATTGTCGAGATCGTCGGCCGCCTTCTGAAGCGTGCCGATGTGATGGAGCAGCGTGTTGAACGACGTGATGTTCTGCACCGACTTGCCCGATGTGAAATCCTGCCGGGTGCGGGCACGGGCCTTGTAGTCGATGGTGTCGAAGGTCGGATCGCGTTCGGACACCTTCGTCAGCAGGTTCTGCCAGTAGGGCTTATTCAGCGCGCGGCTGTCGGTGGGGAACGACATGCGCCCGTCGACCAGCGCCTTGACGATGGTGTCGGTGCTGGTGTTGTCGGCGGCGGTGGCGTTGTGCCAGCCACCGCCGCGATAGACCAGCTTGGCGCCGGTGGCGGGGTTCGTGGCCGTCTGGCCTTCTGCGAAATCGGACATGGCTTAATCCAACACGAAGCCGGAGGGGAGTTTGGTGCCAGCGGCCTTGCCGCCGGACCGGGCCTTGCGTTCGGCGCGGGCACCGGCGGCGGCGCTCAGGCCCTCTTGCCGTCGGTTGTGCCGCTCGCTTTCATCCAGCCGCCGCTCCGCAACGACTGCCTGCCGGTCCGCAAGGTCGAGGCGGCGATCGTCGTTTTCGGCGCGCTTGCCGATGCCCAACTCGCCCATGATCCGGGCGGCATCGTCCGCACCGACCAGTCCCGACATGGCATAGGACAGATAGGTGCGGGCGCCGTCCACGTTGCCCGCGCGGATCATGTCCAACGCGGCCTTGGTATGCGAGTTATCGATGCGCGCGCGGGTCAGGGCTTCCGACCGTTCGGAAAGTGTCCGGACCGCAAGCTCGATGTTGCCAGCCGCCAAGGCCCCCAGCGTCCCGAACCCTGTTTGGATCATGGCGTTTTTCTGGCCCGAGGTGTAGCTGTCACCAGCCTTTAGCAGGCGTTCGGATTGCTCCGGATGGCGTAGGGCCAGGTCACGCAATCCATCGGGTTGACCGCCGCCGGCCTTCCATGCCTCCACGTCGCGCAGGTATTCAGCATCCTTTTCATGATCGGCCTCGAATTTGTCGCGGGCCAGTTGTGCCACTAGGTCGCGCTGCTGCACTTCTGCCTGCTGGAGCCGGTTGTTGTTCCGCATCTGCAAACCCTGCCGCAGCGGGGTCAGGTCAAGCTGCGACTGAAGCGCGACATAGTTGTTGGGTCCCATATCGATCTCCACTCCTCAAAATCCGATGGTTGGGGCCGGCGCCGCACCGCGCCCGCCCGTTGCGCCGATCACGGTACCGGCGATCTGGGCGATGTTGCTCAGGTTCTGGGTGACCATGTTGCCCTTGGCGATCTGGCCCCCGGCAAGTGCCGCACCCTGCTGGCTCAGCAGCCCGCCGATATTTGACGCCACCTGGAGGCCATTGTTGCCGACGCCGGCAGCCGCATTCTGACCGAGCGAGGTGACGCCACCGAGGCGGGCATATTGCTGGCTCAGCAGGTTGCTGAAGATGTCGGCGCGGTTGTTCGCGAGGCTGTTCTGGACGTTGCCACCCCTGAGGCCGCCAGTCGCGGCGGCGTTCTGCAGGATCGCCTCTTCGCTCTGCCGTACTGTCGTTGAGTATTCGGGGCTGGTCAGGAGCGCATTAAGCGCCTGCTGCTGGCCAGCCGAACCATTCAATCCAATGAGGCTCATCTGCTGCGCAAGCGAGGACTGCCCGGCCTGAACGTACGGGTTCTGAAGCTGCTCGGCGCTGAGCCGCGCGTCACGCTGTTCCGCTATTGCGCGATCGGCGGCTGTAGCTTGGGTCTGGGCGGCCTGTTGCGCGCCTTTGGCAGATTGCTTCGCGCCAGTGATGCCACCGACGATGCTGCCAATTGCGTTGCCGATAAAGCTCACAGCTAGGCTCCAGACAAATCTTGGAGCGTTGCCGGAGGCGCGATACGCGGACCCCGATTACTTATTATAGCATATTATATAAGGCAACAGATTTCTGCGTCGGTACCCGCGCACTTAATGCCCGCCGAAACATTCCGTCTTATGCTATTGGTCTTAGTCAATAGTGCGCAAATCTTCTTATTTATTGCGGCGACTCGGAAGCGGCATCACGATTCAATACGCATTTAAAATCAGAATTGGGCTTAATTGATGAAGCCTTTTCAGAAATGTTAGACGTTCTTTGTGGACTAATGATAATGTTATCTAACGGTACCCGAGTTAACCCAGGCCCTATTGTTCCAATGAGTAGAGATTTGTTATCTGCAAATACCGCAATTCCACGAATATTTTTATTACCAAATAATTGGCATTTTGGGCACCCAGGAGTTTGCAAATCTCTTAAATAACCATCACTGACAAATTCACCAAACTGGTAGGCGCACTTGGGTGCCTGATAAAACAATACGTGTGCCAGCTTGGCGCCTGCAATGATTGAGAGTATGGCAGTGACAGAAATAAATATTACAACTATCTTGTAGGTAAATCCAGAAAAATGGTCAGGTATATATTTATATGAAAAAGTTATTTCCCGTTGCTTCGATGAACCTCCTAAAAACAAATTAGTAAGATATAGAATTGAGCATATAGAAAACAGAGATAGTAGCGAAATAATAACAACTGCCGTAGCCTCTCCTAACGTGGCGGCGACTCTTGAATATCCTGTTTGCAGAAGCCTACCCTCACTCGGTAGAAAAACACCTCTTGGTAGATTAAATTTGATACTCATACCGTCATAGTATCGCATACCAATATCTATAAGCCACCCTCTTAATAAGGCTGCGGTGCCGATAATATTTATAACACCAGCAAATATGGCTGCTAAAGCTGCCATACGAGGCAAAAAAGCGCCTTGCTTTGTTACGTCCGGGGTGTCCACAATATGTGCCATTCTTCGCGTATTTTCACAGATCAATCGGCTAGGAACATGCCAGACGCTGGCCGCACTTAGCAATCGTTTCAGACACGCAGTATCTGGCCTGCGCTGACAAAATTCACGGCGATCAGCATCTCATTCGGTCGGAGCGGCGGCACGACGTCAGGCATCTGACTGCCGTTGTTCGTGAACACGACCCTGGCGGATACGGCATGCTCAGGCTTGGCGGCTTCCAGGCGGTTAACGCGGCGTTCGATATTCATGGTAATCTCCTAGATGTCGTCGTCGCCGGGCAGCATGCAGGCGAGGAGCCGCTGCTGGCCCGGATTGCGGGTGGTTTCGATGGCATAGCGATATCGGTCAGGATTGATCGCGGCTGGGAAAGCGCCGGCCGCCGCATGGTAGGTGTCGGCATAGCGCTCGGTCGCGGCTTCACGTTCGTGATCGCTCAGCAAATCCGGTATGCCATTTTGCTCAAGACGGGTGAGGCGAGACTGCAAGGTCATGTGGTCGCTCCGCGTTCTGCCAGCCACGCGCTCATCGCAGGAGTGAGCCGAGACAGATCAGGGAAGCTGGCCTGGGCATGCTGCCACTCGGCATCTGCCTGCACCTGCTCGTCGGCGGTCAGTGGTTCGCCCAGCCACCGGCGCAGGTACAGCGGGATGGTACCACCAGCGGCGTCTTCCAGCCGGCCGAGCCGCTGCGTCATTGCTGCGCGGGTCATGCTGCGTACCTCGTTTCGAGGAAGTGGCGTGTGCTCCATGCATCCCACCGGGCACGGTCACCGGCGTCGAGACGATGCCCGCTAGCAGCCAGCGAGGTGATTTTCGCCATCACGAAGGCGGCGTCTTCCTCGATCTGGCTGCGGCGCTGGTCGTGACTTCCGCGCCGTTCCTCCAGTCGGTTCAGTCTGTTCGAGATCGTGCGCATCAGTTCTGTTCCTCCAGTGCGGCGATCCGGCGTTCCAAATCCCCGGTTTCGACGATGTTCTTGTGGGCGGTCAGCAGCGCCATGACCCGGCCCGCCTCGTCCGGGCTGATCTCTCCTGCCGCGACGGCAGTCAGCACCGCAGCGGAGGCGCCGACGACATCCGCGGCGGACGTGATCGGCGGCAAGTCGATGGTGATCGGGGAATCCTTGCGGGGCGGGACCAGACGTTCGAGGCAGAGGCGCAACGCTACCGTGTCGCCCTCCAATGCCATCTCGACCGCCTTGCGGGTCAGGCCCTCAGCTTCCCCGTTCAACAACGCCTCTGCCGCGATCGTCGCACGACTCCGGGCACCGCGGGGCTTGCCGGGGTTCCCAAGCTCGAATGGCTTGCCGCGCGTATTTGCGCGGGGGTTACGTGGTGTCGTCATGTCGATCTCGCTGTTCAGATGTCATCGAAGTCGCTGGGAAGGGGCTCGTCGCCGGTCTCGCCTGGGGCAAGGATCGGACAAAATGCGGGGTTGCCGGCGGGGAAGGCCGTCCGGCGGGTTGAAGCAGTCGCTTCCCCACCCTGATTTTCCCCACCTGCGTTTCTAGCCTTCGAGCCACCCTTCCCCACCCCTTCCCCTATAGGGGGGAAGGTGGGGTGGGGAATTGTAGGCTCCCCACCTTCCACACCCGTCCTCACCCCACCTGTAGAGGTGGGGGCGACACCCTGAAGCGCCCATTCGCCCACCTCGACGAAGGTCCGCGGGTTGCTCTTCTTGTCCTTGCCTTCGACCTTGATCAGGGCGCCGTTGGCGAACCAGGTGCGCAGCAGGGCGTTGATCTTGGCGCGGTCACCCTTGGCATCGCTGTCGGGGTTCAGGTTCAGGACGTTGGCGACAATCTTGCCCACCCATTCCTTGGCCTGGGCATCGAAGCGCACGTCGATCGCCTGATCCACGGCGCACTGTACCCGGTACAGATGATCAGCGGTGACGTTCTCGAAGGCGTCCGGCGGCGACCACGGAATGACGACGCCCATGTTGTCGCCATCGTCGTCCACGCCATTGCCGAGGCTGATGCTGACCATCTGAAACCAGTCGGAGGCATCGGACGGCGGGGCACGGTTGTTCTTGTCGTCATAGGTACGGAAATACCGGCGTCGGCGTTCCTCCTCGATGCCGTACCGCTTCGCCTCATCCTCACCCATGCGGTTGAGCACGAGCACCGACCGGCATGCGTTGATCAGCGCCACCGCACCACGAGCAGAAAGCGCAGTCGCTTCAGCGGCGCCGGCCTTGCTGACGTGGTGGGCCAGCCCGATCCCGGCGTTGGCGTTCTTGCCGACCAAGGCCCATTCCTTGGCGATCGCGTCGACTTCCATGTTGTCGCTCTCGTTCGCGGCATGGGACGATACGAACGGGTCGACATGCAGGTAATCGATCCCCCGCCCCTTCATCTCGTCTGTCAGGGCATCGACCAGCGGCCGGTTGATCATGAACCCCTGGGCAGCGGTCGAGGTCGCCAGTTTCAGGATGGCGCCATCCAGTGCGCTATCGACGAACAGCCGGCCGCCAATGTCAGCCGCACTGATCCCCCAGTGCTTGCAGGCGGCCTGAATGATCCGGGACAGCTCCTCCGCGTCGTCCTCCAGATTCCACAGCCACACCCGCTTCGGGCCATCCGGGACTTCCTGCCCCAGCAGGTTGCGGCCGGTCGTCATCGCGAGCGCCTCACCCACGCTCAGAATGGTCTTGCCGGCCGCCCCCTGCGCAACGACGGCACGCAGATGGCCGCGCTGGATCGACCGGCCGTAAACCCATTCACGCGGCTTGATGGTCGTCGGGTCCCTCCAGACGTAGGGTGTGGCGACGACGGTTACCGGCTCAGGGGCTGGATTGCCTTGTACCGGCTGCACCGGCGAGAACGGGCGCGCATCGTTGTAGCGGGCCTGGAATGCCGGCGCCGTCATGACTGCCTGTCCATCAACTCGGCGTTGAAATCTTTATGCGGCGGCGTCGGGCGCATGATCCGGACAGCCCGGCCAGTGGCAGCGAATGCAGCCGCCGCCTTCCGCGCCGCCGTCTCACCGGGCGCATCGCCATCAGCGCCGATGACGATCTCGCTCACGGTGTCGGGGAACACCATCGCCGGCAGCATCGACGTGCCCGCCGCAACCCATACCGATCGGCCAAGAGCCTGCATCAGGGTGAGGCCGTCCTCCAGCCCCTCGGTGACGATCATGCTGGCGGCTGCAGGACCAAGGTGGATCGCACCGCCGCGGACTCGGCCAAGCGACAGCTTCACCTTGTTGAACCCCGCCTTGCCGCCGTCCTGGGTCAGGTAGGTGCGCTGAATGCCGACGAGGTCACCGCCCGGCCCCGTGATCGCGCAGATCAGCGTCGGGTGCAGGACACCGCGCGATCCATAGCGGATACGGGAGAAGCGCAGGCAAGGCGGCAGCTCCATGACGATACCGCGGCGGCGTAGATATGCTTCAGCGGGTGTGCCGACCACGGCGATGCCGCCGTCCCAGATGGACCGGGCTTCACCGATGGTGTCGCGATCGCTGTCGGTGTCCTGCCGGACCCGCACCACCGGCGGACCGGTCATAACGGGCAGGTTGCCGCCAGTGATCATGTCAGCCGCCTCACGCAGGCCGACACGGTGCATCGCCATCACGAGGTCGAGGACGTCACCGCCAGCGCCGCAGCCGAAGCAGTGAAAGCGCTGCCCATTGGCGTACACATAGAAGGAAGGGCCTTTTTCCTGATGGAGCGGGCAAAGGCCTGCCAGTTCGTTGCCCGACCGCTTCAGGGCCACTGCCGACGTCACGACTGACGGGATCGGGTGATTGGCGCGGATGACATCGAGATCGATCTTCATCAGAAGCCCTCCTGCTGGTGTATGAAATGAGTCAGGTCACGGTCGCGCAGGGCTGGCTCGCAGATCGACACGTCACACCCGCCGAAATAGACATCACGGTTGAGTGCGAACGCTGCGGCGATCGCGTCCTGGCCGCGCCGGAATGGTCCAACGAAGCTGCCCCAGCTGTTGCCTGAGGCGCTTTCGTGACCAACTTCGAAACCGGTTGCCTTGTCGCCCATGATACAGACCGTGCCGGCGTACGGCCGCGACGGCAGCGGGAACGATAGAACGACACCGCTCATGATTGCACCGCCACCGGTTCACTGTGCCCGAAGTGGAAGGGGCGCATGCGCTTCTCGCCCCGGTACGCCCACCCGATAGGTAGCGGGCATTGCCGCCACGCATCCGCTACGACGCGCCTCGCCTGCAGATAAGGTACGGGACCAGTAAGCCACTCTGGTTTCCCCCAGACACCATGCCGCTTCACGTGCACCGCGACGGTCCAGCGTTCGGCGTCGATCTGACGGAGAAGCATCACGCGGGCGATGGACAGTCGCGGCGCCTTGCCCACCGATGCCCGGTGGTACCGCGCCTGCATCCACGCGGCAGCGGGATAGATACGAGCGCCCATCACGCCGTCTCCAGCTGATTGGCCGTGACCATGACGAAGCCTTCGGTCCTGCCGATCGCCTCGCAGGCTCCAGCAGTGACGATCAGTTCCTTGCGGGCTTCGGGACTAGAGCAACGGTTCACCAGCATCTGAAGCGCGGCCAAATGCGGAGGCAATGGGAAGATCGTCGACCAGTTGCGGGGATCAGCCATGCGACGTCTCCCAGGCCAACGCCGCCAGTATTTCGGCACGTAATCCGATGATGCCGATTAGGCGCAGGCGTTGCAGCCGGAGGGCCTTGGTGCTATCTGGAGTAGTGTTGCTGCGGATGTAATTCGTGGTGCCCCGCCGGTCTGCCAGGACCGCGCGGGGTGCTTCACATTTGGGCCGAAGCGCGCCCTTTATTGGAGCCATGGTCGATCACGCAGCTTCGTCGACGAGCGCACGAATGCTATCCGTCTTGATCAATGTCCGGCGACCAATTTTTACGGTCTTCAACGCGCCTTCGTTGATCAACCGGTAGATTGTGGTGTGTCCGATGCCGAGCGCGCTTTTCGCATTCTCGATGGTGACGGTAATCGGGTCCATTGTTGCCTCCCGAATGCCGGGGAATGCCGGCGGGCAACACTTCAAATATCGATCTTACGCTTGAGCGGTACAGACAAGAGTAGTAACTTTTGTCGGATGGCGTTCACCGATTGCCCTTGTTGTGCGCGAGGATCTCTAGGTACCGCCGTCCGTCGGATATCAATGCGGCCTCCCAATCAGTGTTTCCCAGCAGCTTCCACCGGGGCACTTTACGCCAGCCCTCGCTTCGCGCTAAATCGATTACATACTTGATGTTAACAGCGCTCATTGCAGCCCAAACGTCTCGCTGCCTCCACTTCTCAATGGTGGACCAGTCCGTACCGAACGCCTTCCCGATACGCGCGTGCCGATCGCCGGGCGCCAGCCCTAGCCCTTCGAGATAGGCATCCCATGCTAAGGCTTCCAACTTAGCTTTCAGTACGCGATGTTTCACCTTCTGGCCGGTGATCCGTGCGAACATGAGCGGGGCATCGCCGTGTGCAACCGCCCATGCCTCTTCTGCGATTGCGAACGGTCCTGCGGCATCCACGGGCATCATCCCAAAAACGCTCGACAAGACATGCAGCCGACGCGCAGCCGTCTCCAGCAACGCTATCCGATCCGTTTCGTCCACGTCTCCGAGCGCTGCTGTCAGGAGATCTTTGCCCAGCAGCTTATGCATGGCCATCAGAGCTTCCTGCACCACGTCCAATGCTAGCTGCTGACGTTCGCCTTGATCCTCCGTCGCCAAAGCGGCGTCACGATGCAGGATAACATTGGCAAGCAGGTCGCCGATGGTCGTGGTCATGCCGGCTTCACCGGTCGGGTATCGCTCTTGGCCCCCTCCAAATAATCCGCCCATGACGCCATTAGGACGCGGCGTCGTTCGAAGAAGTCGGTCCGGCGGTACGCCGCTTCGACCTTGTCGGGCAGCTTATGGGCCAGCGCCTTGTCGACCACCTCTTTCGGCGTGCTGGTCGTTTCCGCCGCCCAGTCCGTGAACGTGCTGCGAAATCCGTGCACGTGTGCCTCCTTGTAGCCCAGCGTGCGCAGTGCCTTCGTCATTGTCATGTCGGACATCGGCTTCTTCGGTGACGAGAAGAACACCAGTCCGTCGTTCTCCGTGCGGCCTTCCCATCGCCGCTCGAGAATGGCGATTGCCGCCGATGCCAGGGGGACGATGTGCGTGACGCCCGTCTTCATGCGCTCCCCAGGGATGGTCCACGTCGCAGTTCGCATGTCGATCTCCGGCCACCTGGCGAACCGGGTTTCGTTCGATCGCACAGCGGTGAGGATGGTGAAGGCCAATGCCTCACGGCCTGCGGTTTCCGTCTCGGCCCGCAGCTTGGCGAGGAAGGCCGGCACGTTCTGATACGGCATCGCATTGAAATGACTGTCATCACGCTTGTGGCGCGGCAGCCCCTTCCTCACCGATTTCAGGGTCGTCTCGGTCGGCCGCCATCCTTTGATGTGGGCGAAGTCGAGGACCACCCCAATCCGCTGAAGGATGCGCCGGGACGTTTCCTGCTTCTCCAGCCAGATAGGGGCGAGCAGATCGCGTACGGTTACGCTGTCCACCGCGTCGACGGCCTTGTCACCGATCACGGGGAAGACGTGGGTTTCCATGCAGGCCAGCCACACCTTGGTGTGCTTGTCGTTGCGCCAACCCGCCTTCATTTCCTCGTGGCAGGCGCGCGTCGCGATCTCGAACGTCGGCGTAGAGGGTGCCGCCTTCTTCCGCTCCTCGACCGGATCGATGCCGGCCTTGATCATGCGGCGGTACGCGTCCGCCTTCTCGCGGGCTTCCGCCAGCGTCAGCGACTTGCGATCGACGGCTGCGATCTTGGCAGATGCGGCTCTCGTCTCTGGAGATCGGTCGGCTGTCTCAGCGGTGCCGAGACCGAGGTCCCGTCGCTTGCCATCAGACTGGATACGCAGCAGCCACTGGCGTGAGCCTGTATCCCGGACGATCAGGTACAGGCCATCGCCGTCCGGATGCCGTCCTGGTGATGCAGACTTTACCTTGGCCACCGAGAGCTTGCCCATGCGCTACACGTCCCGCAATGTGTCCCACACACTATCGCGGTTGTCAGCGATGTTCAACGAACGTCAGCGGAATGAAACTGGCGGAAAATGGCGGTTTCTGACGGTGGCGCGGTCGCCAGCGAACGTCAGCGGTGCGGAGTTAGGTATCCCTCGGCTCCACCATTCGGGAAGAATTCGCTCCACGGCGAATAGGTATTGGCATTTCGCCGAGCAAACGCGATCGTTGACAGGGCCGAATTGGTCTTGCGTTATCGCAGAAATAGTCAGAAATTTTAGCAGCACACCTACCCGTCCGGCAAATAACATTGCCGGACAGTGGGTATATGAAGTGTGGATCGTTTAGCTAAACGACGACGCGGGCGGCTTCGCGACTTTCACGCAGAGCAACGGTACGTTCGGCGCGGTCAGCCATTTCACCCCAGGCCTTGGCGGAGCGTTCGGCACGATCGCGAACGTTGCTCAGCGTCGCAGTGGCAGCGTTGGCGAGTTCCTGCTCAGCGCGAGCACGAAAGATGGCGGCTTCGGACAAGGGCAACTCCTGGACGATAGAGACGATACGAAAACGGCGGCTCCGTCAGGAGCCGCCGCAACGTCGAATCAATCGGCGGGCTGCAGATTGACCGCGGCCATCTTGCCGCGACGATCCTCTTCCAGCTCGTAACCGACCCGCTGGTTCTGGTTCAGCGTGATCATGCCGGCGCGTTCGACGGCCGAGATGTGGACGAAGGCGTCGGTGCCGCCATTGTCCGGTGCGATGAAGCCATAGCCCTTGTCGGCATTGAAGAACTTGACGGTGCCGGTCTGGCTCATGGAAACTTCCTTCTTGTCGGCCCGCATCCGACTGCCGGACGCGGGGTCGCGTGGGAGGCAGGGAAAGAAGGAAGAAGGTGCCGCATGGCGCCGTAGACCGTCGATATGCGACTGTAGCATCACCCATATAGGCCAAGTGCCCCGGAATTGTAAGCCATCGTGACCACGGACGATCGCGGGCCGCGCGGTTGCCATCGTCGATGATGTGCGGGCAAGACGATATCATGACTGATCCTATCGCCCCTGCCCGTCCGCCACTCGCCCGGCTGCTTGCAATCATGGCGCGTCTACGCGATCCCTTGAGTGGTTGTGACTGGGACCTGGCGCAGCGTTGGGAGACGATCGCTCCCTATACGATCGAAGAAGCGTACGAGGTCGCGGACGCGATCGAACACGGCGATCCAGACTCGGTTCGCGACGAACTCGGCGACCTGCTGTTCCAGGTGGTGTTCCAGAGCCGCATAGCGGAAGAGGCAGGCCTGTTCGGCTTCGACGATGTCGCCACGTCGATCGCCGATAAGATGGAGCGTCGACATCCTCACATATTCGGGGCTGCGGCCGAACGTCCCAACTGGGAAGCGATCAAGGCAGCTGAGCGATCACGGAAAAAGGAAACCGCTGGTGCGCTGGCAGGTGTCGCGCTTGGCCTGCCTGCCCTGCAACGGGCAGAGAAGCTTCAGAAGCGCGCCGCACGCGTCGGGTTCGATTGGCCCGACGCCACCGGCCCTCGCATGAAGATCGACGAGGAACTGATCGAAGTGGCCGAGGCAAACGATGCGGAGCGTGCCGACGAGATCGGCGACCTGCTGTTCAGCATCGTCAACTGGTCGCGTCATCTGGGGATCGATGCGGAGGCCGCGTTACGCCGCGCGAACGCCAAATTCGAGCGGCGCTTCGCAGAAATGGAACGTCAGGCCGGACCCGGTTTTGCCGGACTGGACCTGACGACCAAAGAGGAACGATGGCAGGAGGCTAAACGAAGCGTCGGATGAAGCGACCGTAATCACCCTCGTCCAGGCGCACGTCATAAACCTCGTCATCGCCATCCTGATGATGACCGATCACCTCGCCATGTGCGTGCAGCCATGCCGCACCCGCGCCGTCGCCGGCGGGAAGAGCGATGGTGTACCGACGATGGCCCTGGGTCAGCCGGCCCGCGACGGAGGCGATCAGATCGTCAATCCCCTCCCCCGTCAGTGCCGAGATCAGTTTTACCCCGTCACGCCGGTCCGCCTCGGCCAGCATTGCTTCACGGTGCCCGTCTTGGAGCAGATCAAGCTTGTTCCACACCTCGAACCGGGGTGTGGCCTCTGACACCCCGATTTCGGCCAGCACCGTCTCGACATCGGCACGCTGTGCCTCGGTATCGGGATGGGCGATATCGCGAACATGGATCAGCAGATCTGCAGACACCACCTCCTCCAACGTCGCCTTGAACGCGGCAACCAATTGGGTCGGCAGATCGGACACGAAACCGACCGTGTCGGACAGGATCGCCTTGTCCAGTCCCGGCAGCGAAATCTGCCGCAGCGTCGGGTCCAGTGTCGCGAACAGCAAATCTTCGGCCATCACGGTTGCGCCGGTCAACCGGTTGAACAGCGTCGATTTACCGGCATTGGTGTAACCGACCAGCGCGATCACGGGCCAGGGTGCCCGCTGGCGTCGCTCGCGATGGAGGCCGCGGGTACGCGACACCTGCTCCAGTTCACGGCGCAATCGTGCCATGCGATCACGGATCAGTCGACGATCCGCCTCAATCTGGGTTTCACCGGGGCCGCCGAGAAAGCCGAAGCCACCGCGCTGACGCTCGAGATGGGTCCAGCTGCGCACCAGCCGTCCCGCCTGATAGTCGAGGTGAGCTAGTTCGACCTGCAACCGCCCCTCGGCCGTTGCGGCCCGTTCCCCAAAGATTTCGAGGATCAGACCGGTACGGTCGATCACCTTGGCTTCCAGCCCGGTTTCCAGATTGCGCTGCTGGATCGGCGACAGCGCAGCATCGACGACGACCAGGGTCGCCTCTTCCATCCGCACCCGCGTCGCCAGTTCTTCCATCTGACCACTGCCGATCAGGGTCGCCGCACGTGGCTGGCGGACGCGCAAGGCCACGCGGTCGACCACGTCCACGCCGATCGCTGCTGCCAGCCCGGCGCTCTCCTCTAGACGGGCGTCCGCGTCGCGGGACGAATCGCCCCGATCGGGCAGCACGACGATTGCCCGTGCGCCACGGGCAAATTCGTCACGATCGCGTTCAAATCCGGTGCTCAATCTTCAATTGATCCCTGTTCCTCGGCCAGATTCAGTGGTCGCGCCGGCTGGATGGTAGAAACGGCATGCTTGTAGACGAGCTGCACCATACCCTCGCGCTGCAACAACATGCAGAACAGGTCGAAACCCGCGATCTGGCCCTGCAGCATCACACCGTTGATGAGGAACATCGTCACGCTGTCCTCGGACTTGCGAACCGCGTTCAGGAATAGCTCCTGCAACAGCGGCGTTTTACGCTGCTGTTCGCCGACCGCGTCGATCACCGCATTGGCGTCGAACGTGCCACCGGGCATGATGGTCGAGATAGCGTGCTTGTATATCAACTGCGATTGACCATCGCGGCGCAATAGTACGGAAAAATTATCAAACCACGTCACGATGCCCTGTAGCTTCACGCCCTTGACCAGGAACATGGTCACCGGTGTCTTCGAGCGCCGCAGCGCGTTCAGGAAAAGATCCTGCAAGGATGTCTGCTTTTCGGCCATTGCTACAGCCCTTTTATTGGCGGATGGTAATCCACGATGCGCCGTTTCCCGGCGTCGGAGCGCCGCCCGGCAGGGCGACCGTCACAATCTAGGGTGCCGTGCCCCGGGCGTCCACCCGCGCGACGATCATTCGTCGCGGGTTTCGGTAATCCCCAGCAGCTTCAGCTTACGGTGCAAGGCCGATCGCTCCATGCCGATGAAGCTGGCGGTACGCGAGATATTGCCGGAAAAGCGCCTGATCTGGACCCGCAGATAATCGCGCTCGAAACTTTCACGTGCCTCGCGCAACGGCGTTCCCATGATCGCCGTAGTACCGCGATCGCCGCCTACGTTTCCGCCCAGCACTTCGGCGGGCAGGAGATCGAGCTCGATCCGCCCCACCCGGTCACCCGGCGCCATGATGATTGTCCGTTCCACCACGTTGCGCAACTGACGGACGTTACCCGGCCATTCATAGCTTTGCAGTGCCACCATCGCATCAGGCGCGATTTCTGGTGTGGGCACACGCCGTTCGCCGGCATAATAAGCAAGGAAATGCTGGACCAGCGGTGGGATATCCTCACGCCGGTCCGCCAGCTTCGGGATTACCACCGGCACCACGTTAAGCCTGTAATACAGGTCCTCGCGGAACCGGCCCGCCGCGATTTCCTCGGCCAAATCGCGCGCGGTGGCGGAGACGACGCGGACATCCACCTTTACCACCCGCGATCCACCGACACGGCTGAAACTCTGGTCAGTCAGCACGCGCAGGATGCGCGCCTGCGTGGCCATCGGCATGTCCGCGATCTCGTCGAGGAAGAGCGTCCCGCCATGTGCCTGTTCGAGCAGGCCGGGCCGAACCAGATCGCCGCCTTCCTCGACACCGAACAGCTCCTCCTCGACGCGTTCGGGGGTCATGTTGGCAGCGCTGACGATGACGAACGGGGCGGCCGCGCGCGAACTCCAGCCGTGAAGCAGGCGCGCCGCCACCTCTTTGCCGTTACCGGCCGCGCCGACGATCAATACGCGGCTGCCGGTGGCAGCGACGCGTTTCAGAGTGGCACGGACGCCATTGATCGCGCCCGAACTGCCGGTCAGGTCGGCATCGCGTCCCGCCACCGCACGCAACGCAGCGACTTCGCGCCGTAATCGCTCGGTTTCCGTCGCCCGCTCGACCATCAGCAACAGGCGTTCGGCCTCGAATGGCTTTTCGATGAAATCGACCGCACCCTTGCGGATCGCGGCGACCGCGGTGTCGAGACTGCCATGGCCGGAGATGACGAGGACCGGAATCGATGGGTCGCGCCGCTTGATCTCATCAAGCAACTCCAGCCCGTCCAGCCGCGATCCCTGCAACCACACGTCAAGCAGCGCCAGCGACGGGCGGCGAGTGGCGATCGCCTCCAGCGCCGCATCGGCATCGGCGGCACCGCGGGTTTCATAGCCCTCGTCTTCCAGAACCCCCGCAACGAGTTCGCGGATGTCCTGTTCGTCATCGACCACCAGAATATCGAGAGGCATCAGTTCATGTCCGATTCGATGTGAGTGCGGCGAGTTGGTCCTCTCCGACCGACTCGCTCGTGTCGTCGCCCTGCTCCAGCGTTTCCAGCCGGGCGGCGTCGAATGTCATCGTCACCACCGTGCCGCCGCCGAGCCGGTCGGTAAAGGCGATCGTCCCGCCATGTTCTTCCACGATTTTCTTGACGATCGCGAGGCCAAGGCCGGTGCCTCGCGCCCGCGTCGTCATGTAAGGTTCCACGATGCGTTCGCGCGCAGCGGGCAGGCCGACGCCATTGTCGGTGACGACGATGCACGTCTGCCCAGGTTCGCTGCCCGAGGCCAGAGTCAGGGTGACGATCCCGTCTTCAGCCGCGCCACGCGCCTCGATCGCCTCCACCGCGTTCTTGATAATATTGGTCAGCGCCTGCCCGATTTGGCGACGGTCGCATACCAGGCTGGGGCCGGGATCGTCGCCATGGATATCAAAGCGGATGGAGGGGTGCGCTACTTCATGGAGGAACATCACCTGTCGCGCCGTGTCCGCCAATGCTTCCCTCTGGAAAACGGGCTTGGGCATCCGAGCGAAAGAGGAGAACTCATCAACCATCCGGCGCAGGTCGCCGACCTGACGGATGATCGTTTCGGTCAGCCGGGCGAAAGTGCCATCGTCTGCCTCGATCTTGCTACCGTAGCGACGCTGAAGCCGTTCCGCGGCAAGCTGGATCGGGGTCAGCGGATTCTTGATTTCATGCGCGATGCGGCGGGCGACATCGGCCCATGCCGCACGGCGCTGATCAGACAATTGCTGCGTTACGTCGTCGAAGGTCAGAATCGGGCCGCGATCCGTATTCGCGAGCCGTACCGCCAGCGTGCGCGCCTGCGTCCCCTCACCCACGTGAACCACCGCCTCGCGTTTGGCTGGCGTGACAAGGGCATCGAGTTCGGGCGCGACGTCGGCCAGCCGGCGACCGACCATGCCCTCGCCATCGACGCCGAGCAGCCGGATCGCCGAGGCATTGGCGATGCTGATGACGCGATCCGGCCCGGTTGCGATCACCCCGGCCGATACACCCGCCATCACCGCCTCGATCAACGCTCGCCGGCTTTCGAGCTGGTCGTTGGCAGTGACCAGCGCGGTATTCTGTTCCTGTAACCGTTCGGTCATGAGGTTGAAGGCGTTGGCCAGCGTGCCGACCTCGTCGCGTTCGCGCGTATTCGCCACCCGCGCCGACAGATCGCCGCTCGCCACCCGGCGTGCGGCATCGACCAGTTCGCCGACCGGCCTCACCAGCCGGTCAGCCACCGCCAGCGCAATCCACACGGCCACTCCGACGATCAACAGCGAGATGATGAGCAACGCTGCGTTGAAGCGTATCTGAAGCGACCGCGCGCGAACCAGCAGAGCCCGATAATCCGCCTGGGCGGCCATGGCTCGCTTTGTTTGTGCAGTCATTTCACCTGGGTTGCTGCTGACCCGTGCCGCGTAAAGGAAAAGGTCCGGCGATCCCGGCACCTGCGTGAATATCTGAATGCGATCACCCGTGACGATCACTGGACTGCGCTGCCCCCGTCGCAGTTTGGCGATCGACGCCGGGGTAATCTGGCTATCGAAATCGGTCGCGTAAGGATTGACGATCGCCAGCGTCTGGACATCACCATTCGATGCGACCGTGAACAAGGCACCTTCGGACAGACTGCGATAATAGACCTGACGCGCGAAATATGCCTTGAACCCCGGGCTGTCGATCGGATCGGTCCTAAGCGTGAAGGCCAGATCGTCCGCCATCGTGACGGTCGCATCCTCCCATCGCCCCAGGATCATGTTGTAGGACGCCATGGTCAGCTGCGTCGCGTTCTCGAACACGCCGCGTGCCCGGTCTGAATACCAGAACTGGACACCGTATTGGAACAGCAGCGAGGCGAAGATCGTAACGAGCAGCATCGGCACCGCTGCCACGACCGAGAACAATGCAACCAGCCGGACGTGCAGCCGCCCCTCGCCTCCCACTGGCGACCGTGCGGCACGACGCCGTGCCACCCGCCTGCCGAACAACATGAGCAGGAGGATGCCGGGCACCAGATTGGCAACCAGCAGCAGCGCCACGAAAGGTGGCGCAATCAGTCGCTGCGGATCGTCCGCCCCGGCCAGAAGCATATAGCTGCCGGTGGCTACCCCGATCGCAACCACCAGCACCAATGCCTCGATCGCCGGCGTGACGGTGAAGCGCCTGACCGGGGCAGTGTCGGATTGGAAAGGTGCCAGAGCGGCGGTCATTGCCGCCACCCCTACAACCTGTGCTGTTGCATTAAAACCACATAATCACGTCGATCAGCCACGACCCGTCCCAATCCCGAGCAGATCGATCCTTTTCTTCAATGTATTGCGATTGATACCGAGTGCGCGAGCAGCGCGCAGCTGGTTCTGGCCGTGTCGGGCGAGCATCGCTTCGATCAGCGGACGCTCCACTTCACCGATGACGCGATCGTACAGCGTCCCGTCATCGATAGCCTCGGGCCGTTCGCGTGCGATACGGTCGACCAGTGCGCGAACCGCTGCGGCCATCTCGATATCCGGCGTGCTGACCGTTGGTGCGGCGGGCGCACCCAGCATCGCCTCGACGACATCGACTGCGATCACCTCGTCACGCGTCAGCGCAGCCAGCCGGCGCATCAGGTTTTCCAGTTCGCGAACGTTGCCCGGCCAATGATAGGCTTCTAGCGCCGCCACCGTATCCGCAGCCAGACGCCGACGTGGCAGCCCTTGGTCGGCAGCACGCCCCAGGAAATGCTGCGCCAGCAATGCCACGTCCTGTTGTCGCTCCCGTAACGCCGGCAGAGCGATTGGCACGACATTAAGCCGGTAGAACAAATCTTCGCGGAACAATCCCGCCGCCACCTGCGCGGTCAGATCGCGGTTGGTGGCCGCGACGATTCTGACGTCGGCGCGGATGGTCCGCGTACCGCCGACGGTGGTGAATTCACCGGTCTGGAGAACGCGGAGCAGGCGAGTCTGCGCCTCGATTGGCATATCCCCGATCTCGTCGAGGAACAGGGTGCCCCCCCCGGCCTGTTCGAACCGGCCGGCGGTGCGCGCCGCCGCGCCGGTGAAGGCCCCGCGCTCATGCCCAAACAATTCGGCCTCGATCAGGTCGCGGGGAATCGCAGCCATGTTGATCGCCACGAAGGGCGCCGCTCGGCGCGGTCCAAGATCGTGGATCGCGCGTGCAACGAGTTCCTTTCCCGTGCCCGATTCGCCCGACACCAGCACAGTCAGGTCGTTCGACACCACCCGCGCGATCACACGATATACGTCCTGCATTGCGGGCGAACGCCCGATCAGTGGCAGTGCCGCATCATCTGTCGGTGCCTCTGCTTCGGTGACACCGCCACCGCGCGCCAATGCGCCGGCGACAGCACGAGTAAGTACGTCGAGGTCGAACGGCTTGGGCAGATATTCATATGCACCGACATCCGCCGCACGCACCGCTGTGGTCAGCGTATTGCGCGCGGACAGGATGATGATCGGCAGGTCGGGAAAACGGCTCGTCACCTCGCGCATCCGCTCGATCCCGTCACCATCAGGCAGCACTACGTCACTGATGAGAACGTCGGGCGTACTGGTCGCGAGCAATTGATCAAGGCGGGTCAGGCTGTCGGCCGTGACGACGCCGTGTCCAGCCCGACGTAGTGCCTGCGCCACCACGGTGCGGATCGCGGCATCGTCGTCGCAGACGAGAATTGTACTCATGTTCCCGCCCTCGGCAGCAGCAGTCGCAGAACCGTCGCCGTCGGCGTGCCCTCACGGCCATATTGAACGATACCATCCATGTCGCGGACCAGCTTGTCGACGAGCGCTAGGCCCAGCCCCTGCCCCTCAGGACGGCTGGAGACAAACGGATCGAACAGATGGTCGGCGATGTCGGCTGGCGCGCCGGGGCCATTATCGATCACGCAGATTTCGATCGGCAACGGCACCCGGGCATGCCCCTGTCCGGCGGATCGGGTAAAGCCATGCCGATAGGCGGTGGTGATCGCAATGCGCGGTGTACGTTCGTCCTGCACCGCCTCACACGCATTCTTCAGCAGGTTGATGATTACCTGGGTAAGCGCATCACGGTTGATCCGGGCGGGGGGCAGCGAGGGATCGTATCGTTCATCGATGCGAATTCCGCGCGCGAACCCCGCCAGCGCTACGCCCCGGGCATGCCCAAGAAGCGGATAGATGTTCTCGGCAGCGACCGGCAGGGGCCGCGTGTCGCCGAACTCCTGCATCCGGTCGATCAGGCCGGCGATCCGATCAACCTCCGTGATGATGAGCTGGGTCAGTTCGCCTGCACCCAGCAATTGCGCTGCACCGCGGATGCCAGACAGGGGATTGCGGATCTCATGGGCCAGCATCGCGGCCGCCCCTACTGCGGCGCGAGCGGCCGAGCGATCCGGTGCCTGACCCAGCCGGCGCGAATTGGCGGCATGATGCAGCGTCACCGCCCGCCAGCCGTCATGGTCGGCAATTTTCGCCTCGACGAAATCGACCCGCATCCGCACCCCCCGCGCCGTGGAGATTTCGGTATCATAGACCGCGAAACCATAGCCGTCCCGGGCCTCCACCCCCTCCGGCGGCGGCAGGATCGCGACCAGCGGCTGTCCGGTCATCACCCGCTCCGACAGGTTGAGCATCTGCTCGGCCAATGCATTGGCATGGGCGATGCGGTCATCGGGACCGATGACGAGCACCGCGACAGGCAACGCGGCGAACAGTTCGGCGAAACCGGGCCGCCGGTTCAAGCCGCCGCGCGCCGGAGGTATGGAGCGTAGAATTCCGCCAGCATTACCTTGACCCGATCGGCATCGGGAATCTGGTTCACGGCGTTACGGAATTCCGCCGAGCCGTTCAGTCCCTTGGTGTACCAGCCGATATGCTTGCGGGCCATGTTCACGCCCGTAATATTGCCATAATGCTCCAGCATCGCCTCGTAATGATCCACGATCGTGCGATATTGTTCGTCGAGATCAGGATCGGGAATACGGCGTCCCTCATCCAGCCACGTCATTATCTGGCCGAGCAGCCATGGTCGGCCATACGCACCGCGACCGATCATCAGCCCGTCCGCCCCCGACTGTTCGAGCGCGGCATCGGCATCCTCGATCGAACAGATGTCGCCGTTGACGATCACCGGGATCGATACCGCCTGCTTGACCCCGGCGACGAAGCGCCAGTCCGCTTCGCCCTTATACATCTGATTGCGGGTACGCCCGTGAACCGTCACCATGCGAATACCCAGATCTTCCGCGATGCGCGCAAGTTCGGGGGCATTCAGGCTGTCATGGCACCAGCCCATCCGCATCTTGAGCGTGACGGGCGCCTTGACCGCCTTCACGACCGCGTCGATCAGGGTCGCGGCCAGCTTCAGATCGCGCATCAGCGCCGATCCGGCATCGCCGTTCGTCACCTTGCGAACCGGGCAGCCCATGTTGATGTCGATGATCGCCGCGCCGCGTTCCTCAGCCAGCTTCGCCGCCTCGCCCATCTCGTATGGCGTGCAGCCGACGAGCTGCATCGACACCGGTTCCTCTGACAGATGCCACGCCGCCTTCTGGATCGATTGCCGCGTCTCACGGATCGCGGCCTGACTGGCGATCATCTCGGTCACATTAAGACCGGAACCGTAGCGGCGGACGACGGTACGGAACGGCATGTCGGTGACACCCGTCATCGGGGCGAGCACGACGGGGCAGTCGATCCGGACGGGGCCGATCTGAATGGGAGCAAGCTTGCGCATGAATGTGCCTGAAATTTAGGCATCTACTTACGCGGAACCACGCCGGCTGGCAAGCATGACGCCATCGCGCTAGGCCCCGCCGCGATGACCCGTCCCCGTACCGCCGCCCTGATCGTCGCCGCCGGCCGTGGCCTGCGTGCCGGCACTACCGTAGCCAAGCAATATACCCCGATCGCCGGGCGGGCGATGCTGGCGCACGCTCACGCCGCCTTCGTCGCGCATCCGCTGATCGACGAGGTGGTGACCGTAATCGCAGACGGCCAGCAGGAACTCGCGGAGGCTGCGCTGGGGCCGGCCGCACGACTCGTGATCGGTGGTGCGCTGCGTCGCGACTCGGTGGCGATCGGCATGGCTGCGCTGGATCTCGCGGTCGAGCGGGTGCTGGTTCATGATGCCGCCCGGCCATTCGTTCCTGTCGAGGTGATTAACCGGGTGTTGGGTGCGCTCGACGGGGCAGATGGTGCTGTGCCGACGCTGCCCGTCGCAGATACGTTGGCCCGTGGCGATGGCACACTTGTACCTCGTGACGATCTGCACCGTATCCAGACGCCGCAAGGATTTTGCAGGACGATGCTCGCCAGCGCTCATGCGGCATGGCCAATCGGTGAGGATGCCAGTGACGATGCGCAGATGGTGCGGCGGCTTGGCGGACGCGTCGCATTGGTGCAGGGCGACATCATGCTCGACAAGGTCACTTACCCGCAGGACTTCGCCGCGGCCGAAGCCCGCCTGACATGGGAAACCCGCTCCGCGATGGGTTTCGACGTCCACCGGCTGGAGTTGGGTGAAGAACTGTGGCTCGGCGGCATCCTGATCCCCCATGACAAGGGACTCTCCGGTCACAGCGACGCGGATGTCGCGCTGCATGCGATCACCGACGCGCTGCTCGGCACGATCGCCGCCGGGGATATTGGTACGCATTTCCCGCCCAGTGATCCGCAATGGCGCGGCGCCTCGTCCGATCGCTTCCTGGCGCATGCCGCGTCGCTGATCGCCGATCGTGGCGGCTGGATCGATTTCGTCGACCTCACGCTGATGTGCGAGGAACCCAAGATCGGCCCGCATCGCGCAGCGATGACGGCACGCATCGCCGAGATCCTCCGTCTTCATCCCGATCGCGTCAGCCTGAAAGCGACCACGACCGAACGGCTGGGCTTCACCGGCCGTGGCGAAGGGATCGCGGCGCAGGCGATCGCGACGGTCAGCCTGCCCGGACAGGCGCGATGAGAATTCCTGCCCTGATAGCAGCCATCGCCGTGCTCGCCAGCCCGGCCACAGCACAGCGACTATGTTTGTCGGATGACGAGGCCCTGGCGCTGGCATTGGTCGCGCTCCCCGAGATCATTCGTGAAACAGGCCGCGTCTGTGCCGACCGCCTGCCGACCGCCAGCCTGATCCGGCGCGAGGGCGGGCCGGTGATTGCTAAGTATCAGGCGGCGGCAGACCGGGCATGGCCCGCGGCCCGCACGGCGATCGTCAAACTCAGCGATCCTGCGGTCGATCTGCTGTTGCAATCTGACTATGCCCGTCCGGTTCTGACCAGTCTGATCGCTCCGCAGATTGTGGGGCGGATCGACCTGACCGACTGTGCTACCATCGACCGGCTGGTCACCGACCTCGAACCGCTGCCAGCGCGCAACACCGCGGACGCGATCGTGACGGTGCTGCGCTATTTCAAAGAAAGTAAAGCACGCGGCGGCAAAGTCGCGGTGCCGGAATTACCGCTATGCCCGACCCCGCGATGATCGACACGTTGCTTCCCCCCGAACTGATCGCGGCAGCGACCCGCGTAGTCGAGGCCTATCGTGCCGCAAATCGCCGTATCGCCTTAGCGGAAAGCTGTACCGGCGGGCTCGTTGCGGCGGCATTGACCGAGATACCGGGATCTTCCGATGTCCTGGAAGCATCGATCGTCACCTATTCCAATGAGGCGAAGGCGGCGCTGCTGCGCGTCAGCACCGATGTGCTGGAGACGTTCGGCGCCGTATCAGTGGCAGTGGCGTGGAGCATGGCGCGCGGTGCGCTGGAAAAGACGGGGGCGGATACCGCCGTCGCGATCACGGGTGTCGCTGGCCCCGGCGGCGGATCGGAAAAGAAACCGGTCGGCACCGTCGTCTTCGCCCGGGCGGACCGGGGTGGTGAGGCGACCGACATCCACGCCGATCGGCGCCAGTTCGACGATAACGGTCGTGGCGGGATCAGGCTTCAGGCGGCGCTGTGTGCGCTCGAGTTATTGCTGCCGCCCCCGCCGCCCGCCGGGCTGGAGCCGTAAAGAGCGGCCGCCCGCGTCTCGAACGCGCCGATCATCCGGCGCAACGCTTGCCCGAATACCTGCCCGGCCAGCATCTCGAACACCCGGTTCTTGAAGGCAAAGTCGACCGAGAAATCGACCGCGCAACCACCATCGCCCTCAGGCAGAAACCGCCAGTCGTTGCGCAGATGCTTGAGCGGCCCGTCGACATAATCGACCGCGATCCGACTCGATCGTTCTTTCTCGACCCGACTGGTAAAGGTTTCGCGCAGCCCCTTGAAGCCGACGATCATGTCCGCCAGCGTCTCCGTCTCACTATCCTTGCGAACGCGCATCGCACTGACCCATGGCAGAAACTCCGGGTAGCGCTTCACGTCGGCGACGAGGTCGAACATCTGCTCCGGCGTATAGGGCAGATGGCGGGTTTCCTGATGCTTGGGCATCAGACCGCGACGGGCGCCCGCCCCAGCTTGACGTCGCGTGCCGCACGCATCCGCTGGAAATCGTCACCGGCGTGGTAGCTGGACCGGGTCAACGGCGACGAGGCGACAAGCAGAAAGCCCTTGGCCCGCGCAATGCTGGCATAGGCGTCGAACGCCTTGGGCGTCACGAACTCGGCAACCTTGGCGTGCTTCGGCGTCGGCTGCAGATACTGACCCATCGTCAGGAAATCGATGTCGGCGGAGCGCATGTCATCCATCACCTGATGGATTTCCAGCCGCTGTTCCCCCAGCCCCAGCATCACACCGGACTTGGTGAAGATCGACGGATCGAGCTTCTTGACGCTCTCCAGCAGCCGGATCGACGCATAGTAACGCGCGCCCGGCCGAATCGTCGGGTACAGCCGCGGCACCGTTTCGAGATTGTGATTGTAGACATCCGGCCGCGCAGCGACGATCGCCTCGACCGCGGCTTCGTGCTTGTTCCGAAAATCAGGGGTCAGGATTTCGATCGTGGTGGTCGGATTCGACCGCCGGATCGCCTCGATCACCTTCACGAACTGCTTCGCCCCGCCATCGGGCAGATCGTCGCGATCGACCGAAGTGACGACGATGTGCTGCAGTCCCATCTGCGCGGCGGCGTCGGCGACGTTGTTGGGTTCCATCGGGTCCACCGCGCGAGGCATCCCGGTCTTCACATTGCAGAACGCGCAGGCGCGGGTGCAGGTATCACCCAGAATCATCACGGTTGCGTGCTTTTTGCTCCAGCACTCACCAATGTTCGGGCAGGCCGCTTCCTCGCACACCGTTGTCAGGCTTTTCGACCGCATAAGTTCACGGGTTGCCGCAAATCCGGCCGAAGTGGGCGCTTTTACGCGGATCCAGTCGGGTTTACGCTGGCGGACGGGAGCCGAAACAGATGACAGATCGTTCATGTGGTCTAAGATAGCGTGTCACGAGGCACGAAACAACGAAGGGCTGATATCGAATGCGAAAGTTCAAGGACCTGATCGACGGCTACTATCGCTTCCGCGGCAACGAATGGATCGACGAGCGGGAGAAGTGGACCGAACTGGCCGGCGGGCAGACGCCCAAGGTGATGGTCATCGCCTGCTCCGACAGTCGCGTCGACCCCGCCACCATCTTCGGCACGCGTCCAGGTGAGGTGTTCGTGGTGCGCAACGTCGCCAATCTGGTACCTCCGTTCGATCCCAGCGGCGGCCTTCACGGTGTATCCGCTGCGATCGAATTTGCCGTCACGGTCCTGAAGGTCGAGGAGATCCTCGTGCTGGGTCACGGCCAGTGCGGAGGCGTGAAGGCGTCGCTGTCGGGTGCGCTGACCGATGCCAAGCCCGGTGAGGGCGGCTTCGTCGCGGAATGGATCAAGCTACTGAAGGATGCGCGCGAACGCGTGGTGGCCGAGCATGGCACGGGCGCCGAAGGCCAGACCGCGCTGGAGCAGGAAGGCGTGAAGGTTTCGATCGAGAACCTGAAAACCTTCCCGTTCGTTCAGGCGGGCCTCGACGACGGCACGCTGGCGCTGAAGGGTGCGGTGTTCGCGATCGCCGACGGCAAGCTGCGTGTGCTGTCGGACAATGGCACGACCTTCGAGGCGGCCTAAAGAACCTGCCGCACCACCCGACCGGGTGGTGCGGCAACGGCGCCGGTCAGCCGGCAGAGGGCGTGACGATCGCCGTCACGTCCTTTTTCGGCTCGGCGGTCGAGCGCAGATTGAGTTCGCGCAACTGCTTGGGCGTTGCGAAGTTGGGCGCGCCCATCATCAGGTCCTCCGCCTTCTGGTTCATCGGGAACAGCACGACCTCCCGGATGTTCGGCTCGCCCGCCAGCAGCATCACCATCCGGTCGATGCCGGGTGCGGAGCCGCCATGTGGCGGCGCACCGAACTTGAAGGCGTTGATCATGCCGGCGAAATTCGTGTCGACATCGGTTTGGCTGTAGCCGGCGATTTCGAACGCCTTGTACATGATTTCCGGCCGATGGTTCCGGATCGCCCCTGACGACAGCTCGATGCCGTTGCAGACGATATCGTATTGATAGGCGAGAATATCGAGCGGGTTCATCGTCTCCAGTGCGTGCATCTCGCCCTGCGGCATCGAGAACGGGTTGTGGCTGAAGTCGACTTTCTTGTTGTCCTCGTCATATTCGAACATCGGAAAATCGACGATCCAGCAGAACTCGAACCGGTTCTGATCGATCAGCCCCAGCGTTTCGCCAACGCGGGTACGGGCAAGGCCGGCCAGTTTGGCAGCTTGCGCTTCCTTGCCGGCAGCGAAGAATATTCCGTCGTCGGGGCCGAGGCCGAGCGTCTCGGCCAGCTCCGCCATGCCTTCTTCGCCATGGTTCTTGGCGATCGGTCCGCCCCATTCGCCGCCCTTGCGCGTAGCATAGCCGAGACCGGCGAAGCCTTCGCCCTGCGCCCAGGCATTCATGTCATCGAAAAATTTTCGGCTGCGGTCGGCGGTGTTGGGCGCTGGAATTGCACGGACGACGTCACCCGCCTCCACGATCGACGCGAATCGCCCAAAGCCCGATCCCGTGAAGTGATCCGATACGTCCGAGATCAGGATCGGATTGCGCAGATCCGGCTTGTCGTTGCCGTATTTGAGCATCGATTCCCGGTATGGAATGCGCTTGAACGGCAATGCCGACACCTGCCGGCCCTTGCCCTGCCAGTTCGCAAATTCCTCGAACAGACCATGCAGGACGGGCTCGATCGCCTGAAAAACATCCTCCTGCGTGACGAAGCTCATCTCGAAATCGAGCTGGTAAAACTCGCCCGGCGATCGATCCGCACGCGCATCCTCGTCACGGAAGCAGGGAGCGATCTGGAAATAGCGATCGAACCCGGCGACCATCAACAGCTGCTTGAACATCTGCGGTGCCTGCGGCAGCGCGTAGAATTTGCCGGGATGAACGCGGCTGGGCACAAGATAATCACGTGCGCCTTCCGGGGACGATGCGGTCAGGATCGGTGTCTGGAATTCGGTGAAGCCCTGCCCGATCATCCGGTTGCGGATCGAGGCAATAACCTGACTGCGCAGCATGATGTTGGCATGAAGTCGCTCGCGCCGCAGATCGAGGAAGCGATATCGGAGACGGATATCCTCCGGATATTCGGCATCACCCGCCACTGGCATCGGCAATTCGTGCGCCGCGCTCTGCACCGTTACGCCAAGCGCGAAGACCTCGATTTCGCCGGTTGCGAGATTGGTGTTGGTGGTGCCCTCCGCGCGCGCCTTCACGATGCCGTCGATCGTGATCACCGATTCCGTGCGCAATGCCTCCAGCACCGGCAGTGCTGGCGAATCGGCATCGGCCACCACCTGCGTGATACCGTAATGATCGCGTAGATCGACGAACAGCACGCCGCCATGATCGCGCTTGCGATGGACCCAGCCGGACAGGCGGACGGTTTCGCCGACATCGGCGGCAGCCAGGCCGGCGCAGTGATGGGTACGATAGGCGTGCATGGTGTCTTCTCGCATATGCCTGTCCGCGCAAAAGCGGGGGAACGGCCAAGGGGATCGTTGGTCACTCCCCTTCCCGCCCCCTCTTTGTCAACCCGCGCGAGGCCGCTATGGATAGACCGATGCATATCCATCCCCTGATTACTGACAGTGCCACGCTCGCCGATCTGTGCGCGCGGCTTGCCAAGGCCGACTTCATCACGGTCGATACCGAGTTCATGCGTGAGAGCACCTATTGGCCCGAACTCTGCCTGATCCAGATCGCCGACGTGAACGAGGCGGCGGCGATCGATCCGTTGGCGCCGGGCCTCGATATGAAGCCGCTGCTCGATCTGCTGGTCGAGAACGAGGATGTGCTGAAGGTCGTTCATGCCGGCGGTCAGGATATCGAGATCGTCTATAATCTTACCGGCAAGACCCCCCATCCGCTGTTCGATACGCAGGTGGCGGCGATGGCGCTGGGTCAAGGCGAGCAGATCGGATATTCGAACCTCGTTGACAGCTGGCTGGGCATCGTCGTCGACAAGGGTGCGCGCTTCACCGACTGGTCGCGCAGACCCTTGGATGCGCGCCAGATCGAATATGCGATCGGCGACGTCACCCATCTCGCAGCGATCTTTCCGAAGATGCTGGAAAAACTGCGGAAGACTGGGCGAGGTGCCTGGCTAGACCAAGAGATGGAGCGGCTTGCCGATCCATCCAACTATGCGAACGATCCTGATCTGGCGTGGAAGCGCGTGCGGGTGTCGGGGCGCAAACCCGACATGCTCGGGCGCCTGAAGGCATTGGCGCGCTGGCGTGAACTGGAGGCACAAGCCAAGGACTTGCCACGAGGGCGTATCGTCAAGGACGAAACGCTGGGCGATCTCGCCGGTAATCCGCCGCGCAAACAGGCCGATCTTGCCAAGGTGCGCGGTTTGTCCGCCACCTGGGCCGGCAATGATATTGGTGCCCGACTGATGCAGGCGCTGGCCGATGCGACGCCGCTATCGATCGACGAGCTACCCCCGCGCGACGATCGCAAACCGGGGCTGGGCAAGGAAGGATCGCTGGTCGCCGACCTGCTCAAGCTGCTGCTGAAAATCCGCTCGCGCGATATCGATGTCGCGTCGAAGCTGCTGGCCCGATCCGACGAGCTGGAGGCGCTGGCCGCTGGCGTACGAACTGGACTGCCGATGCTGCAGGGCTGGCGTTACGATCAGTTCGGCCGCGACGCGGTCGATCTGGTCGAGGGGCGTCTGGCCTTTGCGGTCAAGGGCGGACGGTTGAAGATGACCAGGGCGGAGGATGACGCATGAGGATGGCGACGATACCGGTATTGTTCGGGCTGATGGCCGGGTGCACGACGACGGATGGGCCAGTCGAACCGGCTGGCCCATGTCGCGTCGATATGAGCTTTCAGATGCGCTATGTCGGTAGCGAATTCAAAATGCCGCTGCGCGAGGAAATCCAGTATGCGGCCAATGCCCGGATCGCTCGCATCCTGCACCCGGATGATCCGGTGACAAAGGATTTGCGCCCTGACCGGCTCAACATCTTGCTGGGTGAGGATGGCAAGATCAACGCGCTGACATGCGGCTGATTTGATTGTCAGAGGGCAGTGGTCAGCTTTTGACCACTGCCCGCCGCCCGAGAAAATTGGCTAGCGCGATATGGCGTTTTTCTGCGGTGTCGGCGTAAAGTGCCCGATCCGCTGGCCGCATGTGCAATGTTACGGTCTGCGGATCGATCGACAGCTTGGTGCGCGTCAATGGCCCCGCCAACCCGCCGCTCAGCCGCTGGCCAAACCGAATCGCCAGCCCCCACGCGATTGCCCGCCGCAAGCCGGTTTCGTCTGTCAGTCGCGGCAGGGGATCGGGAAACGCCAGCCCCCCGCCCAGGCAGGTGAACAACGTCTGGGCCAACTGCCCACGCTCGGAGGGATCGATCGCAACCCATTGGCCGTGCAAGGCGATCTCCAATCCTCGCTCCGCGCGGAACTCCGGATTGGCGCGCCAGCCCACGTCCGCCAACAGGCAGGCGGCATGGCGAACGCGAGACTCTGCCATCGGGTCGTTGGCGAACAACGGCGCGACCCAACGATCGAGCAGGTCGCCGTGCTCGGGAAACCGGCCTAGTACCCGGCCCTCGTCCCGCGTCGCCACAATCAGGGGATCGGCGGAACGGGTTTCCGCATCGAGCATCCCGAACATTAGCCCTTCGCGCAGGCCGAACGCCGAAACGATCGTCGTGCGACTGCCGAGTTGACGCAACAGCACGCCGAGGAGCGCAGCCGCGTCCGCAACCGTACCCGCGCGTGCCGTCGACAGACCGGGTATGCTCCGCAACTTCGGCTTGCCGAGATGCGGGATCGTCCGGCCCAACCGCCGCACCGTATCAGCGGTCATGGTGTACTGATGCGCGATCGGCAGCGGATAATCTGACAGGCCGATATCGATTCGCGCCAGCGCCCGCCAAGAGCCGCCGACCAGATAGAGCGGCAGACCGCTGCCGCGCCCCAGCCAGCCGGCCTGTTCCAGCAGTCGGCCGACCATTCGGTCCAGCGGCTTGCCACGTTTGCCTGCGATGCGCAGCACCCCGAGCGGGAACGACACGCGATCACCGACCCTGCCGTCCTTGATTCGCACAAGCTCGAGACTGCCGCCGCCAAGATCGCCAACGATGCCGTCCGCGTCGGGAATGCCCGACAAGACGCCCTCACCTGCGCCGATCGCTTCCTGCTCCCCCGACAGCAGTTCGATCGACAGGCCCAGCCGCTCTGCCCAGGCAATGAACTCCGGTCCATTGGCGGCATCCCGAACCGCCGCGGTGGCCACGGTCCGCAGTGAGGTGACCTCCATCTCCCGCGCGACGGCGGCAAAGCGCGCCAATGCAGTACGGGCGAGGGTAACTCCCGCTTCTGGCATCCGTCCGGTGGCGGCGAGGCCGCGACCGAGCCCAGCCATCACTTTTTCGTTGAACAACACCGCCGGAATTCGGGCCGGTCCTTGATAGACGACCAGACGGACGGAGTTGGAACCGATATCGATGATCCCGATCCGGGGCAGTCCTTCTGCCGGCTTGCGCCCGAACAGGTTGACGGCAAGGCTCATGGCGCCGCCCTGAGCGACAGCGTCGGTACCTTCTTCAGCGCGGCGCCACGACCAGATAGCGACGGATTGGTCATGAAGTAGCGGTGAAGATTGAACGGGCGCTCACCCGGCGTCACGCGGGTATATTCCCCATCAGGACCAAGCACCCAGCTCTGCTCGTCATCGAGCAACGTAGCGACCATCACCTGATCGAGGATCTGGTCATGAACGGTTGGATTGGTGATCGGCAGCATATACTCGACCCGCCGATCGAAATTGCGCGGCATCCAGTCCGCCGACGATATGTACACCCGCGCCCCGTCATTGGGCAGGCGCTTGCCCGATCCGAATGCCCAGATGCGGCTATGCTCCAGAAATCGGCCGATCACCGATTTGACCCGGACATTCTCGGAAAGACCCGGCACCTGCGGGCGCAAACAGCAAATGCCGCGGACGATCAGATCGACTTCGACGCCCGCCGCGCTCGCTTCGTACAATTTGTCGATGATGGCCGGGTCGACCAGACTGTTCATCTTGGCCCACATTCCAGCCGGACGGCCGGCGCGCGCGTGGCCGATCTCGGCGTCGATCAGTTCCACCAGTCGTGCCCGCAGATCGAGGGGCGACAGGCTGATGCAGTTCATGTCATGCGGCTCGACATAGCCGGTCACGAAATTGAACATTTGTGCGGCATCGCGTCCGATCAAAGGATCGGCCGTGAAGTAGCTGATATCGGTATATATCTTCGCGGTAACCGGATGGTAATTGCCGGTCCCGAAGTGGCAATAGGTGCGGAACTGGCCATTTTCCCGCCGCACGACCAGCGACACCTTGGCATGGGTTTTCCAGTCGATGAACCCATAGACGACCTGCACGCCAGCCCGCTCGAGTTGCGAGGCCCAGAGGAGATTTTGCTCCTCGTCGAAGCGTGCCTTCAGTTCGACGACGGCGGTGACCGACTTGCCCGCTTCCGCCGCCGCGACCAGCGCATTGATGACGGCGGACTGTTTGCCGGCGCGGTACAATGTCTGCTTGATCGCGATAACATCGGGGTCGGCGGCAGCCTGTTTCAGGAAGGCCAATACCACTTCGAACGTCTCGTAGGGGTGATGGACGACGATGTCCTTCGCTGCGATCGCCGCAAAGCAATCGCCATCAAACTCCCGGATTCGTTCCGGAAAGCGCGGCGTAAAGGGCAGAAACTTCAGGTCGGGACGATCTTCATCATACAACGAATCAAGGTCGGTGATGCCCAGCAACTGACCGCTTTCGGTGATGATCGTGCCGCTGGCGCCCAGCTCGGTCTTCAGGACTGCAGCCAGCGGATCGGGCATTCCCGTTTCAAGCTCCAGCCGGATGACCCGCCCACGACGACGACGCTTGATCGCATTCTTAAAGTAGCGGACAAGATCCTCAGCCTCTTCCTCGATCTCGATATCGCTGTCGCGCAACACCCGAAACGCCGCCGCCCCATGGACGATATAGCCGGGGAAGATCAGCGGCGCGAACCGCTTCACCATTGTTTCCACCGCGACGTACCGGGCGACCTCGCCCGGCAACCGTACGAACCGCGGCGTCGCCGCCGGCAGCATGACGAGTTCGCGGATCGGCTCCTTATCGGAAATCCGTTCCAAGTCGAAGATCACCGACAGCCCGCGATTTGGAATGAAGGGAAAGGGATGTGCGGGATCGAGCGCCTGCGGGGTCAGGATCGGGAATACCTGATCGCGGAAATGCTGTTCCAGCCACTCCTCGACATTGTCCTCGATCGCATCGCGCCGCAGCACCCACAGCCCTGTCTCGTCGAGCAACGTGCGTAGGTCAGCCCAGACCGCCTGCTGGCTTTCCATCAGGCGATCCGCCTCGGCGATGATCGCGCCAAGTTGCTGGCCGGGAGTCAGTCCATCGGCAGACCGACGATCGACCTCGTGCGCCTGCTGTCCCTTGAGCCCGGCGACACGAACCATGAAGAACTCGTCAAGGTTCGATCCGCAGATCGACAGGAACCGTAGCCGTTCGAGCAGCGGATGCGCGCTATTGCACGCCTCTTCCAGCACACGTCGGTTGAAGGCGAGCCAAGAGAGTTCGCGGTTGAAATATCGCTCTCCGTCGCCGGCTGGCGAGAGATCGTCTTCGGCCCGGTCTAGATGGGCGATATGCGCTGGGCGGGTCATGCGTCCTCGGCTTTACCGGGAATCAGCCCGGCCTGGATCAACGTGATACGAGCCAGGGGAATGGTCAGCCGACGATGGCGTTCCAGACTTCCCTGATCCAGCGCGTCTACCACGCGTTCGATGGCAAGATGACTACGCTCGATCCGCGCGACCAGCCACTCGATCAGATCGGACCTGGCATCCAGGCCGCGGCGAGCGAACAATCGATCGAGCAGCGCGATGGCGAGGGCATCGTCGGGCGGATGGAGTTCGCCATGAGGGCTGGCCGCCAACCGGGTCCGGAGGTCGGGCAGCGTCACCGACCAGATCGGCGGGGGTTGGTCCGCCACGATGACGAGCGGGCGACGCTCCTCCTGCGCGCGGTTCCAGAGATGAAACAGGTCGGTCTCGTCGACCCGCTCAGCATCGTCGACGATCATGCCACCGCTCTTTGCGGCAAAGATACGGGCAAGCAGGCTGCGGCCCGAACGGCGCGGACCGGTGAGAATCGCGGTGCGAACCGGCCAGTTACCCCAGCGTTCCAGCAACTGCACCGCCTGCGCGTTGGAGGGGGTGACCAGAAAGGCGTCGTCGCGGGGGTCGGCCGGCCAGCCGAGCGGCAGCGCCATCTGGCTCATCCGTCGGGTCCGGCCACCGGCACGGTCGTCGGACGGCTGATCCGAAGCGTCGTGCCCGAGCCCGCAACCTGATAGCCACGCGATTGCAGGTCGGCAACGAACCCTGCCGGATCGCCGGACAGTTCAACCCGCATCAACGACACGCCACCGAGCGCCAGACTGGTGGTCGCAGCACTGCGGACACCCGGCAAGGTGCGGATCAGGGCTTCGGTATTGGCGACACTCGATGCGCCGGGGGTATCGTATTGCAGGGTCACCGTCGCCGTGCTGGCAACGGGGTCGCTCAGTTCTGCAATGATCCCGTCGATCCCTTCTACTGCCACCGGAGTCGGCGTAGCGGTTGGATCAGGCGGGGGCGACAGCGCGATGTCGGGTGACAGCAACCCCTGCCGCAGCGCCTGTTGATACAATCCATCGAGCCGCATGACGCCGGCATCGAGCAATTGCGCCAGCCCCTGCGCACTGCCGACCCTGAGCGAGAAGCGACCGAGCAGCCGATTGTCTGGGCCATGGCGCGCCTCGAACTGGCCGATCACTGGACCATCCGGCCATTGCCGGTAGAGGCGCACCGACGGGATCAGGATGTCCGCCGCCCCATATTGGTCGATGATCGTCCGCCACCAGCCGCGCCCGGGCCGGTTGATCTGCCCGATCGTCAGCAGCAGCGGATCGATTCCCGCCCCGGTCGGCCGAATATAGTCGATGCTGGAATTGCCAGTGCGAAACCGGGCCCAAGCCAATTGCCAGTCGGAGCGCCGTTCCACGACCTGCCCGACCCCGGCAGACCATTGCACCGGCATCACCAGCATCGGTGGCGACCGATCGGTATTCGTCGCCACGCCGAGCAATGCCCCCGCGCGGTTGCGATCGAACAGCACACCCAGCCGCGCGACATAGCGTGTCGTGCCGATCTGCTCGTTCTCGACGACGATGCCCGAGACGAGTTGATCGAGCGTGCCATCCGACACCAACGTACCGCCACCACCCAGCCGCCGCGACAGTTGCACCCATGCCTTACGCTGCGCCAGCCGCCAGCCGCCATAGCGTGCAGCATCGGCGGTCTTGCCCGCGACGTCGACCGCGACACCGCTCACCTCGAACGCGCCGCCGCTGTCTACCGGCGCGACGCCGCGCCCCGATCCTTCGATCTGCGCAAGCGTGGCACTGCCCGCGATGAGCGCCACGGCGGCGAGGGAAACGAGAAGGGCGCGGCGCATGTTGATGTCTTTTGCAGAAGCGGGCGTGGAAATCCAAGCGCGATGTGGCTAGGCGCTCGGGAATGACCGATACGCAACCCTATACCTATGCCGATGCCGGCGTCTCGATCGCCGCGGGTAACGCGCTGGTCCGCGCCATCGCCCCACTGGCCCGTGCGACGCGGCGGCCCGGTGCGGATGCCGATCTGGGCGGCTTTGGCGGACTGTTCGACCTGAAGGCGGCCGGCTTCGTCGATCCCTTGCTGGTCGCGGCCAATGACGGTGTCGGCACCAAGCTCAAACTGGCGATCGAGTGGGACCGGCACGAGGGCGTCGGCATCGATCTGGTTGCCATGTGTGTCAACGACCTGATCGTGCAGGGCGCCGAGCCGTTGTTCTTCCTTGATTATTATGCCAGCGGCAAGCTGGAGGCAGGAATTGCCGAACGTGTGATCGCCTCGATCGCGGAGGGTTGTCGACAGGCGGGTTGCGCGCTGATCGGCGGCGAGACGGCGGAGATGCCGGGCATGTATGCACCGGGGGACTATGATCTCGCTGGCTTCTGCGTGGGTGCGGTGGAGCGGGAACGGCTGCTGACCGGCAGGACGATCGATCAGGGCGACGTGATTCTCGGCCTTGAATCGTCCGGGGTACATTCCAACGGTTTTTCGCTGGTACGTCGACTCGCGGTGGATCGTGGGTGGAAGCTCGATCGGCCGGCACTGTTCGATCAGGATCGGTTGCTGATCGACCATCTCATGGCACCGACCCGAATCTATGTGGCCAGCCTGTTGCCGCTGCTGCGTGAAGGTCGGATCAAGGGGCTGGCACATATCACTGGCGGTGGACTGCTGGAGAACATCCCGCGCGTTTTGCCCGATCATGTCCATGCGATGGTCGATGCCGATGCCTGGGAACAGCCGAGGCTGATGGCGTTCCTGCAGGCGCAAGGTGCAATCGACCCGGAGGAGATGGCACGTACCTTCAACTGTGGCATCGGCATGGCGGTGATCGTCGCAGCGGAGGAAGCGGACACAGTAGCCACCGCGCTGGCGTCGGCAGGCGAGACGGTCGCGACGATCGGCCGGATCGAGCGTGGCACGCGCGGCTGCACCGTCACCGGCTCGGTGGAAACATGGAGCGCCCGGCAGGGTTGGACCGCCACGCATGAGCAATGAAGCGGTCGCGATCCTGATCTCCGGCCGGGGATCGAACATGATCTCGTTGGTGAAACAGGCCAGTGGCTACCGTGTCGCGCTGGTCGCCTCGGACAAGCCGGAGGCGGCAGGACTGGTCTGGGCCGCTGCGCATGGGCTGGCGACATGGTCGCTGAGCCCGAAGGGAATCGGCAAGGCTGCCTATGAAGCCCGTCTCGACGCGGCATTGCACGAGGCTGGGATCGGTACGATCGCACTGGCCGGTTATATGCGGCTGCTGTCGGACGACTTCGTCGCGCGCTGGCGGGGGCGGATCGTCAACATCCATCCCTCGTTGTTGCCGCTCTACAAGGGACTCGACACCCACGCCCGTGCGATCGAGGCGGGCGATGCGGAGGCGGGTTGCTCGGTCCATGTCGTCACCGAGGAACTGGACGGAGGCAAGGTGCTCGGTCAGTCGCGCGTACCGATCCTGCCGAACGATGACGCTGACAAACTTGCCGCCCGCGTATTAGCCGCTGAACATGCCCTGTACCCTCGAATCCTATCGGAGTTCGTCATGACCCCCTTTGACCATGTGCGTGACGTGGCGCTGACGCTGCCCGAAACCGAAGAACTGATCGGTAAGTCCGTCTTCACGGTAGCGAGTGAGGCGTTCGTCAAATTCGATGGCGATGCAACTATGTTGGTGCGCAGCATCGAGGATGATGCAGCCGGTTCGACAAAATGGGTATCGATTGATCTCACCGGCGATATCGACTGGGCTGCGGTGGAAGACCGCATCGCCCGCAGCTGGGAACTGACGGCACCCGCGGATCTGCTGGAAGCGGGCGGACGATGAAGGAGACGTCGGACCAGCAGACCAGGCGGCGCTGGGTCACGTTGGCCGAGGTGCTGGCGGTGGCCGGCGTCGTTATCGCGGGGCTGACGCTGTACAACAGCTGGCAGGAGCGCCGTGACAGCGCCAGTACCAAGATCGAGGAACGCACCGCCGCCGCCCGGGATCGTACGCGATTCGAACTGCGCGGCGTGCCGGCGTCAGGGCATAGCTCGATCCTGCTGACCCGCGACGAGGCTCATCCACTCGGTGATGTTCGCATCAGCTTTCCCACCGCACTGGGCGTTGCGCCGCAGGATGCGGTAGGTCATACGATCGAAGCCGACTGGTTCGAACGCCCCTTGCGCGAGCAGACCGATGGCGGTGAGGACGACGTGACCGGGCGGTTGCCGGTGCTGGTCGATTATTCGTTTATGGCCGACGACAAGCCGATCGCCCGCCACGCGATCTACGACATCGTGTGGAAGACCGAAGGCCAGTTGCTGCGAGGCCGCCGGGTGACACTGATTGATTTCCGATTGCGGGAAGCTGGCGGCAGCCAGCGGCGAATCGATGCCCTGTGGGCGAGGGACAAACCGAAGCCGCCAGTGAAATAGCCGGGGATCAGAGCGATCTGGCGTAGACCAGATCGTCATGCCACGTCGCGCCGACCTTGAACCGGCGGGCTTCCGACACGGTGAAGCCCTGACGTTCGTAAAAAGTGCACGCGCGCTTGTTGCCAGCGAAAACACCCAGCAACATCCGGTTTGCACCCAACGCTCGTGCATCGCTGATCGCCTGCGCCATCAACATGGTGCCAAGACCGGTGCCGCGGCTCAGGTCCAGCGTATAGATGCGACGAAGTTCAATATCCCCGGATATGGTCTCGCCGACCTCGGCGGGCGTAGTCAGCACCGTGTAGCCGACCGGGGCCGCACCATCGGGATGCTCCGCCAGCATCACGACGCTGTAGGGATCATCACTCCAACGGACGAAATCGGCAGGTGAACTTTTGGCGGCCAGATGTGCAACGATATCCGTCGCCGCCAGCACGCCGGCAAAGGTTTCAAGAAAACTCGCCCCCGCGACGAGCGATACCATCGGCGCATCCACCGCGGTCGCCCGTCGCAAGGACCAGCGCATCAGCCGACGAGTTCTTCAGGCTTGAAGAAATAGGCGATCTCGATCGCTGCGTTCTCGTCCGAATCCGAGCCATGAACCGAGTTAGCCTCGATCGATTCGGCCAGTTCCTTGCGGATCGTGCCCGGCTCCGCATTGGCCGGGTTGGTTGCGCCCATGATGTCGCGATTGCGCTTCACGGCGTCTTCGCCTTCCAGCACCTGCACGACGACCGGTCCGGAGATCATGAAGGAAACGAGGTCGTTGAAGAAGGGACGCTCGCGGTGAACGCCATAGAACCCCTCGGCCTGCTCCTTGGTCATCTGGATGCGCTTGGAAGCGACGACGCGCAGGCCGGCTTCCTCCAGCATCTTGGTGACCGCACCGGTCAGGTTGCGGCGGGTGGCGTCGGGCTTGATAATCGAAAAGGTACGGTTCGCGGCCATGATGGTCACGGGCTCCTGAATTGAACGGGATGGGATGCGCGTCGCCCTAGTCGGGCGGGACCGATCTTGCAACGCCGGCGGGGAACCGCCGCCGTGAGGCCGCTTGTTCCCAGCGACCCGCATCGTTCTGCTTCCAGTAGCGTCGCTCGACCCCGTTGCGGTCGGCCAGTGCCTTCCATGCCAGCCGTGCCTCGCGGATGTTGTCGTCGTCGAAAAAGTGGAAAGCGCGATCGAAGGCCAAAGCCTCGTCGCGCCATACGCCATCGACCAGCGCGATATGACGAGCACCGTTCGCCGCCGCCACATCGGCAGTGATCAGGATCGGCTGGCGCTCGTCATCTCCGGCGCCCGCCTGGCCATGTGGAAGGAAACTGTCGGGCGCATAACTCCACAACAGCCGGTCGAGATGCCGCCTCTGCTCGTCCTGCGCCGCCACGATCAGCAATCGCGCGCCGGATGCCACCACCTTTTCGGCGATCTGCGGCAGCGCGCGATCGAGCGGGGTCAGGGAGAGGTGATAGAAGTCGACCTGCATGACCGAGGTGTAGCCGCTGGGATCGCGACCGTCACCCCGACTAAGCCAAGCCGTTCACCCTTCGAAATTGTCGGCGACGAACCGATCAAGCAACTTCACGCCGTAACCGGTAGCGCCCTTGTCCCACGTCGCGCTGGTCTTGTCCGACCACACCATGCCCGCGATATCGAGATGCGCCCATTTCACTCCCTCATCGACGAAGCGCTTGATGAACTGCGCAGCGGTGATCGACCCCGCACCGCGCGGACCGACATTCTTCATGTCGGCGATCGGCGAGTCGATCATCTTGTCATAGGTGTCGGACAGCGGGAAACGCCACAGCTTGTCACCCTCCGCGAGCCCCGCGGCGAGCAACTGGTCCGCCAGTGCATCGTCATTGGCGAACAGGCCGCCATATTCGTTGCCCAGGCTGACGATCATCGCCCCGGTCAGGGTTGCAAGATCGACGATCGTCTTCGGCCGGAACGTCTTCTGTGTCCAGGTGATGACGTCGGCCAGTACCAGCCGCCCCTCGGCATCGGTATTCAGCACCTCGATGGTCTGCCCGGACATGGAGGTAACGACATCACCAGGCCGGGTCGCCGCGCCATCGGGCATGTTCTCGACCAGCCCGCAGACGCCGACGACGTTCGCCTTCGCCTTACGGCCGGCGATCGCTTTCATTGCGCCAACCACCGCGCCGGCACCGCCCATGTCCCACTTCATGTCTTCCATGCCGGCAGCCGGCTTGATCGAGATGCCGCCGGTATCGAAGGTCACGCCCTTGCCGATCAGCGCCAGCGCGGGATCACCCTCACCCGCCCCCTGCCAGCGCAGGGCAAGTACGCGTGCCTCGCGCACGGAGCCAAGGCTGACCGCCAGCAGCGATCCCATCCCCAACTCACCCATAGCCGCCTCGTCCAGTACGGTGATCTCGAGGCCCAGGCCTTCCGTTTCAGCCCGCACTCGCTCGACGAAGCTTTCGGGATAGATGATGTTCGCCGGCTCCGCAACCAGCGTCCGGGTCAGTGCCAGTCCCTTGCTGACCGCTTCCTGCGGCGCCCATGCCGCGTCGATCCCTGACGGGGCGCCGGCAATCGCGACAGTCTTGAGGGTTGGTCGGGCGGTATCAGGCAGCTTGGTACGGTAGATGTCATGACGCCATGCTCGCTGGGTCGCGGCGGCGGCAAAGCGCGCAATCGCTACTGCTGTCGGCGTGGAGGCCAAGGCACCAAGATCAACCGTTGCTTCGATCGCGCCCGATGTGAGCAGCCTGGCGACCAGCGCACCGCCCGCCTTGGTCCAGTCACCCTCCGCACCGGCGCCGATCCCGACCAACAGCACGCGTCGCACGGTTTCGCCCGGTACAAACAGCTCTGCGCTCGTTCCCGCTTCTCCTGAAAAACGGGCAGCGGATGCCGCTGCCGTCGCAATCGGGGCACTACCTTCGCCCACCGAGGTCCAGATCGTGCGTGCCAGCCCGTCCTTGGCCACGGGCATGACGACGAGCGCGGCGTCGCGGGAAACAGCGGGGATGAAATTGATCTGCATGGCGTCCTCTATTTGCCCGATCCATCTAGGGCGCCGGACGCGAACGACAAGCACGGCGTTGCGGGCCGCGTCGCACGATGCGATAGGCGCGACTTCGAGCGGCCGTATCGGGGCGGGCGCGGACCATGAAGGGTCATCACCACGTGTCGCGTATCGGCCTGCCCTTCGGCTGCGCTCTTGCCATCGTCCTTGCCGCGCCCGCGCTGGCGCAGGATCTGGGCGACCGCCCCGTGCCGCCGCCTGCCCCGGCGGAAGCCGATGACGCACCATCGTCGGACGATCAGGTCCGGTTCAGCGCGGCGGCGCTGGAATATGATTACGAGGCCGATATCGTGACCGCGACCGGCGATGTGCGGATGGTACGGCAGGGTGAGCGACTGCGTGCGAACAAGGTCGTGTGGAATCGCAAGACCGGCAAGGTGGTGGCGACCGGCGACATCGCCGTCGCCAACCCGCAAGGCGACATCGCATATGGCGATCAGATAGAACTGACCGATTCGCTGAAGGACGGCGTGGTCGACAATATGCTGGTCGTACTGGAACAGGGCGGACGGCTGGCTGCGGTGCGCGGCACGCGGGAGGAGAACGGCACCGTCCGGCTGGACCGCGCCGCCTATAGCCCGTGTGCGGTCGAAACGGCGGCGGGATGCCCCAAGGAACCGAGTTGGAAGATCACGGCGATCCGCGTCACCTATCGCCCGGACCGGCAGCGGGTGTTCTACGACGGTGCGCGCATCAACCTGTTCGGTCTGCCGACGCTGCCCCTTCCCCGATTTTCCCACCCGGTGGGCGGAGGCAGCGACAGCGGACTGTTGAGCCCCAATGCGCAGTACAGCCGGGTCAACGGGCTGGAGCTGGCGCTCCCCTATTATATCCGTCTCGCGCCGAACCGTGGGCTGACGCTGACCCCGCACATCTATTCGGGCGTGTTGCCGATGGCGGACGTAGCCTACGAACAACTGAGCGAGACCGGCGCCTTCCGCCTGCGCGGCTACCTGACCGAAAGCCGACGCAGCGACGATCTGAACACGACTGATCTGGGCGACACCCAGCGCGCGTTGCGGGGCTACATCGATGGCACGCTGCGCTATCAGTTCACGCCCGAATGGAGTGCCAGCGCCTCGCTGCGCCTGACCACCGACCGGACCTTCCTGCGCCGCTACGGCATTTCGCGCGACGATCGGCTGCGCAACACCGCCAGCCTGCAACGCATCGGCACCAACAGCTACTTCGCGCTGACTGGTTGGGCGGTGCAAACGCTCCGGGTTAACGATGCGCAGGGTATGCAGCCGATCGCGCTGCCGGAAATCGACTGGCGTAACCGCTTTTCGGACGGACTGATCGGCGGCCGGTTCGATCTTCAGGTCAACACGCTCGCGCTCACCCGCCAGTCGGGACAGGATACCCAGCGGGCATTTGCCAGTTTGCGCTGGGACCTGCGTCGGCTGACCACCTGGGGCCAGGAAGTGACCTTCACCGCGTTCGCACGGGGAGATGCTTATAATGCACGGGACACGTTGGCGACCACGGTCGCCAGCTACCGCGGCGATGCCGGTTTCCAAGGGCGCGCGATCGGCGCGGTTGCCGTCGATATCCGATGGCCGTTCATCGGTCGGTTCGCCGGAGGGACGCAGCGGCTGACACCACGGTTCCAGGTCGTTGCCGCACCACGGATCAGGAATTTCTCAATTCCCAACGAGGATTCGCGCGCGGTCGATCTGGATGACGCCAACCTCTTCGCGCTCAACCGCTTTCCCGGATACGACCGGTTCGAGGATTCCACCCGCGCGACCTATGGCGCGCAGTGGGCGGTGGACCTGCCGGGCTTCTCGCTCGATGCGGTGGTGGGGCAGAGCTATCGTCTCACCCAGCGGGAATCGATCCTGCCGGATGGCACTGGCCTGTCCGATCGCTGGTCCGATTATGTCGGGCGCACGGAATTGCGGTTTCGCGACCTTGTGTCGGTCATCCACCGCTACCGTCTCGACAAGGATGGCTTCGCGGTCCGCCGCAACGAGGTGGATGCGACATTGGGATCGCGCAGCACCTATGCGCTGATCGGCTACCTGAAACTGAACCGGGACATCACCACGGTCGAGGATCTGCGCGACCGGGAGGAGGCACGCGTCGCCGGCCGGCTGCAGTTCGCCCGCTTCTGGTCCGTGTTCGGATCCGCGATCGTCGATCTGACCAATCGGGACGAGGACCCATTGTCGCTCGCCGATGGGTTCGATCCGATCCGCCATCGGCTGGGGGTGGAATATGAGGACGACTGCCTGCGCCTCGGCGTCTCCTGGCGGCGGGACTATCGGCAGATCGGCGACGCGCGAAAGGGGAACAACTTCCTTCTGACGCTGGCATTCACCAACCTCGGCCGCTAAGCGACGGTTCAGCATGATGCGGATAGGCGCGTCGGTTTATGCCGGTACGGCTGAGTGGGATCGGGTTTTACGTGAAGCATGATCGTCGACGGGCCATGACGGGCCGATTGCTGGGAATGGCGGCGCTGGTCGCGGTGGCAACCGCCGCCGTGGCGCAGCAGCCTGCGGTCACTGCACCCAACTCCGCAGAAAATCTGGATATTCCGGCCGATGCGCAGATTTTCGGCAAGTTTGATCCCGATGTCCGCAAGCCAACCGCGATCGTCAATGAAACGGTCATCACCGGCACCGACGTCGATCAGCGTGTTGGATTGATCCGTGCCGCGAATCCGCAGGTAGCTCAGCTGCCGCCCGCCGAACTCGATCGCCTGAAACTTCAGGTTCTCCGTCAGTTGATCGACGAGACATTGCAGATTCAGGAGGCGAAAAGCGCCGATATCATAATCACTGCGGACGAACTGAAGCAGAGCTACAACGGCGTAGCACGCAACTTTAACCGCACCCCCGCGCAGATGGCGGTCTATCTGCGCGAGTCGGGATCGTCTGATCGGTCGCTGCGTCGCCAGATCGAAGGCGAGCTGGCATGGCAGCGTTATCTGCGCCGCAAGGTCGAGCCCTTCGTCAACATCGGCGATGCCGAGGTGAAGGCAATTCTCGACCGGCTGGAGGCGTCGAAGGGCACCGAGGAGTTCAACCTTCGAGAGATTTATCTGTCCGCCAACGACGCGACGAAGGCACAGGTATTCGCTACCGCCAAGCAGTTGATCGCCGAAATTCAGAAAGGCCAGCAACCCTTCGGTTATTTCGCGCGGCAATATTCGGAAGCGTCGACCCGCGGGGTCGAAGGCGATCTGGGCTGGGTCCGCGCGGCGCAGCTTCCGGCAGAACTAGCCGCGGCAGCGCAGCAGATGCAGGTCGGACAGGTCGCGGGGCCGATCGAGATACCGGGCGGCTATTCAATCATCTACCTGACCGACAAACGGCAGGTGCTGACTGCCGACCCACGCGATGCGCGACTTAGTCTGAAACAGCTTACCCTGCCCTTCCCGCCCAAAATCACGCAGGCCGAGGCGTCCGCTCGTGCGGCGGCGTTCGGCAAGGCGATCAAGGAAATCCAGGGTTGCGGCACGGTCGAAAAGATCGCTGCATCGGTCAACGCGGAAGTCGTCGACAACGATACCGTTCGCGTTCGCGATCTGCCCCCACAACTGGCTGACATCATGCTTCAGCTTCAAATCGGCCAGTCGTCCCCGCCCTTCGGATCGGCCGAGCAAGGGGTGCGTGCGCTGGTGTTGTGTGGACGCGACGATCCCAAGACCGGCCAGCTTCCGTCGTCGGATCAGGTCGAGAACCAGTTGCAGCAGCAGCGGGTAAACCTGCGCGCACAACAGAAGCTGCGCGATCTGCGTCGCGACGCCGTGGTCGAATATCGCTGACGGGAGGGCGGCCGTCATGACGCTGCCGATTGCAGTATCCTTGGGCGATCCCGCCGGTATTGGGCCAGAGGTGACGGCCAAAGCATGGGATGCGCGGCATGCCCGCAGGCTCCCTCCCTTCTTCGCGGTGGGTGACGCCCGCTCGGTAGCGAGGGTGTGGCAAGGGCCGATAGCGGAAATATCCGATCCGCGCGCCGCCGCGGCGGTGTTCGGCGATGCGCTGCCGGTACTGACCGTGGAGGATGCCGGCGACATCGTACCGGGATCGCCCGATCTGGAAGGTGGCCGATGCGCCCTGCGTTCGCTGGAACTGGCGGTCGGCCTTGTCCGCACGGGTGCGGCAAGCGCGCTAGTCACCGGGCCGGTATCGAAGTCACAACTCTACGCAGTCGGCTTCACTCATCCGGGGCAGACCGAATTCGTCGCCGAGCGGTGTGGCATCGCCTATGAAAATGCGGTGATGCTGTTGGCCGGCCCCGATCTGCGCGTGGTGCCGATAACGACGCATGTGCCGCTGGCGGCGGTGCCAACGTTGCTGACGATTGATCTGATTGTGGCGAAAGCGCGCGCCACCGCACGCGGTTTGCAACGCAACTTCGGGATCGATCAGCCGCGCCTCGCGATCGCCGGACTCAACCCCCATGCAGGTGAGAACGGCGCGCTCGGTCGTGAAGAAATCGACGTGATCGAACCGGCCATCGCCCAACTGTTGGCCGAGGGACTGTCGGTAACAGGCCCGCATGCGGCCGACACGCTGTTCCATCCACGCGCACGAGCGAGATACGATGTCGCGCTGTGCCCCTATCATGATCAGGCGCTGGTACCGATCAAGACGCTGTTCTTCGACGATGGCGTCAACATGACCATGGGTTTGCCGATCGTGCGCACCTCACCCGATCATGGCACTGCATTCGGTATCGCGGGACGAAATATGGCTGAGCCCGGCGCAATGATTGCGGCGATCGTGATGGCGGCAGAGGCCGCAGCACGCCGTTCCATGTCATGAGCATCGACCTGCCGCCGCTGCGCGAGGTCATCGCCCGCTATGGCTTGAACGCATCGAAAGCACTCGGGCAGAATTTTCTGTTTGACGGTCAATTGCTGGCGCGCATCGCCGCCGTTCCTGGCGATCTGACCGATGCCGAGGTGCTGGAGGTCGGCCCCGGCCCCGGTGGCCTTACCCGTGCGCTGCTGGCAGCGGGCGCACGGGTCACCGCGATCGAGCGCGATCATCGGTGCATCCCAGCACTTGCGGAACTGGGCGACGCCTATCCCGGCAGACTGCGCGTCATCGAGGGCGACGCGCTGGCGATCGATGCCCCCGCCCTGTTCGAAGGCCGGCCGCATATCGTGTCGAACCTTCCCTATAACGTCGGCACCGCGCTGTTGATCGGCTGGCTGTCGGCAGACTGGCAGCCATGGTGGCGATCGCTGACCCTGATGTTTCAGCGCGAAGTCGCCGACCGAATCGTCGCAACCGCGAACGACGATGCCTACGGACGCCTCGCTATCCTTTCACAGTGGCGCAGTGCCGCCCGTATCGCGATGCCGGTTCACCGCTCTGCCTTCACGCCGCCACCCAAAGTGATGTCGGCGGTCGTGCATTTTGTACCTACCGACCCTCCTGTCGGGGTTCGCCTGCCGGTACTGGAACGGCTGACCGCCGCCGCCTTCGGCCAGCGGCGTAAGATGCTGCGGCAAAGCCTGAAGGGTGTGGCCGGCGCGGGGGATGCGATGGAAATGCTGGGAATCGAACAGACCCGCCGGGCGGAAACCGTCACGATCGACGAGTTCGTCGCATTGGCGCGGACGATGGATCGATCCGGTCATGGATCAGAAGCCCGATAAGCCTATTGCTTCGCCGCCGTGACCTGTGGTGCCACCTGCGCGGTGGTGACCGGCGGCCCCTTGGCGATCGTCGCCGCCAGACTGGTTGCTTCCGGACAATTGCCCCGGCAAAGCGTCTTCAGCCGCGCAAGATTCTCTTTCGCGCGCACTACCGCGCCCTTTGCGACCAGTGCCTCACCCTGCCCCTTTAGCGCGATTCGATCCGCTGGCTCCAGCAGCAGCGCCTCACGATACAGGCGGATTGCCTTGCCCGGCAGGCCTCGCTGGCTTGCCACTTCGGCCATCACGATGAACGCGGCGCGATTGCGCGGATCAAGTGCGATCGCCGTCTCCAGCGTATCGGTCGCGCCGTCGAGGTTGCCCGCCGACCGCTGTGCCTTGCCCTGTGCCAGCCACTGCAGGGACCGTGGATCGATCTGGTCGTCGGGCCGCTGCCCCTGCAACGCGGTTGTAATGCTGACGGTCGCCAGCGCGGCAGCGATGGCGACGGACGAAAAACGCATGATCGTCTCCAGACGGGGCACAACGTCAGTCGGTTAGCATGGGGCGATCAGCCGCGCGACGAAAAAGCCGTCGGTACCGGCACTGGCCGGATCAAGCCTGATGCCACCGCCATGCACCTGCCCGGCGGGCAGCGTCAGCACGTCGATCGCCCAGCCGGGACGATCCGCCAGAAAACGATTGACCTGATCGCGGCCTTCCGCATCCAGCAACGAACAGACGATGTAGACGAGTTTCCCGCCCGGCCGCACCAGTGATGCCCCCAGAGCCAAAACGTACGCCTGCGTTTCGACCAGCCGGTCCAGCCGCGTCGGATCGAGCCGCCAGCGCGCTTCCGGATTGCGACGCCAGGTGCCGGTGCCCGAGCAAGGCGCATCGACCAGCACGCCGTCCGCCCGCGCCACCCAGTCGGCCAGCGCCACGGCCTCACGGCCGGGATCGAGCAGTTTCGTCTCGATGATCGTCGCACCCGCCCGCTCCGCACGAGGACGCAGACGCGATAGTCGCGCACGATCGGTGTCGCAGGCGAGCAGCGTACCGCGGTTGTCCATCCGTGCCGCCAGCGCCAAAGTCTTGCCGCCCGCACCCGCGCATAGATCGACGATCACGTCACCCGGCGCGGCCGGTAGCGCAAGACCGACAACCTGACTGCCCTCGTCCTGCACTTCTATCGCGCCATCGCGCCATGCAGGCAGCGTCTCGATGTTGGTACCGCTGGGCAACCGCCAGCCATTGGGGGCGGCCGGCAATGGTGTCGCTTCGGGCAGGTCAGGTGCCGGCTTTAACGAGTTGACCCGAACGTCGAGCGGTGCGCGTTCGACCAAAGCCGGGAGCGCCGCCACCGGAACACCCGAGGCCGTCAGCGCCTCGACCAGCCATGCCGGCGCGATGCCAGCCTCCGCCCGGGCTTCGTGCTGGCCGATGGGCACGGGACCGTGCGGCGATCCGTCGAAGCCCGCTGCGACCGCCGGATCGCGGTCGGCCAGCGCCAACATCGCCGCGCGGCCGCTGGCCGGTGGTTCACCTGCCAGTCGGATCGCGGCATAGACAAGCTCCCGCACTGCACGCCGATCCTTCGATCCGGCATAGCGACGGGTCCCGAAATAGCGGGCGATCAGCGTATCGGCTGCCGCACCACCCTCACGGGCGGCGTTGACGATGCCGTCGAGCAGTTCGATCGCCGCCTCGACCCGGGCGCCGGGTGTCATCCGCCGCGCGTCGGATAGTTGGGGGCCTCGCGCGTGATCGTCACGTCATGGACGTGGCTTTCCTTGAGGCCGGCACCGGTAATCTGCACGAACTGCGCCTTTCGCTGGAGATCGCGGATCGTCGCCGCGCCGGTATAGCCCATTGCGGCCTTCACGCCGCCGACGAGTTGATGGATCACGTCGCGCGCAGGTCCCTTGAAGGCGACCTGCCCTTCGATCCCCTCGGGCACCAGCTTCATCTGGTCCTTGATGTCACCCTGAAAATAGCGATCCGCCGAACCCCGGCCCATCGCACCCACCGATCCCATGCCACGATAGGATTTATAGGCGCGCCCCTGATACAGGAACGTCTCGCCTGGCGCTTCCTCGGTTCCCGCAAGCAGCGATCCCACCATGCAAGCGGATGCACCCGCCGCCAATGCCTTGGCGAGATCGCCGGAGGTGCGCAGGCCGCCATCGGCGATCACCGGAACACCCGCCTTTGCGCCGGCTTCCGCGCAATCCATTACCGCCGTCAACTGCGGCACGCCCACGCCCGCAACGATGCGCGTCGTGCAGATGGAGCCGGGACCGATACCGACCTTCACCCCGTCCGCCCCGGCATCGATCAGCGCCTGTGTCGCGGCACCGGTGGCGACGTTGCCGGCGATCACCTGTACCGAGCCGGACAGCTTCTTGACCCGGGCGACCGCGGCGGCGACTTCCGCATTATGGCCGTGCGCAGTGTCGATGATGATCAGGTCGACCTCCGCATCGACCAGCGCTTCCGTCCGCGCGAACCCCTTGTCGCCGACCGTGGTTGCCGCAGCGACGCGCAGACGACCGGTGCCGTCTTTGGTTGCGTCGGGATGGATCGCCGCCTTCTCTATATCCTTGACAGTGATAAGGCCGACGCAACGATAGGCTTCGTCCACTACCAACAGCTTTTCGATGCGCCGCTGATGAAGCAGACGGCGCGCTTCCTCCTGACCTACATCGGTCGAGACGGTGGCGAGGTTCTCATGCGTCATCAATTCGCTGACCGGCTGTCTCGGGTTACCGGCAAAGCGCACGTCGCGGTTGGTGAGGATGCCGACGAGCCGCCCGTCCGCCTCAACCACCGGAATGCCGCTGATCCGGTGCTGGGCCATCAGCCCCTGCGCCGCCGCCAGCGTCGCGGTGGGGGCGATGGTGATCGGGTTGACGACCATCCCGCTTTCGAAGCGCTTTACCTGTCGTACCGCAGCAACCTGTTCGGCCACGGTCAGGTTGCGATGAAGCACGCCGATACCGCCCAGCTGCGCCATCACGATCGCCATGTCCGCTTCGGTCACGGTGTCCATCGCGGCGGACAGCACGGGGATGTTGAGTGCGATACCCTTGGTCACCTGGGTTCGGGTATCGGCCTGGCTGGGCAATACCGACGAGGCCGCGGGGACGAGCAGGACGTCGTCGAAGGTCAGGCCGAGGCGGATATTCATGGGGTGTGCCGAATCCTGCATGAAGGGCAAGTGGCGGGCCATGTAACCAAGATGACGCCGTTGCGCCAGAGGGCGGTTGGTGCGGGGACGACAGCCGGGCGGTGATGATGGACGGGGGCTTGCGCATGGCGGGATGCGCGATAGGAAACGACGGACAGATCGCGTCTTCTATCGCGGCGCAGAGGATGCCTCGTCCAGCCACGAGGAACCGGTATTGCAGCCACGCGAAGACTCCCTGCCGCTCGGTAGACCGCACAGCGTGGCGGAAGATGCCTATGCGCTGGCGATCGGGTGCATTTTGCTGGTCGTGGGATTGGTGTTCCTGAAGGCCGCCGGACTGGTGACCGGGGGCATTGCCGGTATCGCGCTGCTGATGTCCTACCTGGTGCCGTTACCGGCGGGTGTACTGTTCACGATCATCAATATTCCCTTCATCGCCTTCGCCCACCGGGCGATGGGCAGCCGGTTCGCGATCAAGACGATGCTGGTCAATCTGGGCATTGCCGCCTTTTCTGGCGTCACGCGCGTATCGATCCACGTCATCGACGTGCATCCCGCGTTCGCGGCGATCGTCGGCGGAACGGTGATCGGCATGGGCATATTGTGCCTGGCGCGACATCAGGCCGGCGTGGGCGGTACCGGCGTCGTCACCTTATGGTTGCAGCGTACCCGCGGGTGGAATGCCGGTAGGACGCAGATCGCGATCGACGTGCTGATCCTTGCTGCGGCGATCCCTGTCGTCAGCGGCCCCCAACTCGGCTGGTCGATCCTGAGTGCGGTGGCGATCAGCCTGATCCTGATCGCGTGGCATCGGCCGGGACGGTATATCGGGCATTGACGGGGCGTTCAGGCCACCCCGTTTTTCGATCGGCACATACGCGCAGATATTGGCCGGCGTGTACCGTGAGTTTCTACGGCAGCACCCCTACCCTTGCAACTCTTCTTACTTCCACTTTCTCCCGTTGGAACGGGAAGTATCCGAAGTACAGAAAGGCAAGGGTAGGGAAAGCCGTCAGTTCGCCTTCTTCAAATGCCTGCGCCCCAGCAGTTCGGCGATCTGCACTGCGTTCAGCGCTGCACCCTTGCGCAGGTTGTCAGACACGCACCAAAGCGACAGGCCATTTTCGACCGTGGAGTCCTCCCGGACGCGGCTGACATAGGTGGCATCGTCGCCCGCGGCTTCGATCGGCGTGATGTATCCACCGTCCTCGTGCTTGTCGATCAGCATGATGCCGGGGGCCTCGCGCAGGATGTTCTTCGCGTCTTCCGCTGAGATCTCGTTCTCGAACTCGATATTCAGCGCTTCGGAATGGCCCACGAAGACGGGAACGCGGACACAGGTGGCGACCACCTTGATCTTCCGGTCCAGGATCTTCTTGGTTTCGACGACCATCTTCCATTCTTCCTTGGTCGATCCGTCGTCCAGAAAGCTGTCGATGTGGGGAATCACGTTGAACGCGATCTGCTTGGTGAACTTCTTCGCCTCGGCAGGATCGCCGACGAAGATGTTGCGGCTTTGTTCGAACAGCTCGTCCATTCCGATCTTGCCCGCGCCGGAGACGGACTGATAGGTCGCCACCACCACCCGCTTGATCGTCGCGGCATCGTGCAGCGGCTTCAGCGCCACGACCATCTGCGCGGTCGAGCAATTGGGATTGGCGATGATGTTCTTGACCTTGTACCCGTCGATCGCGTCGGCGTTTACCTCCGGCACGATCAGCGGCACGTCCGGGTCCATGCGATAAAGCGAACTATTGTCGATCACCGTGCAGCCGGCAGCAGCGAATTTTGGTGCATAGACCGCCGTCGCTTCCGATCCGATCGCAAACAACGCCATGTCCCAGCCGGCCGGATCGAAATTCTCGATGTTTTGGATTTTCAACATGCGGCCGGTATCGCCATATTCGATCTGCTCGCCCTGGCTGCGACTGGACGCCAGCACGGCGATCTCGTCGGCGGGAAACTGACGCTCGGCAAGGATGTTGACCATCTCACGCCCGACATTGCCCGTCGCCCCCGCGACCACGACCCGGTAACCCATGACTTTCACTCCGATTGTCGCGCTGCCCTAATCGGCGACAGCGCGGCTGACCAGCCAAGCTTTACTTGGGCCCGGTATTCACTGCCGGTTCCGCCGGCGCGGCATTCAGATCCGGCATCGGCGCTGCCGTCACCAGCGTACGGTTCTTCACGGTACGATCGAGGAAGTTGAGGATGGTCTTCCACAGATGCTCCCCGACACCCGGCCCACCAACGCGATGGGTCTGCCCCGGGTAGAACATCATCTCGAACGGGGTACCTGTCTTCTGCATCTGGGATGCGAAGGCCGTCGAATTGTCGAGGAAGACGTTGTCGTCGGCCATCCCGTGGATCAGCAACAGCGGATCGATGATCTTCGCCGCATCGGCGATCGCCGCTGATCCGGCATAGCTCTGTGGATCGAGCCGCGGATCGCCCAGATACCGCTCAGTATAGTGGGTATCATATAGCGACCAATCGGTCACCGGCGCGCCCGAAACCGCAGCGGCATAGACGCCTGGCGTCTTCTCCAGCATCTTGATCGACATATAGCCACCATAGGACCAGCCATAGGTCGCGATTTTGGCTGGGTTCACGAACGGTAGCGACTTCAGATATTCGGCACCCGCCAACTGGTCGGCCACTTCGACCGTCCCCATCGCGTGGTAAATCTGGTCTTCGAACGCCTTGCCACGATTGTACGATCCGCGATTGTCGATCTGGAAGAAGATCCACCCCTGATCGACGAGAAACTGTGGCAGCGCCCCCTGCCAGCCGCGCGTTACCTGCTGGCCGGTACCTGGGCCGCCGTAATGCTGGAAAAATACGGGATAGGTCTTCCCCGGTTCCAGCTTGGGGGTAATCATCTCCCAATGCAGCGTCGTGCCGTCCGCCGCCTTGATCGTGCCGAACTTCGTCGGTTCGTGGCTGGCAAGATGCGGGAAATAGGGGTGGCCGGGCGCGATTGCGTTCTCGTTGATCCAGCGCAGCCGCTTGCCATCGGCATCGGCCAGATAGACTTGGGCAGGCTGGGCGGGGCCTGAGCGCGAGACGATCAGCCGGGTCGCCGATCCATCCATGGTCGCGCTGTTGGTATAACCCCGTTCGGTCAGGCGGGTCACGTCCCCGGGCTTGGCGATGTTCAGTGCGTAGAGATGCTGTTCCAGCACATCGTCGCGCGTGCCGGTAAAGTAGACCCGACGCTTGTCCTCGTCGACGCCGACCAGTCCGGTCACCACCCAGTCGCCCTTGGTCAACTGCGTCCACTTGCCCGCAGCGAAACGGTAGAGATGGCCATAGCCACTGCGTTCGGACCGCCAGATCAGGCTGCCGTCGCGCAGGACGTGATAGCTGTCGGAAAGGTTGAGCCAGCTTTTCGCCCCCGCCTTTTCCGAGAACAGGATCGTCGTCCGCCCCGTCGCGGGATCAACGCGCAAGATGTCGAGCCGCTTCTGGTCGCGCGACTGGCGCTGCACGAGCAGGCCGGATCCGTCCGGCATCCAATCGACCCGCGCCAGATAGATATCGGGTTCCGGCCCCAGATTCACCTTCACCTGACCGGTGCCGTCGGCCTTCATCACATATAGTTCGACCAGCACATTGGGGGTACCCGCGGCGGGATAGCGCTGTTCGAACACCTTTGTGCCCGTCGCACCGATCGCGGCGCGGGTGGCGACGTGGACGGGCGCCTCGTCGAACCGTTCGACGGCGACGTACCGTTCGTCGGGGCTCCACCAATAGCCGGTGCGGCGGTCCATTTCCTCCTGCGCCACGAATTCCGCCTCACCCCAGTGGACGGTGCCGCCCTCCCCCTTGGTCAGGGCCCGCGCCGCGCCACCGGCGATCGGCTGAACGAACAGGTTCTGATCGCGCACGAAGCTGACGAAAGCGCCGCGCGGCGATACGACGGGGTTCAGTTCACCACCGGGGGTGTCGGTCAGCCGGCGGACATTGCCATCGAGCGTGGCGATATACAGATCGCCGTCCAACGGCACGAGGATCGATTTGCCGTCGGGCGCCCAATCATAGGCGACGACTCCCTTCGATCCGCCGATCCGTGCCCGCTCGCGCTGCATCTTCTCCGCTTCGGACAGTTCTGCACCCGAACCGATCTTCGCGGAATCCACCAGCATCCGCTCGGCCCCGGTACTGGTATCCGTCGCCCAGAGGTCGAACCGCTCGCGATCGTCAGGGCGAGGACGAAGGCTGGTCAACAGGGTCCCATCCGGCGACAGCCTCAGCGCGCGTGGCTGCTGCCCGGACAGGTCCGGACTGGCGAACACGCGGGCCAGGGTCAGATCCGCGGTCTCGGCTGCTACCGGCACAGGTGCCGGCGCCTGTGGAACCGGCACCGTCTGGTCAGCAGCCATCGCCGCCGTCCCTACCGAAGCCAAGGCAAATCCCAGCATCCATGCGCGCATCCCGTCTGTCTCCGGCGGATCGTCACTCCCGCACCGTCGCGGAGGCGCCTGCCTTATCGCGGGCAGGAAGGCCGCCTTCAAGAGCCTGCCGCGCCATTTGCTGCGCGTCTGCCATACACTCGATCTTTACGCACCGGCCATAGCGATGCTGACCACGGGTTGAGGGGCGGCAAGGCTGCCCGCCGTGACAGGCCGGGGAAGACGAATTGGATAATGTGACGCGCGAACGGCCGGCAAATACGGCGAGCCTGATGGCGGCGATCGTGGCCGTGGAGGGCAGTGCCCGCCACGGCCATCTCCGCTATCTTCTGGGCCCGCAGCCGTCACGGCGCGACTTGGCCGATGCCGTTCACGCGCTATGCCTGATCCACGGAACCCGACCCGGCCCGGTCGACATGGCGGTCGCGCAACGCGCCCAGCCGGAAGCGGATTCATGGCTGACGGCAGTGGCGGCGGGTTTCGTTGGTGAACGAGCGGCGCTGGTGCGTTTGACGGCGGTGGTCGGCCCCCTGCCCTCCACCCCGGGTCAGGCCGCGTTCGAGGCAGCCGTGACGGGAATTGGCCAGGCACTGTCGACGCTGGCGACGTCCAGTCGAACGGGTTGCGCCACCGGGGCGGTGGCTGCGCTGGTTGGCGACTGGCAGGCGGTGCGTGCCATCCTGGTCGCAGCAGCAGTCGACTGCGGCATCGCCCTTCCTGACCCGATCCTGCCACCCGGTGCGGTCACTGCTGCGGCGATCACGGCATTGGGCGAGAACGCGGCGGCGGAGCGGGCGATGGCGTTTGGCGCTCGCCAGTTGCTCGCTCAGCATCATGGGTTGTGGACGTTGATGCAGACCCGCGCCGCCGCCCGCGATCAGCTTTACCCGCAGGGCCAGGACTATTCACCAAGAATGTTTGCCGGCTCTCCGGCGTAACGCCACCGTTCAGCCACCGGCGGAAAAACCTTGCCTGATTGCCGCCGGTGCGATCGTCGCCAACGGTTCATCGGCGGGATCGGCAACGGCCCGGGAAATGCCCGAACGGCGTAGCATTGCATAGGCATCACCCGGCGTTCGGGTTCGCCCGTTGCCATCGATCGTCGCCGCAACGACCCGATCGAGCAGTTCCTGTCCTTCCGGCCACATCCCCAAGCCGCTGGCCGCGTTGATATGACCCTGCTCGCCGATATCGACGAAGTGACTGCCCCAGTTCGCCGCCAGACTGTGTGCCCGGTCGATGGTGATCCACGGATCGTCGTTGCTGGCGACGACGATCGAAGGAAAGGGCAGCGGCGTATGGGGGCTGGGCGCAAAGCCGCGTAGTTCCTCCTGCACGCCCACCCGGTCTACATCTGCCGGCGCGACGAGCAAGGCCCCCGCGACCGGCCAGCCATAGGGTTGCGGGCTCAGTTCGGCCCACCATGCGACCGCCAGACAACCTAGCGAATGGGCAACGAGGATCACCGGCGCTTCCGCCTGGCGGATGGCGAGATCAAGCCGCGTTACCCAGCTGTTGCGATGAGGCGTATGCCACATACCCAGATCGGCCCGCATCGTACCCGGCCGGCTGCGTTCCCACAGCGTCTGCCAGTGCGAGGGGCCGGACCCCCCGAGGCCGGGCACCGTGAGGAACGTCGGTCGGGTGGTTTCGTGCGGTGCGAATGAACCCATGACACATCTCCCGAGGAACAGGATCGGTCGGCGGTCGATCGTCACCGGTGATCCTTTGTAGTCCTCATCTAATTCCCATCATAATAGTAGACAATAGTGATGCGGTAGGCCGACCGTTCGAAACGCCAGTTCGTGCCGACGACCACGGCATGCCTGCAATCCAATCCGCATCTTTCTGTACCGGGCACCGTATCTCACCAACGACCGGTCATGGGACCGGTCACCAGCCCGAGGGCCGGACATGACCGACGATCCGCCAGACCATCTTCGCTCGCTGATGAAACCCGGTGTCGATCATGAGGCGGAGGCCTGGCGCTGTCGCCGCCTTGCCGCTTCGATCAGCGAGGGGCCGGCGCAACAGGCATTGTATCGTCTTGCCGAGGATCATGCCGCCTGCCAGGCTTTTCTCGACCGACGAGCTATCTGAGCGTTCCACGACGGTCAGACCTTCCGAAGGTGACCGCTTTCGCGTTTACAAGTTGGAACGGGGTTGGATATGTAGGACTAGATAAACACGGTCGGTAGGTTCGGGATCCGTCCTATGACTGGCGACGACGCCGCTTAACCGGTCCGGACATGATAGCCAGGCCGATGACGGTGGCTGAGGGGAGAGAACGACATGATCCGACATCGGACACGACGGATAGCCGCGACCGTGCTAACAGCGGCGACGCTGTTGATCGGAACGACGACTCCGTCGTCCGCTGCCCTTCCCCCGATGGATACGCATCGCATCGCCGTGACCCGGTTCGGCAACGATGCGCCATGGTATGAAGGCCGTATCCCCTTCTTCGAATCCGCAGATCGACGGATCGACGCGGTCTATTATTACCGCTGGTCGCTGTTCCGTGCGCATCAGCGTGATCTGGGAGAGCGGGGGTTCATCTCGACCGAGTTTCTCGACGACGTATCATGGCAACTGGAACCCTGGGCGAGCCTGAACGATGCCACGGGATTTCACATCGGCGAGGGACGCTGGCTGCGCGATAGGCGCTATGCCGATGATTACATTACCCATATGTACAACGGCGGTAACGACCGCCATTTCACCGATTATATGGCTGATTCCGTCTGGAGTCGGTATCTGGTCGATGGGGATCGGGGCGGTGCGACGCGACATCTGCCGGCCATGCGCCGTCTGTACGACCAGTGGGACGATCATCTTGATCGTGGCAAGGGACTGTACTGGGCCGAACCGCTCGCCGATGCGACCGAATATACCATCGCATCGATTGATGCGTCGGGCGGGCTGGACGGCTTCTTCGGCGGTCAGGCGTTCCGGCCCTCAATCAACGCGTACATGTTCGCCAATGCCCGTGCGATCGCCGGCATCGCCCGACTGGCGAACGACGGCGCCACCGCAACGACGTTCGACGACCGTGCCACGACGTTGAAAACGACGTTCCAGCGCGATCTGTGGGATCCGGCCCTACGGCACTTCATCGACCGGCATCAACGGACTACGCCGTTCGTGACGTACTGGCAGCCGATCCGCGGCCGCGAACTCGTCGGCTATGTTCCCTGGGCGTTCGACATGGTGGACGACGATCCGGCCTATGCCGCCGCCTGGTCGCACCTGATATCGCCCGACGAACTCGGCGGTCGGGCGGGAATGCGTACCGTCGAGCCCAGCTATGAGCATTATATGCGGCAATACCGCTACGAAGGCGGCACGTTCGCCGGGGGCTTGCGGGAATGCCAGTGGAACGGTCCGGTCTGGCCGTTCCAGACGACGCAGGTTTTGCTGGGTCTGGCGAACCTGCTCGACCACTATCGGCAGACCGTGGTGACCCCATCCGACTATATGCGGCTGCTGCGGCAATACACGCAGCTTCATTATCAGGGTGAATTGCTCGACATCGAAGAGGACTATTTTCCCGACACGGGCAGGCCGCTGGTCGGGCTGGCGCGCAGCCATCATTACTTCCATTCCGGCTATGTCGATCTGATCCTTGGCGGACTCGTCGGCATCCGCCCGCGCGCCGATGACATGCTGGAGGTGAATCCCACTATTCCGCCGATGGGCGACCCACAGTCGCTGTCGTGGTTCAGGGTGCAGGATGTACCATATCACGGCCATCGTATCGCAGTGACCTGGGATGCGGACGGCCGGCATTACGGGCGAGCTGCGGGACTGACGATCGAGATCGACGGGCGCGAGGTCGCGCATCGATCGACCATGGGTCGGCTGACCGTACCTGTTACGCGTCTGCCGCCCCCGCCGATCGTAAGACCGATCGATCGCGCGGTACAATTGAAACGTGGCGACTTTCCGAAGGGCAGCGCCTCGTCCGCCACCGATCCGGAAAATGTCCACGACGCGATCGATGGACGTGTCTGGTTCTTCTCGGAACTCGGCAACGGCTGGTCATCCGATCCGAAGGACAGGCAGCAATGGTACGCGATCGACTTCGGCAAGCTCACCGCACTGACGCGGGCCGAACTCGCCTTCTTTGCCGATGGCGGCCGTTTTGCCGTACCTGTTAGCTATCGCATGCAGGCCTGGAATGGCAGCGGATGGTACGACCTACCGGCGGTCGGCGATCGGCCACTGGCCAATGGCATCACCCATGTCAGATGGAAGCCGGCCACCACCAGCCAGATCCGCATCATGTTCGACCAGCAGCCCAATCGCGCGATGCGGCTGGTCGAGGCGAAACTCTTCTGACAACGCTGTTGGCCGGGGCTGGCCTACACAGCCACCAAGTCATCCATGACGGAGATCAGGCCATCGGGTGGCACCACCGCTGGCGGGCCATCGGTGGACGCTGCGATCGCCCCGAAGGCGGCCAGCACCGCGTCAAGCGCATCGGGATGGTCAAGCATCAACCCCATCTGCGCGGGGCAGATGCCGATGCGCTGGCTCAGTTCATCGAGGATGATCCGGCGCGCCGTCCGTTGGTCGCGCCCGGCATAGCCGGTGTGCGGCAGGTCCCATGCCCGCAACTGGGCGGCGGGGAAACTTTCGATCAGCATTCCCGGGCCGATCGCCCAAGGCCAACACGGCCGCCCGACACGGGCCAGCAGCGTGAGACACGCCGCAGTGAACGGCGCGCCGCCGCGGGGACCATTCCACAAGGTGGAGCGGGTATTCACGCCGCGTGACGACCAGTGCTTTTCAGTAGTACGAAGGGGTTTCGCGGTTTCGATCGGCGCGACCGCCGCGGCGAGCGCGACCAGCGATGCGCCGGATGGAAAAGGTCGATCCGGTGCATCGGGCAAGGTCGCGACCATCGACAACAGGCCATGATGCCTGCCCGGCGGCAGGTGTCGCGCCGGCAGGCAGAACGGCGCATCGATGCCGGCAGCGACATGATCGCCGGATCGGAGCAGCGTCACCAGCCGGTCGAACGGGCCACCGGAACCGGCAAGTCCCTGCACCGGCACCACGTCGATCAACCGCGGACGATCGGCCACCTCGACGGTGGCGATCCACACGGACGGTCGAGAGCAGCGCGGTCGCCACGCCGCCGCTCCACCGGAAAAGTCTATCCCGAGAAATACCCCACGCTTCATGGCGTCATTCTGACGATCTGCCGTACCGCATGTCCTTCCTGCAATCGATCGAACCCTTCGTTGATGTCGGCCAGGGTCAGATATCCGCTCACGAGGCGATCGACTGGCAATCGCCCCGCGCGGTAGAGCGCGACATAGCGGGGGATATCGCGCACGGGCACGCAGGTGCCGATATAGCTACCTTTCAGCGTCCGTTCCTCGGCAACGAGCGATACGATGTCGACCGGCAGTGCCGTTCCGGCCGGGGGTAACCCGGCGGTGACGGTGATGCCGCCACGCCGGGTCATCGCCACCGCCGCCGCCAGCGCGCGCACCGATCCCGCCATCTCCACGACCACATCGCAACCGCCATCGGTCAACGAGCGTACCGCCGCCGCCGTATCGCCTGCCGCCATCACAGTATCGGTCGCACCGAGGTGCCGCGCCAGCGCCAGCTTATCCTCCAGCAGATCGACTGCCACGATTTGCGACGCCCCTGCCGCCATCGCCCCGAGCACTGCGGCAAGGCCCACACCGCCCAGCCCTACGACCGCCACCGATTGACCGGCGGTGACGCGCGCGGTGTTCACCACCGCCCCGACCCCGGTCAGGACCGCGCAGCCGAACAGCGCCGCCTCGGTCAGCGGCAGCGCCGGATCGATCCTTACCAGCGAGCGGCGTGAGACGACGGCATGTGTGGCGAAGGCGGAGCAGCCGAGATGATGATGGATCATGCCATCCCTGTCACGTAGCCTCGTGGGGCCTCCCAGCAACGTGCCGGCTCCGTTCGCCGCGGCGCCCGGTTCGCATAAGGCGGGCCGCCCTCCCGCACAGGGCAGGCAGTGGCCGCAACTTGGCATGAAGACCATCACCACATGATCGCCGGTTACGAGGTCTTCGACCCCCTCCCCCAAAGCCTCGACGACCCCAGCCGCCTCGTGTCCCAGCGCCATCGGCAATGGCCTTGCCCGATCGCCGTTGATGACGGAGAGGTCGGAATGACACAGCCCCGCCGCCGCTATACGCACCAGCACCTCCCCCCGGCCGGGGGGATCGAGGTCGATCGTCTCGATCGCCAGCGGCCGGCTTTCCGCATAGGGGTAAACCGCATCCCGACGTCGCAGTACCGCAGCTTCGATCTTCATTGCGAGATACCTCTTCAGTCTCGTAATATGTGCGTACCGTGAAGCCGAATATCGCCGGCGACAAGATGTTGCCCTGATTGACGGCAACGGTGCCCGATGGTGAATGTCAAAATGGCTTGAAATGGGAGACTGTCATGACTCGCGAGGCCCTGCGACAGCGCGCGACCTATCGCTGGTGGCGAACGATCACGACGCGCTGGAGCGACAACGACGCCTATGGCCACGTCAACAATGCGATCTATTATCATTGGTTCGATACCGCGGTGAACGCCTGGCTGATCGAGGCGGGGCTGCTCGACGTGACGACGGGCGACCCGATCGGGGTCGTCGTCGAGACGTGCTGTCGCTATGCGCGATCGATCAGCTATCCCGATCCGGTCGAGATCGGGCTGGCGATAGACCGGCTCGGTACGTCGAGCGTGACCTATCGCCTGGGCGCATTCGTGGCGGGTGGCAACGATGCCGCCGCCGAGGCCAGCTTCACCCATGTCTATGTCGATCGTGCCACGCGCCGGCCTGTGAAACTGCCCGATGTCTGGCGTGACAGGATGGCGGCGCTCGCCTGACCCCTGCGTTTATCCGTTGTGCTACCGATACGACCATGTAGTCTGACCGGATATCCGGGGGGACCAGATGCTAGAACTGATCGGCGTAAGCCATGTCTACGCCAACGGCACGCGTGCGCTCGACGACGTGTCACTGTCGATTCCGACAGGGATGTTCGGACTGCTCGGCCCCAACGGTGCCGGCAAGTCGACGCTGATGCGCACGGTGGCGACGTTGCAGACGCCGACCGCCGGCACGATCCGGTTCGAAGACATCGACGTGATTGCCCAGCCGGAACGATTGCGCGAGACACTTGGCTATCTGCCGCAGGATTTTGGCGTCTATCCGCGCGTATCCGCCTACGACATGCTCGACCATATGGCGGTCCTGAAGGGCATCGTCTCCGCCGCTGACCGGCGCGCGACGGTGGAAACGCTGCTCGTGCAGACCAATCTTTGGCCGCACCGCAAAAAGGCGATCGCCGGCTTCTCGGGCGGCATGCGCCAGCGCTTCGGCATCGCCCAAGCGCTGATCGGCAACCCGCGCCTCATCATCGTCGACGAGCCCACCGCCGGGCTCGATCCGGAGGAACGCAATCGCTTCCTGAACCTGCTGGCCGAAATCGGCGAGAACGTCGTGGTGATCCTGTCGACCCATATCGTCGAGGATGTCGCCGATCTGTGCCCGCGCATGGCGGTACTCGCCGCCGGGCGCATCCAGTTGCAGGGGGCACCGCTCGACCTTATCGACCGCACCCGCGGCAATGTATGGGCGAAGACGATCGGCCGTGACGAACTTGACGCCGCACGGACGAACCACGAGGTCATCTCCACCCGGCTTTTTGCCGGTCGCACCATCATCCATATCCTCGCCGACCATGATCCCGGCAACGGTTTCCATCCGGCAACCGGCGGACTGGAGGACGTGTATTTCTCCACCCTCGCACGTTCGCGTCGCGCCGCCGCCGCTGTCGCGGGCTGACCGGCCATGTTCGCCGCGATCGCCCGGTTCGAGTTGCGCTATCAACTTAGGAACCCCGTCTTCTGGGTCGTCACGATCCTGTTCTTCCTGCTGACCTTCGGTTCGATGACGATCGACCAGATCCAGATCGGCAGCGGCGGCAACGTCCACAAGAACGCCGCCACCGCGCTGGCGCGCACGCATATCGTCATGTCGATCTTCTTCATGTTCGTGACGACCGCGTTCGTCTCGAACGTGGTGGTGCGTGACGATGAGAGCGGCTTCGGCGCGATGGTCCGTTCGACCTCCGTCACCAAGGCATCGTACTTGCTCGCCCGCTTCAGTGGCGCCTTCGCTGCGGCGGCCATCGCCTTTCTGGCCGTTCCGTCGGCGATCTGGCTCGGCTCGCTGATGCCGTGGGTCGATCCGGAAACGCTCGGCCCGAACCGGCTGGGCGATTATCTCTACGCCTATGCGCTTCTTGCCCTGCCCAACCTGTTCCTGACTGCTGGCGTGTTCTTCGCGGTGGCGACGACGACCCGATCGATGACCTACAGCTATCTGGCGGTCGTCGTGTTCCTGATATTCTATTCCTCGTTGATGGGGATCGCGACCGGCAAGCCCGAATGGCGCGAGACGATCGCCTATGTCGAGCCGTTCGGCGGCGCTGCGTTCGGCTGGATCACCCGCTACTGGACGGCGGCCGATGCGAATGGGGGCATGCCTGCTTTCATCGGTATTCTGGTCATCAACCGGCTGATATGTCTGTCGATCGGGGCCATCGCGCTGGCCATCGCCTATGCCCGTTTCTCGTTCACCGAACGAGGTGCGTCAAAGCGGCTACTCCGCCGCCAGCAACGCCGTGCCATAAAGTTGGCCGCCCGCGAGCCCGAAGTCGTCGCGGTACTGCCGGCCACCACGCCCGGGAAGACAGGCTGGACGCAACTGGTCTCGCGTACCCGGTTCGAGATGGGTCTGATCTTCCGCAGCCCCGGCTTCGCGATCATGATCGTGATCGGCCTTGCCAATGCCGTCGCCCGGTTGCTGTCCTCGGGTGAGCGATACGGCACACCCACCTATCCGCTAACCTTCGCGATCATCGACCAGCTGACCGGCGCGTTCGCGATCATGCCGCTCATCATCGCCATCTACTATGCAGGCGAGCTGGTATGGCGCGACCGTGAGCGTGGCATGAACGAGATCGTCGACGCGACGGCCCTGCCGAACTGGGCCTATATGGTGCCCAAGACGCTGGCGGTCGCGGGCGTGCTGGTGACGGCACTGCTGGTATCGATGCTGGCGGCGATCGTCGTGCAATTGTCACGCGGCATCACCGATATCCGCCCGGATGAGTATTTCGTCTGGTATGTGGCGCCCTTGACGGTCGACTTCGTCCTGATCGCCGTCCTCGCCGTGTTCATTCAGTCCATCAGCCCCAGTAAGTATCTCGGCTGGGCGGTGATGGTCGTCTATTTCGTCGCGACCAGCGTCTTCACGACGATCGGCTGGGAGCACCCGCTCTATCTGTACGGCTCGGTCGGCTCGACCAAGTTGTCGGACATGAACGGTGATGCGATCGGCGGCGCGCGCGGCTGGTGCTTGAGGCTGTATTGGGTCGGCTGGGCCTTGATCCTCGCGGTGGGCGCGCACCTGCTCTGGCGACGTGGCACCGACGTGAAGCTCGCGCATCGCATGAGGCGCGTACCACGGCGACTGATGGGTATACCCGGTGCCCTGATCGCGGCGGCATTGGTCGTGATCCTTGCGAGCGGCACCTACGCCTATCGTCAGATGGATGTGCTCAACACCTATCGCAGCGAGCCGGAGCAGGAAGCCCGTCTCGCGGCGTTCGAGCGGAAATATCTCCGCTATGCCGCGCTGCGTCAGCCGACGCTCACTGCGATCCGGCTGAACGTGGCGCTATATCCCACGGCATTGCGGATGACAGCGGATGGCGGTTTTACGTTCGTCAACGATACCGGCGCGCCGCTTCGCGATCTCCACCTGCGGATGCAGGACGATCGGACGCGCCTGACCGACGTCGTGGTCCCCGGCGCCCGTGCGGTGATGATCGATGCCGATTATCAGTACCGCATCTATCGCTTCGACCGGGCACTGGCGCCGGGCGCGACCGGTACGCTCCGTTTCCATGCCGATCGGGCGGTGCGGGGCTTTGCCGCCAATACCGACGACACCCGACTGGTCGGCAACGGCACCTTTCTGAACAATTACGAGTTCGCCCCCGTCATCGGGATGGACCGGGGCGGCCTGCTGCAGGATCGCGCCAAGCGCCGCAAACAGGGGCTGCCTGCCGAATTGCGCCTCGCCAAGCTGGAGGATCGCGCGGCGCAGTGGCGCAACTATGTCCATGCCGACTGGGTCCGATCGGACATTACGTTGACGACCGATGCCGATCAGGTCCCGATCGCCCCGGGCCGCAAGGTGACGGATACGATCGCTGATGGCCGCCGCACTGCCCGTTTCGTCTCGGACAAACCGATCCTCGCCTTTTTCTCGATCCAGTCCGCACGCTATGCCGAGAAGACGCGGATGGCGGACGGCATCCGGCTGTCGGTCCATTACGATCCGCATCACCCCTATAATGTCGACAGGATGCTCGGCGCGATGCAGGCCGCGCTTGGCTATTATCGCGCCAATTTCGGCCCCTATCAGTTCGACTATGCCCGGATCGTGGAATATCCTGGCTACTCGACCTATGCGCAGGCATTTGCGGGAACGATCCCCTATTCGGAACGGATCGGGTTCATCGCCGATGCGCGCTCGGCGGATAGCGTCGATTACGTTACCTATGTCACCGCGCACGAAATCGCCCATCAATACTGGGCTCATCAAGTCATCAGCGCCGACATGCAGGGCGGCACGCTGTGGGTGGAAACCATGGCGCAATATTCGGCATTGATGGTGATGAAGCGGCTCTACGGCCCCGATAAGATCCGCCGATTCCTGAAATACGAACTCGATGACTATCTGCGTGGCCGCCGTGGCGAGGCGGTGGAGGAACTACCCCTCATGCGGGTCGAAAATCAGGCATATATCCACTATAATAAAGGCTCGCTGGCGCTCTACCTGTTGCAGGACCGATTGGGCGAGGACCGGGTCAACCGGATGCTTGCCGGACTGCTCAACCGCTATCGTTTCCGGGGGCGCCCCTATCCGCGCTCTACCGATCTGATCGCCGGTTTTACCTCGCTGGCTCGCAATGCAGAGGAACGCACGCTTGTCGCGGATCTGTTCGAGCGGATCACCTTATGGGACCTGAAAGCGAAGTCCGCCACCACACGCAGGCTGCCGGACGGTCGCTGGGAGACACGGCTGACGGTAGACGCGACCAAGTTCGTCGCCGACGGCCAAGGCAATGAGAAGCCGGTTCCCCTCACCGGCCGCTTCGATGTCGGGGTATTCACGACACGGCCGGGCTTCGGGGGCTTCTCGCGGGCCGACGTGCTTGCGATGGAGCTGAAGCCGATCCGCGATGGCGTTCAGGAGGTGCGGATCGTCACCGTTCGCAAACCTGCTTTCGTCGGCATTGATCCCTATAACAAATATATCGATCGGAACGGAGACGACAACATCGTGACTGTGTCGTAGCCGGTCGGTTCGCCCATATGCTGACGGACTTCAGCTGGACGCCCCGCCAGATGAGAACGGAGACAGGGAGGTTGTGCCGCTGTCGGAGGCTCGCGGACCATCCCGCTGCAAGTGAAATGCGGTGAAGAATTGGCCGCGTCATCGTGGCCGGCAAGGCGTTGCCCGGCGTGGACCGTGGCCCCTTTGACGGCAAGCCCGCGCTGAAGTTCCGCAGCAAGATGCTGGCGGCAACCACCGCATCCGATCCCGGGAGTTTCGTGCGGCGCGCTACCATCACCGAAGCGGACGGGACAGGTGGCACGATCGTCACCCATGAAGGTGATAGGCGATCAGCGGTTTCCGATCATCGTCTGTACACCCAGAGCAGCCGGAAGACCGGCCAGCACCTCGTTCAACCGGGTATTAGCAGGTGACAGGCATCCGCGGTCGTGCGTCAGCACCGTCGCCCGGCCATCGCCGCCAGTCCATGTAATCGTGTAAGACGGCTGGTCGCTAACCTGTTGCTCGCACCGGGTGTGGACGACGCTACCCGTGGCCGGTCGAAACACTGCAAGCGATGCCATCAGGTCGCCCTGAGCGGCAACGTCGGCGCGAAAGGATCGCGTGCCGGCGACGGCAACATGTTCCGTGCCCACGAAACGTCCTGCACCATCGGGCTGCAATTCGATCGAATAGACCGGACATGTTCCATAACACGGGCCGACGACGAGCGAGAGGCGCTCGGCCTTGGGCTGATTTTTCGCCTGACGTCCCGTTGCGCACCCCGCCAGAAGGGTAACGCTGATCAACATGAAAACGGCGGCACGGCCCATATCGCAATCCTCGTTCCATGATCCTCGCATGACAAGACGGAGACGTTGCGACCAGCCCTTGGACCACCAAATCAGAGTGGCGCGTCGATACCGATTCTCACGGTGCGTGGCCGCAGCGGCGTCACCTGATCGCGGCCAGTGCTGAACGGCGTTCCCAGCGCGAAGCGGTTGCCGCGTTCGTTGGTGAGATTGGTGATGCTGGCGGTAACACCGAACCCGGCCAGGCCGAGACGGGCGGAGATGCCCGAATCGAGATAGCTGCCCTGCTGTTGCCCCAACACCGGCCCGACTCCGAGCCGTGACGACCCGACATAGCGAAGCCATCCGTCGATGGTCAGGTCGGCATCGTCGCCGAGCCGTCGCCTGTACACGGCGCCGGCCCGCGCAGTTATCCGGGCAATATTCGGTATCTGTTTGAGCCGGGCGAGTATCTCCGCGCGGGCACCGGCGCTGTCCAACCGCGGATCGGTCGTCGCCAACGCGATCAGCGTCGGCGATGGTTCAGCGATACGGCCGTCATTATAGGAAGCCGCCGCCTCGAGCCGCAGTCCGTCCGCTACCCGCGCACCAAGGACACCCTCGATCGTCCATAATTCGCCGTCGCCGATATTGGCCGTGCTGGGCAATCCACTGCCGTCGATGAAATCGGCCTGGATGTCACGCCACGATGCGCGGGCAAGCGTGAAGCTGGCGTCGATCATATCGATGCCGGGTTGGCCATAGCGCACGCCCCCCTCGATCGTCGCGACCCGGTCGTTGCGGAACTGGCGGACGCCATCGCTCTCGATCGCCAGACCACCCGGTCTGAAGCCTTGTTGATAGCGGAGGAACATTTTGGTGCGGGATGTCAGATCGATCAGGGCAGAAGCCGCCGGCAACATGATGGTCTGCGTTCGCCGCGCCGTCACGGCCGCAGGCAGGATCAACCGGTCCGGAACGTCCTCGCCCTCACCCGCAAGCCGCGATCGGGTGGCCCGTAGTCCCCCCGTCGTCAGCAGTCCCGGCAACAGACGAAGGCTGGCCTCGCCATACAGGGTTCGTTCGGTGATCGCGTTGACGACCCCGGTGGTCGGCACCAGCGCCTCTGGCGCACCGTACAGACGGGTCAGGCGCGTCTGGTTGTGGATATAGCTGAATCCGGCGAGCCATCCCGATCCGTCGGGGGCCGATTGCCAAGCACGGGTTTCATTGGCCTGCATCCGCGTGCGGTTCGCCTGCGCGAACAGGCGGGTGAGTCCGTCGGGCGCGGTGGCGTCGTATCGCTCGGTAAGTTCGTGCGCCGTAGCCCCGGTGGTCGAGCGCAAGCGCACGTCACCGATCCGGCCCGCGACGACGAACTGTCCCTGTACGAAATCGGATTGGAACCCCTCCGTTACCATGGCGGAACGGGTCAGCGGCGCGCCGTCACGATCCGCATACTGGCTGTCCGCCCCTCGGATGCGCTGGCCCAACCCGATTAGCTCGACGCTCCACCCGGCGCCCAGATCAAGCCGCGCGGTCGCACGGCCGCCAGCGATGCGGGTCCGGTTTACGTCAACCCGGTCGAGCAGCGGTTTGTCGATATACCCACCCTCGGCCCCGGCATGGGCAACCAGCCGCAGGCCGAGACGCCTTGGCACGACCGGCAGGTTGAGGACGATCTGCGTATCCATCCCCGGCTTGCCCCGCGTCGTCGCAGAGCCGCCGATCGCGGCCGAACCAGACACCATGTCCAGATCAGGCGGGTTGGGTACGAGCCGGATCAATCCGCCAAGCGACCCGGCCCCGTACAAGGTACCCTGAGGTCCTTCCAGCACCTCGACCGTCGCGAGATCGGCCAGCCGCAGATCTGGGTCGGGCGCATTATAGCTAAGCCGCAGGTCGCCATAATATTGGCCGACGGTGGCTTGGGTAGGCCCGGTGAAGCTGGAATCGGCGATTCCCCGAATGAACAGCTTGTTGCGGCCTGCACCAAGATAGGTCGAGGTGACGCTGGTCAGCCGCTGGGTCAGGCGTTCGGTGCCGCCAGCCCCGCCCAGTTCCAGCTCCCGGCCCGATACGCTCGCTACCTGCCCGGCGAAATTGGCGCGCGTCGTATCGCGTTTGCTTGCGGTCACGACGATATCGGGTCCGCCATCATGCGGCATCGCGCCGGGCGGTGCAGGAACCACCCTCGGTGATCGGCGATGGACAACAGGAACGCGCTTGACCAGTCGCCAGCTTTGCGGCCCGATGGCTTCCGCTCGGGCACCCGCTTCTACCGCGATGGCGGCAAGCGCTGCCGACACCGACATCTGCCCGCGCAGAGCGGGTACTCGGCGCGACCACAACCGGGCATCGGGCACGACGATGCTGACGCGCGCCAGCCGGCCGAGTGCCATCACCTGCTGCCGGACGCTTCCCGCCGGCAGATCGATCGACAATGGCCCGGCCGCCGCCGATGCCGCCGCCAGCAGGAAGGCGGGTCCAAGCCCCGCCGCCATCCATCTCACCGACGGGCTTCCAGCATCCAGCCACCCCCCGTTTGCCTTACGCCCACCCCGAGCAGTTCGCCGAGCAGCACCGGATCCGTTCCGAGGTCCCGAACCTCCAGCGTTCCGCGAAACTTCTGTCCCGCGACCGACGGGGCAGCGGCGATCTGCATTCCGAGGTGCCGTGAGAGGTCTTCGGCCACCTCGGCCAGCGTGGCGTCGTCATAGGCCAGCCGCCCCTCGCGCCAGCCGCCGACATCCGCGGCTTCGGCTGGTCGGCGTTCGAGACGGGGTCCGTCGGCGATGACCGCCTGCCCGGGATCGAGCCGGAGCGCCGCGCCATCGGGATCGACCATCACCGCGCCTGCCGCTACCGCCACCCGCGTCCGTCGCCCCAGCATCTGCACGTCGAACACGGTACCCAGGTCGGTCAGCGCCAGATCGCCGACCCGCACGTCGAACGGTCGGTCGGGATCGTGCCTGACACGAAACAGCACTTCTCCACGCTCGACCACGGCAACGCGGGGCGCGCGGCGATCGAGCACCACCTGCGACGCTCCTGCCAACACGATACTGCTGCCATCGCCCAGAGCGACGGTCCGGTGTTCGCCGGCTGCCGTCGCGACGGTGAAGGGATCGCTGCGTCCCTGCCAGGCACCCAGCCCGAGCGCACCGGTCACCACCGCCGCTACCGCACTGCCCAACCAACGACGACGCACCAGCCCGGTGGCATATCCCCCGGCCGGGTGCGGGCCGTCAGGCACCACAAGCGACCCGATAACTGGCGCCTGGGTGACGGCGGTTTCGGCATCGCGCAACGCGGAGGCGGCCTGGTCATAGCGTTCTGCACGTGCCGGATCCGCTTCCAGCCACGCCAGATAGGCGTCCCAGTCCGCCTCGGGTTCCGCCATGCGGATCACCCAGTTCAGCGCATCCGCATCGATCTCCGCCGGACCGGATGCGACGTCGTTGCGATCCTCGCTCATCCTATGTCCTTTTTCAACTGGGCCAGCGCCCGGCATGCGGCCCTCAGGTCGCTTTCCACCGTACTAATGCTGACACCGAGTTCTTCGGCGATCAGCCGCTGGGGAACACCGTCGATCCGCGCCCGGCGGAAAATGGCTTCCTTCCGGGGGCCGAGCTCGCGAAGCGTCCGCTCCACATGCGTCGCCTGCTGCCGGGCGGCGACCAGTCGCTCCGCCTCGGGCTCGACGGCGACGTGGCCCGCCCGTCCTTCCTCCCATGCCTGCTCGCGGAGCCCGGCCTGCCGACTTGAGCGATAGCGATCGATCATCAGCATATCTGCCGCCCGGAATAGATAGGCGAGCGGATTGCCCACCGGCCCGGTTGCCTGTCCGGCCACGCGCAACCACAGGTCATGCACCAGGTCCTCCGCCGCATCGTCCGCGCCGCGCGCCCGCAGAAAACGGACCAGCTTGTCGCGATTGGCCAGATAGACGGCTTCGAGCCCGGTGGGCGGCATGACAGGAACCGGCTGGAGGATCGGGGAAGCCGGTCGTCTAGCCGAACGACAGCCCAGCGGGAAGGCGCTCCCCTCCAGGGCGGGACGGAGCGCCGGTTGGGCGCGCATGTCGTGGATCGCCATGCGCGTGCCGCCTAAAAAGCGAATTGAAGAGCGGCTCGCGCCGACAGAGCCACATCCCCAAGCCGTTGTTCGGCACCTACCTCACCACTCAACCGCACTTCAGTAGTGCCAGTGATCGCGCGAACCCGCCCGGTCCAGCCGCCGCCACGTACCTCGGGATCGAGCGTGAAGGCGGTACCGCTGCCGAAGCTGGCGGTGGTACGGCCCAGCGTCCCGGCGATCCGCTCGCGCCGGCCCCCTTCCACCTCGATGCGGCTCCACTGCTCGTAGCGGTTGTCACCACCGAAATTGATGCCCGCCGCCAGCGCCGCCGTCACGGCCAGTTCGTCGCTGCTACGCTTGCGCACGGTCAGGTCATAGGCAGCGCCGCCACCCGTTTCACGATAGGCGTCCTCGTTGAGCTTGTAGTAATCGACCGCCAGATTGGGCCGCAGGCTGAACCGTCCGACGACATGCTCGTACGACACCCCACCAGATCCGGAATAGAGCATACCGTTCCAGTCGGAATCCGCCCGGCGTTGAACGGTTTCCGATCCGATCGTACCGTCGAACTGGCGGCGCGCATCGAACGACAGGAAGGCGGCCGATCCACGTACCTGCGCCGCGAACCCGCCCCAATGGGCGCGCCAGAAACCGGCAAGTTCGTACTGGCTGTGGTTTACGCGGTTTACGGCGACGCCTTCATTGTCACGGCCGCGTAGATAGGCGAGCGAGACGCCGAAATTGCCTGCCTGCGATTTGTGTTCCAGACCGCCGCTCAGGCCCCAGCCGCGCACATCGTAGCCGGTCGTGCCGCGCATCGCCTTGGACGCATCCCAGCCGACTGGAGTCAGCCACATGCCCCAATCGCCCTCTTCGGTGAATTCGCCCGCCGGCTCGCGCAATTGCCCCGCCGCTGCACGCGAGGCAAGCGTTACGCTCTCGAACACGCCACCGGCATAGTTGGGCAACATCTGGTCGATCGCCCCGCGAAAGGCACCGCCGTCATAGATGCCGCGGATCGCCGCCGCGATCTTGGCATCGCTGCCAATCGCGGTGTCGATCGCATCGAAGGCGCCGGTCGCGGCGGCGTTCAGGCCCAGTTCGGTGCGCGCCTTGCGCACGACATCGACTGTGATCTCGTTCGAAGCAGCCGCAACGATCGCCCCCTTGTAAAGGAAGGGGACGGCAGTGTCGGCAAGCGTCAGGTTAACCGCCCCGGTCAACGTGCCAGAGCGCAGGACGACATAGCGCCCGGCGATGTCGGCACCGCCGGTCACCCGCAGCGCCAGTTGGCTATTAGCGGCGATCGTGGTCACACCCGTTACCTGAATCAGGTTGGCAGCGGGGTTCGCCTTGTCCAGCGCAACGCTGAGGATCGATTGCTCGCCCAGTACCAACGAGCCGATCGTTGCGATGCCGCTTGCTGCGAAGGTGCCGCCGCCTGCAGCGACCGTCACGGTTACGTTGCCCGCATTGACCAGTCGGCCTGCGAACACGCCCTTGCCGGCGATCGCCAGCACATCCTGGCCACCGCCAGTGAAGTCGGCCGTCCCGTCGAACCGTGCCGTGCCGGCGAGGGACAGCGTATCGCTACCACCGCCGAAAACTCCATTGCCGGCAAAGAAGCTCGCACCGCTCATATCCAGTCGGTCGTCGCCAGTACCGAACGACACCTCGCCCGCGACCGAACCGGCCGCTATGTCCAACCGATCACTGCCGGAGCCAAAGCGGATGGCGCCGGTGATCGCCGGGGCCGCCGCACCTGTTGCCGTTGCCGCAGCCTGCCGGACGACGGCACCAATGGTGTTTGCAGAAAGATCGATCGCGATCGAACGCGCGGCGTCGGCGCCCGCCGCAGCGATCGTCCCACTGTTCTCGATCAGCGTAAGGCCGCCGGTGCGGTCCAGCACCGCCACAGCCGTGGCTCCGGGCCCGGCCGCCCGGATCGTGCCGCTGTTGCGGATCGTCGGTACCGATGCCCCCGTGTCAACAAGGATCGCGGCCGACTGCGTCGTCGCGATGCCACCCCCCGTAGCGGTGACCGATCCCGTCACCCGCACCTCCGGCGTGGTCGCACCGGCACCGAAGCGGATCGCGGTAGCGGCCGCGTTCCCGGCGGAGGCCTGTACGCTGCCGCCGATCGCAACCCCCCGAGCGATCGTCACGTCGCCGCCCAGTCCGCCGATCGACAACCCGGTCGCCGCGACCCCGCTATAGACGCCGCTTCCGGTCACCCGGCCGTCGATCACAAGCCCGGCGGCGGCAGGCGTAGCACCACCCCCTGCACCGATCGAGACCGTCCGGTTCACCGCCCCGACCTGGAACGCGGGCGCGGCGCCATAGGATATGATGTCCGCAGTCTTGCCGGTGGTGTTCGTCAGCATGATGCCACCACTCACATCGCCCGCCACGATCAGGCCTGCCCCACCCTGCAAAAGGTCGTCGGCATCCAGTTTCGAGACATCTGCAGGTGCGGTGGTCGAGCGATAGCCGGTCGATCCGATCAGTCCCTCGATGACCAGCGCGCCGCCGACATTGCCGTCCAGCCGCACGCCAACCGCGTCACGCCCGACCGCCGTGGTCGTTCCGCCCAGCGTCACGTTGCCGACGACCGATTCTGCCCGGATACCGACCGCCCGATCGCCGACGACGCTGGTCTTGCCACCATGGGTCAGAGTGCCCGTCAGCGTACCGCCCAGATAGATACCGGCGGAGTCGTTTCCCTCCACGGTAATCTCCCCGCCGTTGGATATCGTGCCGGTAAACATACCGGCGGTACGGATACCCGTGCGGCCTGCCCCCTGCGCTAAGAGGCCGTCCAGATCACCATCCTTGTCGAGATCAATGACGGCATAGGTTTCGTCGATGATGATCTTGCCGGTGTTGACGATCTCGCTGCGCACGCCGGCCTGCGCCAGAATACCGATCGCACCACTCGCATCGGTTACCTGGATAGTGCCGGCGTTCGTCACATTATTGTTGCTGTCGATCGTCACCGCCGGGCCAACCGGTGGTGCGACCCCGCCGGCCGCGACGATACTGACATTGTCGGCCGCGCCGTTGCGGATGGTGGACGTACGAACGGCGGTCGTGCGCTTCGTGTCGATGATCGTCTGTCCCAAAGCGGGCACGGCGCCAATCAGGGCGAGGGTGGCGGAGGATGCAAGCAGTAGGCGGTACACGAATTCGATCCCCTTCGGATGTCTTCTAACACCCCAGACGGAATCGATGTGGCCGGACCTTGGGACCGGCAAAGGTGGCTCAGGGAACCGGGGCAGTAACGGCAGACGCGTCCGGTGTAGAACAGGCAATTACGGAATCGATAGTCAATAAGGCGATATCGCATATCAAGTCCGGCAAACTGTCATCGGTGAGCATTTTCCACCCGGTGGGCAAAGAAATACTGCCCAGGAGTCAGCCTGCCCCCTCACATAAAATTACGACCTGACCATCAACTCACACGCACATCGCCTGCAAGGCCATGGCGTGCGGCTTTGCCGACCTCCGGCACCAATGTGGATCTTCGACGGATTCGGAAAAAATTTTACCCGGCAGTTGCGGGCCTGCCAGGTGTCAGCTTCCATATTAAGACTTAAGAGTGGGTGCCAATCAGCTACGGCAAGCCCCTTATCTTTGGTAACTTTCGAGGGCCACCGCTAATGACGTCGACCTTTATTGCCGTCTGAATATTTTAGCAGATCATTATTATTAGTAACCAGTAATTTTATTGGCACATAGATTTACTATCTCATCACCTGTCGAAATCAGTAAAATGCGTTCGCTCGTATCACACCAACTCGCTTGAGACGTCGCCGACAAATTCAGCCCACCAGACTCCGCCGTTGCCGCAAGGTAAGACGCTTGAACAATTCGACATTCTTCGTGGGCGCCTCGATCAGATGCCAACTCAATGCCCCTGCAAGCAGCGCGAGCGGGACAGTACAGGCTGCCAATGTCCACGGATCAATCAAGGGATAGGCCCACCGGATGTACGTCGCGATAGGCCACCCATATAGATACGTTCCGTAGCTGATGTCCCACCGATCGTTGATCGTTTGCAGCACACCCAGGTCTGCGCGAAACGATACCCAGAACAAGCCGACAGCGCCCAACGTCAGTATGGCGACCTCCCCCATCGCCGGAACGGCAACGATAATGACGACCATAGCGATCGCTGATACGGCAGCGACGTTGCCATGAATTGTCGGCGTTCGGCCATCGCCTCGTACCCACAGGCAAGCGCCGACCAGAAAGGCACTGGTAAGACGAACGACCTGCACCGGATCGCCGATCAGCAGCTTGATGGCATCATGACCTCCACACTTCGCCAGCAGGGTCGCAACCGGTTCGATGCCCGATGTGGCGAACAGGCCGAGTGCGATCAAGGTGATCGCCATCATTACCCCCGGCTTCCGCAAGACACCGCATATGCCTAAGACAAAAACGAGCAGGTAACAGCGAAATTCGTAGGCGATCGTCCACATCGCACCATTCAACAGCGGATAATGTTCTAGGCCGGGAAATTGCCCCGGATAGTAATCGGGCTGACGTAGCAATGCTATCTTTGAGATAGCCTTTGGCAACGCTCCTGATATTTGCGCCTCTACTAATGTCCCCAATACATAGATGCTGAGCAGAGAGGCTACGATGAATGCCGGATAAATCCGCATCACCCGCCGAGTAAGGTATCGCAGCGGGGTTGATCGCGTCATGCTTGCGGTAATCAAATAGCCGCTAAGCAAAAAGAACCCATCGACAGCAACGCTGCCCAAGGTAAGAACGCCGGTCAAAACAGCAAGTGGCTCTCTGCTTATATTACCATCGATCATTTCCGGCGCATGACCAACAATGACGGCACAGGCAAACATAAGCCTCAGAAATCCTACGTTATTCCTGCAATCCACCATGGCGCCGCCCCGCTATCAGCCGTCATTACCTGGCGCCGCCATATATTATTATCGTTGGTTTATAATGCTGAATTTTCTCTTATAACCGTCTCAAATAAGTAAAAGCGGCGTTAAAAAAATTTGCACTGCTTGATCAGATACTTAGAAAACGTAAAACGTTAACCACATCTATTAGTTTTGCGCCAAAGCGTCGATCAAAAATCTCGATTTCAAGCGCTTGGTGGAAACCTATAAATTGTTCATCACTTGAACTAGATAGCGGCGCTTGGATATCGTAATTCTGTGAAATTCTGCATAATCCATCACTTACTTGCCACCCATTTTGCGCGAGCACCCGATAGCGCGGGCTGCATCGCGAAGATGGATGCGCCATAATGATAGACGCTCAAACCTGCCGTTCTGGGTGGCAATGAGCAAGTAGATGCGCGGGAGGTGCATTGGAACGATGTGTTGCAGCTTGCGCACGGTGTTGCATCTGTCAGTGGGCTATCGACCGAGCCAAGCACTGCCATCGTTCATCACCGCACGTCGAATTTTACGTCGATCCCAGCAACCTGAAGGAGAATTGACATTTCCCGAATTTGAAAGGAAAATTCCATCAGCTTTTGGTGCGGGTACACAGCAGTTCAGAAAGTATGAAGATATACGGCCGATTCAGCAGGATCTTCGAAACTTAACTGTGCTCACTGCGCTTCGCGGGTAGTGGTGATCTTGCCGAATATCGGCGTCTTGACCGTCGAAAGGCGATCAGTCGCGTCGCCCATAAGATCGAAGAACGTGATGCGATTGGCACCGCGCTCCATCCAGGGCGCAGGCGTATACAGTGTATGTACCGGGCCAATCGACCAGAAGCGGCCGAGATTGTGCGTGCCGAGCCACAACTGCCCTTTGCGCAGCCCGCGCATGTCGAGATAGGTGTCGGCCGGCCGATCCACCTGCATCTCGACCTCGTAGAAACAGGGACCGGTACATGGCGCGTTCGATAGGCGGAGCCTCGACAGGTCATTCATCGGCAGGCGGAACATGCGCCAGTCGATCAGCGGCATCCCGTCCAGCGTGACCGCACCAGTCAATCCGGTTTGCTCGGTTCGGATGGCGTGCGAGTAGTTTACGCGGCCGGTATTCTCAACGAGGATATCCAGCGTCGCAGGGCCCGCGCGGGAGGGCAGATCTACCGCCTCCTGATCCAGCCGACGATCAAGCGTCCCTACCAGCTTCCGGTCGATATAGACCTGCGCATAGCTGTGCATGCCCTTGAGCAGCAATCGTCCCCCCTGCCCCTTGGGCAGCGCCACGCGGTACAGGACGTACCCGTAATTCTGGTCGAGTTCCTCGAAGGTCAACGGACGCGGGGAACGCACTGGTTCAGGCAGATTGTCCCATAGCGATGCGCTGCGCTGGATCGTGGAAACCGGAAAGGTCGCTGCAACGGTCGACGCCGGAGGCGTCACAGCCGGCTTGCCCGTGACCTCGGCGATCACCGAGGCCAGCAGCGCGTATTTGTATCGCGGATTCCCCGCCTCATCGAGCGGCGCATTGTAATCGTAACTGGTGGTGTCGGGATGATAATCTTTGCCGGTGTGCGAGTCGGCACCGTTCATCCAGCCGAAGGTCGTGCCGCCATGAAACATGTAGAGTGATACCGAATAGCCGCGCTTGAGCATGAACCGGAGTTCCTCGGCTTCCTTACGGCCGTCCGTCTCGTGGTGATCCTCTCCCCATTTGTCGAACCACCCTGCCCAATATTCGCCGACCATTCTCAGCCCGCCGGGGCGAAACGCCTCCAGCTTCGCCACGGCGTTGGCTGCACCGCCCGACCCGAAATTGACGACCGACGGCACATCGGGAAGCGAGCCCTTGGCCAGATCGGATGCTTGGTTGGAGGTGAACAGCACGCCATCGGCCAGCCCGGCACGGCGATAGCTCGCTTTCAGCCCCTCCAGATAGGCTTTGTCCTGACCAAATGCGCCATATTCGTTTTCCAGCTGGATCGCGACGATCGGCCCGCCATTACGCAGGAGCAGTGGCTTCATCTCCTGGCCCAACCGAATCAGCCACCGCTCTACCGCCGCCGTATAGGCCGCGTCGGTCGAACGAAGGACGAGGCGGCGATCCTTCAACAGCCACGCAGGGTAGCCACCCAGTTCCCATTCCGCGCAGACATAGGGGCCGGGGCGCAGGATCACATCCAACCCCTCGGCCTGCGCGTCGCGGATGAAGGCGGCCAGATCGTTCTGCCCGCTGAAGTCATAGACGCCCGGACGCGGTTCATGCGCGTTCCAGAACGCATAGGTCGTGATCGTATTCAGCCCCATCGCCCGCGCCTTGTGCAGGCGATCACGCCAATAGGCGCGCGGGATGCGCACATAATGCATCTCGGCGGATATGACCTGATGCGGCTTGCCGTCCTTCAGGAAGCCGGTGCCGGCGACGGCAAAGCCATGCGCTGGGCCCACCGACTGTGCCACCACCTGTCCGCCGAACGATGCAGACATCATCAGTGCCGGCCCCAGCGCCGACCGGAATAACAATCTCATATACCTTACTCCGTCACTGCACCGGGAATGTAGGGCCGCCACCCCTGAACCGAGCATTCAGTGGCCATCGCACACCCGATCCGTTGAACAGCCTTCAATGACACCGATTTGCGCACACGTTGCCGACGGCTCCACCTTCCGATCCCAAAAAGGCACGGGGCAAGAATTCACCGCCGGTCAGAAAGACACATCCAGACCGTAATCGGTTTCGACCTGCACCGAGTCAAGCGATGCCACCTGATCTGCATCGCCGCGCCTAGCGATGGCGGCTTCGTCCAGATAGATCGGTGCATCCTTGCGCAGCGGCAGGATCGACAGCGTCAACGGCTGGCCAAGTCGGCCGTCGAAGCGGCGCAGGTTCACCTGCCACGAGCGACCGTCGAAATAGCGGTCGTCGATCAGATCGGTGCCGACGAACAGCCGACCGATGTCGCCAGCCCAACGGATTACCAGCCGGCGATCTTCGATCGCAGCCGGGCCAGCCGGCGGCACCGTCAGCGTCCATGCGGCCGCGGTGGTGAAGCTTTCCGGATAGGGTTCGACCGCCGCCTTGGCCGGGCCGCCGATCTGGACAGGCGACGCTACGCCTGCGGGGCGCAGTGGCTTCATCGTCACCCGGTACGTCCGGGTCGGCGCGGTCGTGGTATATCGAGTGAATACCCCGTCCTGTCCCGCCGCACGCAACGGAAGGGTTCCTTTGACGACCGTGGCGGCCGGTAACATCGCAAAGGTGAAGCGTGGATCGCCGCGCGATACCAGATGCATGCCATTTGGCGTGGGCGCGATCTCGTCTTCGGTCATCACCAGCCGGTCGGTTCCCGCCACCGTCACTTTGCTGATCCGTCGTGCCTGTTCCTGTGTCAGGATCAGCACCCGCTCCCGCCGGCCGCGGGTGTCAATGATGTCGATCATCGCATTCGTGCCGGGCTTCAATTCCTCGACGGTAAAGACGTCGCCGGCCCGGTCGATGCGGGCACCGCGGGCACGTACCGCGGCGGCTCTTACCGCGAGGCTGACAGGTATGCCCGGCACCGCGTGCAGCACCGTCACATGTCCCGCCGGGGTTGCGATCGTCGTCAGCGGCTGAGCGGTCGCCCATGCCAGCCGTGCATCGGTTGCGCCGAGGGCCATATCGATCGGCCAGATGAAGTAGCGGTCGGCTGGAATATCGATCGGAGTCGCGGGAAACGTCACCGGTCCTGATGGTAGATCGACGACGAAGCGCACACTGCGCTGCATCGCGGCCGGATATTGGCGGATATGGCTGTTGTAGAACAGGAAGGCGCGGTCGCCGTCGCTGCGGACCGAAAAACGTGGTGTCGTCAGATCGTCCGGTCCGGTCGGCACGCGATCCGGACGGCGGACGGCCATCGGCGCCAGCTTCGTCCCCCATTCCTGCAGGAACAGATGGAATGGCCGGATAGCCGGCAACACCGCATTCGCCATGCCGTATTGGCCGAACGGCGCCTGAAAGTCGTAATCGATGATGGGCAGATCGTTATAGCCGCCGATCGCGGTCTGCTCCTGCAGGGTCGTGCGCCCGATCGCGTTACGGCCGCCGTGATACATGTAATAACCGTAAAGGTTCACCCCTGAACCCAGTTGCACCGGCAGCATCGCGGCGATGTCGTCCGGTTGCATCACGGGCCGGCGCCGGTACATGGTGGGGATACCGCCGCCATATTCCGCGCCCAGAAAGGGCGTGTGCGCGATGTCGCCATCGGCATCGCCGGTCCTCCCGCCCCGGGTCTGCGCACCAAGATCGCCGCTGACCCGGCTGCCGAACCGAAAGGCGTAGGTTTCCTTCGGCGGCAGCTTGCCGGTCGACTTGCCCCATGGTTCGTCGGGATAACCGCCAAACACCGGCATCACCTCACGGTGCGGATAGACCGTCGCATCCCATCCCGTGACTGTATAAAGCGGCACATCGAAACCCAGCTGGACCGCCAGCGCCTTCAGCGTCGCTATATGCGATGCGCCCTGCCCCGGCCCCCGAAGATTATATTCGTTTTCGATCTGCACGCCGATCACGGGGCCGCCGTCCCGCCACAGCAGCCCCTGCACCTGTTTCTGCGCCTCGTGCCAGAACCGCTCGACATGGCGGAGATAGACCGGATCATCACCGCGTGTCGGCATCGACCGGACGGCCCAATCCGGGATACCACCGTAGCGAACCTCGGCATGGACCCATGGGCCAAGCCGCAGAAACACCTTCAGTCCATGCCGCCCCGCCGCCTCGACGAAGGCGCGCAGATTGCGATCACCCGACCAGTCGAAGCGGCCTTCCACCTCCTCATGATAGTTCCACATCAGATAGGTCGCGACGATATCGATGCCCGATGCCTTGATCTTTGCCAGTTCCGCGTCCCATTCGGCCATGGGCGTGCGGACATAGTGGAACTCACCCATCACCGGCAGCCAAGGCTGGCCATCAAGGGTCAGATATCGGCTGTTCGCACCGATAATCGACCCGTTCGACGCGCGGGCGGCGCCAAGCTTCAGGTAGCCCTGCTCAGGTACCGGTACGTCACCTCGAGCATCTACCCGCAGGGTCTGGGCAATGGCCGGCTGAGCCATCACGAAAAGCAGGAGGGTGTGCAGAACCGCACCCTTCCCGACCGGGCACCATGACGTCACCAGCGATCTATGCCGGGATCGTCGCGCATCCTGAGATCCCGCGGCGATAAAAGACGATCTGCTGAAATCCATGGAAGCTCCCTTGCTGGCCCCGGATTATCGTCCGCACCCCGAAAACGCCACTGATGATGTCCTATCTATCTGCCAAGTATCCAACGTCCTTATGCTTCCGGTTCGATTTGCAGTCGCCACCAAGTTAGGATAATAGTTCGCAATAGCTTTCCGTATCCACATGTGAGTGTGACGCCATATATCCGGGACATGTCGACCTGAATCTGCTCGCGACGCTTGCGGTACTGCTACAGACCAAAAGCGTAACTGGCACGGCGCGGCGGCTCGGGCTAAGCCAGCCGACGGTCAGCCGTTCGCTGGCGGAGCTGCGTCGCATCCTAAATGACCCGTTATTGATCCGGACCAGTGCCGGCATGCAGCGCACATCCCGGGCGGATGACATGGTCGAGCCGGTTCAGCGCTGGCTCACATCGACCAGTGCGCTATTGAATCCACCCTGCCAAGAGCCGGAAAGGCTCGATCGCTGCTTCCGTATCGCCTGTACTGATTATGGCGTGCTCACCGTCATCGCACCTGCATTGGCGCCTATCACCGCAGCCGCACCGCAAGTGACGATCGACATCGTACCGTTCAGTGCGGACATGACGCAGAAACTGGCATCGGGTGAGATCGACCTGATCGTCTCGGGACTGAAACCGGATCATGCCGTCGTGCACAGTCGATCGCTTTTCGTCGACAGCTATAGCTGTGTCATGCGGGGGGATCATCCGCTGGCCGAACCGGAAACCCCATTGTTGCTGGATGCGTTCTTCGCGTGGCCACATATCGGTATCGTCGTCAGCGATCTGGCGGTCGATGGGGTCGAGGTCCGACTCGGCACTCGCAGCGTCGAACGTCGGGTGACGGCACGACTGCCCTATTTCCATGCCGCCCCTGCCCTGATCGCGGAAAGCGACATGATCATGACCCTGCCCACGCGGGCTGCGACGCGCTTCGCGAAAAGCTACGGCCTCGCGACCCGACCCGCACCGGTCGAAATAGATTGCCTCGATTACCGCCTGTTATGGCATGAACGGTCCGCCCGCGATCAGGCGACGATCTGGCTCGCCGAAACACTGGCACGGGAGTGCGCATCCGCGGGGTGAATAACGGATATCCGGAATGTGAGGCTGGCTAGGCAGCGCCCTGTCTAGCATAGACATGCGAACGACTTGCAATAGCAAGCGAGAAAGCCGGGACCTTTATCATGCCATCTACTTGCTTCCGCTCCAGTGCGGCGCTCATCGCGCTCGCCTGTTCCCTACCCTTGCCCGCCACCGCGACGGTCGGTGCCCGTGCGAACGATACCGACCCCCAGAACGAAACGACGCGGGCCGATGAGATCGTGGTGACCGCCTCGGGCGGGCGGGAACAACAGGTAAAGGATGCGCCGGCATCGATCAGCGTGTTGACCCGCGAGGATCTGGAGCGGCTGCCGTATCGTGAAATCACCGATGCGCTGTTGGAAATTCCGGGTGTCACGGTGACGCCCGGCGAAGGCAACAGCCGCGATATCTCGATCCGCGGCATGCCAGCGCAATACACGTTGATCCTCGTCGACGGAAAGCGCCTGTCCAGCCGCGAGACGCGCACCAATGGCGGCAGCATTTCCGAAGGCGGCCAGTTGCCGCCGCTGGAGGCGATCGAACGGATCGAGGTGGTGCGCGGGCCGATGTCCTCGCTCTATGGATCAGATGCGATGGGCGGCGTTGTCAACATCATCACCCGGCGGATCGCCACCACGTGGCGCGGCAGCGCGCGGGTCAATGGCACGATGCAGCTGGGGTCTGAATACGGCAACGTCGCCGACGGCAATTTCTACCTGTCCGGGCCGCTTGTCGGATCGGTCGGCATCCAGTTGCAGGGTGCGATGACGCGGCGGGCCGAGGATCGCGTCGTTGGTGGCACACCGGAACGCAAGGACGACAGCCTGGCAGGCAAGATTGGCTGGAACGCCGGCGACCGGCACAGTTTTCTCGCGGAACTGGGCTATTATCGCCAGACGGTGACCTCTACCGCCGCCAGAACCATCGCACCCGGCCCGACGGCGCCGTCCGGTACGCAGAGCACGCAGGCCCAGCGACGCTATGTTGGATCCGTCAGTCATACGGGACGCTGGGGCTTTGCCAGTTCGGAAAGCTATCTTCAGCTGGAAGATGCCGAGAGCCTGCAGGATGGCAAGCGGATCAAGAACACGGTCGCCCAGTCGATCTGGGTGGTGCCACTGCCCGCCAACGCGCTGAGTATCGGCGTCTATTACCGGAACGAGGATCTGTCGGATACCGTCGGCAACCTGCTGGCGGGGTCGACCCGCGATGGCGCCAGCCGGCGGCAGGTCGCCCTGTTTGCGGAAGACGAACTGACGATCCTGCGCGGATTGAGGCTGACCGGCGGCATCCGCATGGACGACGACCAGCAATATGGCACGCACTGGACGCCGCGCGTCTATGCGGTGTGGAACATCGAACGGCGCCTCACGCTGAAGGGCGGCTATTCACAGGGCTTTCGCGCACCGAACCTGCGACAGACGCTGCCCGACTGGGGCCAGTCCAGCCGTGGCGGCACTATCTATGGCAATCCCGATCTGGAGGCGGAGACATCGCGCACCATTGAAGCAGGCCTGTTGTTTGACGGCGGCGCATTCCAGGCGAGCCTGACCGCCTATGATACGCGGTTCAACGACCGGATCACCCGCGTCACCTGCGTGGTTGCGGGCGCGTGGTGCGTAGGCGAGCCGTTGAGCACGATCGGACGGCCTCCCACCACCTATGTCAACGTCGACAAGGCAAAGGTACGCGGGATCGAGGCAACGATCGACCTGCCGCTGACTGCGACGCTGAAGGTGACCGCGACCGGTACGCTGACGGATTCAGAACAACTGACCGGTGCCAATGTCGGTGCCGCGCTAAACGACACGCCGAAGCAACAGGCCAGTGCCTCGTTGAACTGGAAACCCGATGCCCGGTTCGGTGGCTATGTCCGCGCGATCTTTCGCGGCGAGGAGGCGATCACCGAGGCACAGATCAGCGGCAATACGATCGTGGCACCATCCTATACGACGGTCGATATCGGCGGATCGTACAAGGTGTCACCGCGCTTCACGCTATATGGCGGCATCCAGAATATACTCGACAAGCGATTGAGTTATGATCGCTTCGGGTATGTCGTCGATCCCGCGAGAATCTGGTTGGGCCTCGGAACGCGTTTCTGACATGTGTCAGAGCAGCAGATCGTGATCATGCCGTATCTCGTCCGGACGGCGACGAATGCGAGTATCAATCGCACCGTCTCTAGGGGCCCGGCCATATGGGGGATGCGGCGCCGTCGGTCATCGCGATTCGGGCAATGCGGCCATCCCGCTCATAGCGAACCCGGTCAATCGCGACCTGACGCTCGCCTTTGAACGGTGCGGGGCCAGCTTGCCGATCCCAACGATGATAGGCGATCATCCAATCCCCCGACGGTGATTGAACGAAACTGTGATGGCCGGGTCCCTGATGCCGTGCGTCGCTCCCAAGTATCTCGCCTCGATAATGCCACGGCCCTGTCGGCGAGGAGGCGGTGGAATAATGCACCGAATAGTCATCCGCGTTCCAGCGACCGTGACTGTATGACAGATAATAAGTGCCGTTGCGTTCGTGCATGAACGCACCTTCCGTGAAACGCCGGGGTTGCTGTATCGTTACTTCCCGACGGATCGATACCATGTCCGGCGCCAGCTCCCATATGCGGAGCCGCGCCCCTGCGCTGCCGCCGGCATATAGATAGATGCGACCCGATCTGGGGTCGGAGAAGACCATCGGGTCGATCGCTTCGAACGGCTTCGGATCCTTTTCCGCCTTGCCGACGAGCGGACGACCGCTGTCGCGATATGGGCCTTCAGGCCGATCTGCGATGGCGACCCCGATACGGCTGGGCGTGGGATTCTGTGGGCCTACCGAATAGTAGAGATACCATTTGCCGGCTCGCGTCGCGACGGCGGGCGCCCATAGGAAATGCTCCCGTGCGCCGTCCTCGCCTATCCAACCGATCTCGTCCCGCTGGATCAGCGTACCGCGGCTGCGCCACTCCTTCAGGTTTGCCGAGGAGAAGGCACCAAACCGGTCCGCCTCCCATGCCCCACCGGGCCCGCCGGTCGGAAAGATCCACAATTCGCGGCCGATCACCATTGCATGGGGATCGGCACCCTGAAATTGCGAATTGTCAGCCAAAGCCGCTGTGGCGAACAGCCCTGTTGCCGACAGGGTCGATAGAAACGCGGAAAGGCTGCGCATGATCTGCTTCATCCTGATGATCGTCAGAACCGGAACCGCACACCTAATGAATAGGTCCGCTCCAGATACACGATCTGGCGGGCATATTGATCGCCGGCGTCGTTGAACTGGCGGTAGCGACGCAGCGGATTGCCGAGCAGGTTAACGATATCGAAGGCCAGGCGACGCTGGGGATGAGCGAGCGGCGGGCGTGCATGGTCGTCGGGGCAGACCGCACGAACATGCGGTATCGCTCGTGTCGAGGAGATGATGGCGACCTGCGGTCGCGTTTGCGTGAGCTGGCGTAGCAGCGCCGGCGGTTCGGCTATCGGCGTCTGCACATCCTGCTGCGCCGGGACGGCATTACGATCAACCGCAAGAAGACCGAGCGGCTCTACCGGGAGAACGAGCTGACGGTCAGGCGCCGGAAGGGACGAAAGCGCGCGGTTGGCGCACGGGCGCCCGCGTCGGTGCTGGCGCTCCCAAACCAGCGCTGGAGCCTGGACTTCGTGCACGACCAGCTTGTTACCGGCCGACGGTTCCGCATGCTCAACATCGTCGACGACGTCACGCGCGAGTGCCTCCGGGCGGTGGTGGACACGTCGATTTCGGGCCGGCGGGTCGTGCGCGAGTTGACCGATCTGATCGCCGAACGTGGCAAACCGACGATGATCGTCAGCGACAACCCTGTCTCGAGCTCTTCGAGAGGGGAACCGAACTGACGTCGAACGCGGTGCTCGCCTGGTTCGGCGACGTAGGCGTCGAGTGGCATTACATCGCGCCGGGCAAGCCGACGCAGAACGAGTTCGTCGAGAGCGTCAACGGTCGCATGCGCGACGAGCTGCTTAATGAGACGCTGTTCCTCACTATCGGTCAGGCCCGCTCGATCCTCACCCGCTGGGTCGACGACTACAACACCGAGAGACCGCACTCCTCGCTCGGCTACGCTACCCCGGCCGCATTCGCTGCCGGGCTCGAACAGCAACGGGCGGGGTTGACCCCGCCCGTTGCTTCACCTGCGCTCATGCGTAACAAAACCGTTCTGTCTCTGGCCGCAATTGGATGAAAGACTGGTGTCACGTCACGCCCATGCGGGGGTCGTATCAAATAAATCCTTATGCAGCCAAAAATGACAGCTTGGGGGCATAAGTTGCCAGCATATAGGTGTCAGGTGACGATGTGGTTTATTTCATTTCCAACGCGAGCCTTTGATTGGTTCAACTATCGCGCCTTGTTAATGCATAAAATGGGGATGTCACCCGCAACGAAGGACTGCATCGCTCCGATCCTGCTCTGCCCCATCATGCATCAGCCAACTCGACTGGCCCAACCGTGTCGTCGTCCCAGTCCGGGTCCTCGGTACAGCATCCCGACGCAGGATCAGCTGAATGTCGAAGTTCGCGGTGGGTCCGGCCACTTGTCGGATCGTCGTGATCATCCGCTCGCGCAGATTGCTGCCATCGAAGAACGCGTCGAATTGGGCACGTGCGAGAGGTCCTATCTTCACGCGGAATCGACCCGCGACGTCGATTGCCGTGGCGCCAAGCACTGCATCGGTCGCAAGCCGTGCGTAGGCTGCAGCCGTCTTTCCCCCACCAAGCCGCGTTTGTTCATTTGGGCCAATGCGGATGCGGCGTGGCTCCAGTTCGATCACCTCGACCGGCACGTCGTACAGCGAGGCCAGTGTGCGGCGCAGCGCGTCGGGGGAACGGACACGCCGCGCCAGTAGCCCCGCCGCCCCCAGGATACGAGGGTCCTCGCCCGGCGCGGTTAGCCCGGCCAGTGCCGCCAGCGCGCGCGACACGGGATCGGTCAGCGACCCCTTCGTCTCGCCGAACCCCACCGGCACCCGGTATTTCGCCCAGGCGCGGTAGAACAGGCTGATCGCGCGGTGGTTGAACAGATCGACGAACGCGCCGAACGCTTCGTCCCGCGCGCGGTCACGGGCGACGACCAGTTCGGTGTAATGATCGGGCATCACCCCCATCGGACCAGTCAGCCCCATGAATGCAGCCTCCATCCGGACATGTCCGCCCGGCGCGACCTGCGTCGCTGCCCCCAGTTCCGCATCTGGGTGCCGCGAGCCGCGCATGGCGACGAAGCGGACCGGCTCCGCCGCGGGGCGCACGTCGCCACCGATCGCCGGGCCACCGATCGCGGGTCCGGCGGTCGTGATTCCGGATGCGGCGATCACCTGCCGCACCGCCTCGAAAAATTCCGCGCGCAGTCCCTCCGGCAGATCGGCGGGGGATACCGGCAGCGCCGCGCTCACGACAAGGTCCGCGTGCCCGTGCGCGCGGGCCATTGCTGCCAGACCTCGCGGTCGCCCGCCAGCGTCAGGCGCAGGCGGCTGAACGCGTTGATCGCCGCCATCGCCGCGAACAGCCGATCGAGCAGCGTTCCCAGCAGGAACGCGCCCGATCCGGACAGGCGACGATCCTCGAACTCGGCGATCACGTCGATCCCGCTGATGAAGGCAATATGCCCCCCCGCCGGTGCCCGCGCGCTCGATACCGTGGTGGTCAGCGTCTTCAGCCGTTCGCGCAGGATGCGGCTGGCGGTGCTGGGCTGATATTCGTGCAGGACCAGCAGTTCCTTGACCAGCGACAGCGCCAGCGCCGGCTCCGCAATGCTGATCTGCCCCAGCGACAGGTGCGAAATCAGCCGCCACAACGCCCCCGCCCCGCGCTGTGGACGCAGAGTCGGCGACGGCGCGGTGATCAGTTCCGCACCCGACACCAGCGAGGCGGCCGTACTTAGCATCAGCTTCGGCCGGCCGCCGCCGAACGGCAGCGCGGCGGCCAGATTGCGGTTGGTGCAGGTCAGGTCGATCGAGGCGACGTGATCCGCATCCGCCACCACCGCGCCAGCGGTATCGGTCAGCGTCAGGAACATGTCATCGCCCCCAGTCGGCGCGGTGGCGGTGCGCCGAGTCAGGTGCCAGTAGCGCAGGCCCGGCGATCCGCGATCCTCGCCGGTGCCGAAGAACGGGCTGTACGCCTGTTCGCGACCGGTGCGATCGGCCACAATCAGCCGGTCGACCGAATAGACCTCGGTCGTCGCCTCCCGCCGGGCATCGGGGATGATGCGATGCTCGAACCGGCCGGGGACGAGGCGGATCGGTTCCGCCGCCTGTTCGAACAGGTTGACGACGGGCGTGGCGAACAGGCGGAAATCGCCGGCGGTAACCAGCCGTTCCAACGCCGGATCGAACCGGTCGAGATACAGGAACGCCTCCATCGTCCGCTTGCCGTCGCGCAAAGTCTTGGCGGCCATGCCGGTGATGTCGAAGAACAGGAACTTGTCGGGAAAGCCGTGATATTCGCTGAGCAGCGCGTGCGCCGGATCGCTGACCGCGCCCAGCGGCAACAGTACCTCGTCTGCCGAAAAGCCAACCGCGCGGATCGCGTCGCGACCAAGGATCACCGGATCGGCATCCACCGCGCTGTCCGCCAGCGCGACGGAGATCGTGCCGCCGACCACCAACTCGTACAGCATCTGCGACACGCGCGGTTCGGCATGGATGTGAAACCGCAGCCGGTCGATCCCCAGCGACCCGAAATCGGCGTCGCCCAGACACGTCAGCGACAGGCGCAGCACACCGGTGGCATGGCCCGCCGCGCGGTTCAGCGGCGCATCCAGCGGCAATCCGCCAACCGCGGCGGCGGTCAGCTCGATCGGCCACAGTTCGATCGGATAACCGGTGCGGAAACGGACCGGCTCCCCCTCCACCGGCTCGGTCAGCACCTCGGTCCGCGCGGGCAGCGTCGCCGACCCGCGCATCCCCGGCCGGGGCGTCACCTGCATGATCGACATGGCGGGGAACGGGCGCAGATAATGCGGATAGAGGATATCGAGCAGCGCGGTGGTCAACTCGGGGAAATCGTCGTCCAGCTTCATCCGCGTGCGCGCGTTGAGGAAGGCGAACCCCTCCAGCAGGCGCAGCACATGCGGATCGTCGATCGTGTCGGCGGAAATGCGCAGCTGGCTGGCGACCTTGGGATTGGCGGCGGCGAACTCACCCGCCATCGCCCGCATGAAGCGCAGCTCGCTGTTGTAATAGGGCAGGATGTCGTCGAACATGCCGGTCAGCCCCCGATCACCAGTTGCGCGCGGACAGGATCGACATGGCTGTCGAAATACATCTCCTCGCGCTTGGTCCCCAGCATCACCGTGCCGGTAACGCGGAAGCGCAGCGTGGCATCCAGTTCGTCGCGATTGGGCAGCACCGTCACCTCGAACCGGCCGAGCCGGGGTTCCAGCCGCCGCAGCTGCTTCTCCGCCTCCTCGACGAAGCGCGCGCGGAAATCGGCGGAGGCGAGGCTTTCGTTGGTCAGGTCGTCGAGCCCATAGGCGAGCAGCGAGCGGTCCAGTTCCTCGAACCAGACCGGCCAGCTGAGCAGGTGCCGACGGCTGTTCAGCATCGCCTCGATATCGCGGCGCAGGCTTTCGCGCTGCGCGGCGATGCCGCCGTCGCCGGCCTGATGGATGCTGGTGCGGTCGAGCAGGCTGCCAGCGATCATGCGGCGGTATCCGGGGCAACGCTCAATTCCTCGAATCCGTCGAGCGTCAGGATATCATCGCCCGCCAGCCAGCCGCGCTGGCCGATGCCGCGCAACCGCCCGTCCGCCTCCTCGACCCAGTCGGTCGCGCGGCCCAGCCGGTGGGTGGCACCGCCGTCGCCGCCCGCGAACGGGTAGAGCGCGGGGATATAGACGGTGCCGCCCGGCCCGCCCGTCACCTCGATCTCGGCGGGGCGCCATACCAGATCGCGCAGCCGTTCCGGTTTGGCGGGGCGGAGTGCGGCGACCTGCGACAACGGCACCCACAGATAACGGCCGTTGCCGGTCAAGACCTCCAGCACACCCGCCACCCGGTCGTCGAGATCGCGGAATCCCTCGTGCCGCTGGCCGTCCACCGTCACCGTCAGCGCCGGGGGTTCGTCGGCGAGCGGCGCGGTGCCCGCCAGCAGCGCGAGCGCGGCGACGACGCCGGCATCCGGTTCGGTCACCAGATCGGGCGGGCGGCGCTCGGCAAAACTCTGGTCGCGCCATGTTGCCGCGCGGATCAACTGGCGCAGCAGCGCGAGGCCCACTGCGCGCGACGGATCATAGGTGCCGGCCAGATCGGCGTGGTTGTCCGCCTTGTCCCACTCCCCCAGCACGATCAGGATATCAGCGAGGTCGAGCCGGGCGCGGGCATCGTCGGGCCTGGCCCGCACCCGCGCAGCGGCCAGCGCGCGCGCCTCGTCCAGCCGCGCGTCGCGGAGCAGGGCGGCGAGTTCGGGATCGGACGGGTGGGTCATGCCGCGCGCGGCTCCTGAATGGTGGTGACGAGGTGGAATTCGCTGACGACCTGATCGAGCTGGAAATGCGGTTTCAGCGCGATCCGGCATTCATAGGCGCCGGGCTTGCCCGCGATGTCGGCGACGGTGATGCGGCCTTCGCGCAACGGGAACCGCGCCTTGGCGTCGTAATCCATGTCGTCGCCGCCGCTGGTGTAATCGTTCAGCCAGCGTTGCAGCCGCATCTCGCATTCGGTGGCGGACTGGAACGATCCGATCCATTCGCGCCCGATCACCTTGATGTAATGGGCGAAGCGCGCGACGCACAGGATGTAGTTGAGCATCGTGCCCAGCCGTTCGTTGACCCGCGCCACCTCCGACCCGAACACGCGGGCGGGGCGGTGGAGCGAGGGCATGTTGTGGATCGCCAGGAACGGCGTGTCCTTCACCCGGCGGATCGCGATGAACCCCGCCTCGGCCAGTTCGCGGTCGATCGTTTCCGATACATGCACCTCGACCGGGGGTTTCACGATCTTGCCCGGCGCGTCGGTCGCGAAATCGACCGGGGGCAGCGTCGCCACCACCCCGCCTTCCAGCCGGTCGCGCACGGTGCCACGGATCGCCGCCAGCCAGCGATGATCGCGAAACGCGCGCAGGCAGATGTCGCCGAACGCAAGCGCCCCCGGCCCCCACAGCACCTGCCGGTCGTCCGCGTCGTAGCGAAAGCCGATATCCCCGGCGCTGCGCCCCCGCCAACTGCCGCGCAACCGCACCCGCGGCACCACCAGCCCCAGAAAGCGCGAGTCCGGCAGCTGTTGCAGGCTGTGCAGCCGCAGGTAATCGGGCTGGCGGAAATCGGCGGCGATCGACTGGCGGCGATCAAGTTCGGCGAACCCGTCCAGCCCGAACAGGCCGGGCGCACCATCCATCACGATCGGCGCGAAAGCGGCGGCGGCGACCTGCGCCAGCATCCGCAGTGCGCCGACATCGTCGCCGGGATGATCGCGCGACGGCCGGTGCTGCACCGCATAGAGCGCAAGGATCATGGAGAACGGCACGCCGCCGGGCATGTCGAATTCCTGATTGTAGACGATGTCGAACAACGCGCTGTGTTCCACATCGACGCTGCGTTCGAAATCGCGGACCAGTTCCGCCCAACGCGCATCGAACAGCCGCAACCGCGACAGGCCGTCCGCACCCAGCCCCTGCACCAGCCATGCGATGCCGCGCCACGCCGCCTCCAGCGTAGCGAAGCGGGGATGGACGAGGATCGCGTCGACCTGCACCGACAGCATCGTGTCGATTGCCGCGACCGCGCGGTCGATCCGCCGCCGCAACGCCCGCCGCGCCGCCGCCTCACCGCCGGGATCGGGCGTGACATCCGGTGGCGGCACGAGCAACCCGCCCGCATCGCCACCGCCCAGATCGGTGAAGCGATCCGCCCCCGGCTCTGCCGCCGGATCGGGTACCGCGCCGTTCGCGTGGCCGGTGTCGAACCCGGCGACCTTGCCGGCATCGGGTGCGCGATCTACTGGGGCGACGTCTGCGCCGGCCCCGTCGTCGTCCGCCCCCGTTGCTCCCCCCGCCGGCGTCATGCCTTTTTGGGAATACGCGCCACCAGCCGGAGGGACGCACTCAGTTCCTCCATCTGCAACCATGGCCGCAGATAGGCGACCGCGTTGTACGATCCCGGCGCGCCCGGCACCGGCGACACCTCGATCCGCGCCTCGCGCAGCGGGAACTTGGCGCGGATTTCCTGCCCGCCGCCCTCGGCCGCGTTGACGTAGTTCAGGATCCAGCGGTTCAGCCAGCCCGACACGTCGTCGACCTCCATGAACGAGCCGATCTTGTCGCGCGCCATCACCTTCAGATAATGCGCGAACCGCGACGAGGCGAGGATGTAGGGCAATCGTGCCGAGATCGCGGCATTCTCGGTCGCCTCCGCCCGGTCGTACTTCTTGGGCCGCTGCGTCGTCTGCGCGCCAAAGAACACCGCGTAATCGGTGTTCTTGTAATGCGACAGCGGCAGGAAGCCGAGATCGGACAGTTCCTTTTCCCGGCGCGAGGTGATCGCGATCTCGGTCGGGCATTGTTCGGACATGTCGCCATCGTCCGACTGGAACAGGTGCGTCGGCAGGTTGCTGACCTTGCCGCCGCCCTCGGCCCCACGGATCGCGGTCGTCCAGCCGCTTTCGGCGAAGGCGTTGGTCATACGCGTGCCCAGCGCATAGGCCGCGTTCATCCAGCAATAATCGTCATGCGCCAGCGGCCGGGTGGCACCGCCGCCCGATACCGGTGCCTCCTCATAGGCGAACTCGTCGATCCGCTTGGTATCCTCGCCATATGGCTGGCGGGCAAGGACGCGCGGCATTGTGAGCGTCACGAAACGCGAATCGTCGGTGTCGCGGAACGCCCGCCACTTGGTGTAGTCCGCGGCCTGAAACTTCTCGCTCAGGTCCCGCGGCTTGGACAGTTCCTCGAACGTATCGAACCCGAACATCTGCGGCCCCGCTGCCGCGACGAACGGGGCGAATGCCGCCGCCGCCACGCCCGACAGGTTGCGCAGCAGTTCGACATCCTCCTGACCCGCACCGAAATAATAATCGCCGATCAGCGCGCCATACGGCTCGCCGCCCGGCGTGCCGAACTCGTTCTCGTAGATCTTCTTGAACAACGTGCTCTGGTCGAACTCAGTCGCGCGTTCCAGATCGCGGGCGAGATCGCGCTTGCTGGCGTTGATGACGCGGATGCGCATGTCGCGCCCCGTCTCGCTGTTGGTCACCAGATAATGCAGCCCGCGCCAGCTGCCCTCCAAAGCCTTGAACTTCTCGTCGTGCATAATCGCGGCGAGCTGCGCCGACATCTTGGCGTCGATCGCGGCGATCGCGTCCCGCATCGTTACGGTGAAGTTGCGCGAATAGCTGACCGTGCCGGCCAGCGCCTCGTCGGTAAATGCGCGGAGCAGTTCGGCGACCTGATCGGGCTCGGTCTGGCGAGTCGCGCCGATCACCTCGTCGAGCAGGCTGCGCCCCTCGGTCAGCGTCGTGGTGGTGGCGGGCGAGGCAAGGCCGCCGCGGTTGATGTCGCTCATCGGTCAGGCGTCCTTTCCGGGGGTCGGCGCGGCCGGTCCGTCGCGGCCCAGTTCGGCATGCAGCGCCTCCAACTGGCCGCTGTCCTGCAATACCTGCTCCAACAGCGTCTCTAGCTGTTCCGAACTGTCTGCCTTGGTCATCAAATCGCGCAGCTTGGTGCGCGTCTCCATCAGGCGACGCAGCGGTTCGACCTGCTGGACGATCCGGCCGGGCTCGAAATCCTCCATCGATTCGAACTTCAGATCGACCGGCAGGGTGCTGCCATCGTCCTTCAACGTATTCTCGACGCGCAGTTTTAGGCCTGGCGACATGCGCTGCATGACCTGATCGAAATTGTCGCGATCGATCTGGATGAACTTGCGATCGCGCAGCGGCTTGAGCGGCTCGGTCGGATCACCTGAGAAATCGCCCATCACCCCCATCACGAAGGGCAGTTCCTTTACCTCGACGGCACCCTCCGTCTCGACGTCATAGGTGATGTGGACACGGGGCTTTCGCACCCGCTTCAGCTTGTCGTGAACGCTTTCGGCCATGTTCTCACCCCGTTAGTAACCGTTGTCGTCATTGCCGCCATCCGCGCCACGACCGATGCCGGCCCGCAGCAGGAACAGCGCACGTTGCTCACCGTCCGGCAGGAGTTCCGCCAGCAGTTCGACCGCCGTCAAATTCGCCCGCCGCACCACATGCCTCAGGCTTTCCCCCACGATGGATTGTGGTTCGTTACGGTCGAAGAACGCTGCGACCTCCAAGAGGGTTGCAAGCGCCCGTTCACGGTTCATCGGTTCGGGTGCCGGTGGTGGGGCGGCGACTGGAATCGCCTCCCCCTCCGCACCGGTCGGCGCGACGACGACCGGTTCCTCCACCGCCGCCGCCTCGACCTCGCCTAAGTCGTTACCGGGACCATGGACGCGCAGCAGGGCCGCCGCGTCCTCTAGTGGGCGTGATACCTGCGAGCCGAAGCGGCCGAACGGCGTATGCGCGTCGATCACCCCCATCAACCGGTCGAGCGCGGCCAGCGCCGCCGCGATTCCCGCCGCCGCTTGCCCGGCGAAATCGGGCGAGGCGCGGTGGATCGCATCCTCCATCGCGGTGATCTGGGCACGGCGGCGCTCTACCAGTTCCTCGGCCAGATCGGGGTCTTCGTGCCGGGTGCTCTGCGCCTGCACCGTCTCCACCGTCCACAGCGCGACGGCGGGATGCTCGTGGTCGCTCAGTGGCAGCAGCTTGATCGGTTGCAGCAGCGTGCCGACATCGCCGTTGCCGAACAGGCCGAACAGCGGTGCGACGCGGGTCTCGACGCCGTCCTCGTCTTCCTGCGGGTGCAGCCCCTCGTTCCAGAACCGCTCGACCAGCCCGGCGAGCAGATCGAACCCCGCCGCCACCCCGGGAAAGCCGTCGCTGCGCAACCATGCCTCGGTCAGCCAGGCGGCGACCTGCAGGTCCTTGGTTTCCGCCAGCAGCGCGGTGCCGCCCTGCGCCACCGTTTCCCAGGCGCGGATGCCCGCCAGCAACGGCACCGCATCGGGATCGCCGGAGGTGATCGCGTTGCGTTCCGCCAGCCGCGCCTCGTTACGCGCGTCCTTGATCGCCAAATACAGGCCGGAGCCGCTGCCGCCGCCGCCACGCACGTCTGGGCCGGCGCCCGTCAGTCCGTCCGGCCCCTCGATCGGGGCGAGCAGTTCCTCGATGGCGAAACGATCATTCATCCAGGCTTCCCCCACCGGTGTCATGAGGTGCCATCGCCCATGATGGCCGTCAAGCTGCGGGTCGCACTGGCAAAGTGCGCTGCCCCCTGATAATCGCACGCACAGGGTGCCCGCGTCGGCCGAAGGGGAAAATCGCGTGCTGGAACTCGTCGGGCGTTACCGGATCCTGGAACAGATCGGCGAAGGCGCGATGGCCGACGTCTACCGCGCCTATGATCCGCATATCGATCGCGCGCTGGTGGTGAAGGTCCTGAAGGCCGAATATCGGCAGGACCGCGAATATTCGATTCGCTTCCTGCGCGAGGCACGGGCAGCGGGCGCGCTGTCCCATCCCGGCATCGTCACCATCTTCGATGTCGGCGAGATCGACGGCTATCCGTTCATCGTCATGGAATATCTTGACGGCGAACCGCTGTCGGAAGTGATGAAGGCTGGTGCGCTGACCGCGCCGGAGGTGATCTCGATCGGCATCCAGCTGTCGTTCGCGCTCGGCTATGCCCATGCGCAGGGCGTGATCCATCGCGACGTGAAGCCGTCGAACATCATCGTGTCGCCGGATCGCAAAACGGTGAAGCTGCTCGATTTCGGTATCGCCCGCGTGGCCGAAGGCGACCTGTTCGAACAGGAATCGCTCAAGACCCAGATCGGCCAGGTGGTCGGCACGCCGCGCTACATGAGCCCCGAACAGGCGCTGGGCCGCGATCTCGACGGGCGGTCGGACATCTTCTCCCTCGGCGTCGTGCTGTACGAACTGGCGTCGGGCCGCCGCGCCTTCCCCGCGGTGAACGCCGCCACGCTCGCCACCCAGATCGTGCAGGCCGATCCGGAACCACTGGCCAACGTGGCGCACGATGTGCCGCGCGGGTTGCAGTTCATTATCGGCAAGGCGATGAGCCGCGATCCCGCGCAGCGTTTCGCCGACGGCCACCGCATGGCGGAGGCATTGCGCCGCGAACTGTCGGTCAACCGCACCGTCGCACGCGAGGCACTTGAGCGGCGTCAGTATATTCCGTTCGCCGTGAAGCTGGCGGTGCTGCTTACGCTCATCACCGCCGTCGTGCTCGGCGCGTCGGTGGTGACCGCGATCGTGACTCAACGGCGCGCGATGCGCGACGTGGCGCTGGCATCGGGGCAGGCGATCTCGTCGTTCGTCGCCAACAACGCCGCGCTTCGCGCGGTAGACAACGCATCGCTGCCGCCGGAGGCGCAGGACTGGCTGCCGGTGGAGATCTTCGTCCGCTCCGCCGCGGCCGATCGCGGCATCCGGGGGATCACCGTCGTGGATGCCGGCGGGGTCGTGCGCGCGGCCAGCGACGCGACCCGGGTCGGCCGCCCCTACCGCGCCCCGACCGGGGAAAAGGCAGTGGAAAGAAACGACGGCATCACCGTCACCTCCGTGGCGGGGGGCGAGGGGTTCCGCTTCGTCCGGCCGATCACCTATGCCGGACGCGGGTTCGGCAAGGTCGACGTGGCGGTGGATGCCACCGCGCTACGTGCCGCCTCGCGCACGTCGGAACTGGCATTGCTGCTCGTCTCGATCGTTACGCTCGGGGCGGTGGCCGCCGCCGCCTATCTCAGCGGCCGGATGCTGAAATCCCCGATCGAGCGGCTGCGCGACGCGCTGTACGACATCGCCCGCGGCAATCTCGACTTCCGCATCTCGCACAGCCGCAAGGACGAATTCGGCGAATTGTTCGACGGGGTGAACATGGTCGCGCAGAGCATGGAGGAACGGCTCAATTCGGTCGAGGCGCTGCTGCTAGACCCGCCGTCGACCCCGGCCGAGCGGACCGAGACCGCCCCTGCCCTCGAAACCGTCATTCTCGCGCAGGTTGAAGGCGTCCGCCGCCCTGAACCGACCCCAGACCCGGCGGCGACCGATGCCGATCCCGACGCGCCCCCGCCCGAACGCGTCCGCACCTGGGCGCATGACGATGACGAGGACAGCACGCTGGCCGGCGAATTGCCGGACAACCGGATGTAGGGTCGTCGGGCCGCCGGCCATATCGGCCAGCGTGGGATGCCACGGCCTGTCCCATTCCGTCATTGCGAACGCAGCAAAGCAATCCGGAGCCCAGCGCGTGACGCACTGGATTGCTTCGCTACGCTTGCAATAACGGATGGATGAGTTTCACGCCATCATACGCTAAAACCGTCCCGTCGTCGCGAGCGGAGGGCGCCATGACAGGGCGGGGATCGAGTGATCCCCGCCCTGTCACGCCACCTAGCGCGTCTGAACCGCGCCCTGGATACGCCGCGCCCGCGCCAGATCGGCGGCGATGGCGCGGTTGTCAGGATCATATTGCAACGCCCGGCCGAGCAGGGAGACGGCGCGGTCGATCCGACCGGCGGTCATCTGCTCCAGCCCCTGGCGGCGATAGCGCAACGCGGTGGCAGGATCGTTCTGGGGGGCGGCGGGTGCCGCGCCGGTCGCTGGCGTGGCCCCGGTCGCCGGCGCGGTCCGCCGCGGCGGCCGGACCCGCGTCACCGGCGGGCGCGACCGCTGCACGCCGGGGCGTGACGGTTCGCGTACCCGGCCCGGCATCTGGATGATGTCGCCGGGCTTCAGCATGTTCGGCGCGATGCCGCTGATTCGCGCAAGCGCATAGAATTTGTAGGAGTCACCCAAATAGTCGAGCGCGAGCGTGATGAAGGTATCACCTGGCGCAACGACGTAGCTAAAGCTGTTGCGTGGCACCATCGCATAGGGATTACCCTTGATCGACTGTTCCAGCACCTTCGCCTCGCGACGGCCGGGGTCCTGCGCCAGCAGCGCGTCGAGTTCCACCCGTGCGGCCTTCTCGTCGTTGCGGTTGAGCAGATCGACCACGCGTGCCAGCCGCTGCGTCGGGTTGAGGCCGGGCGTCGCCTGCGGCATATCGCCGGTATTCCCGGTCGCGGGGGCGACCGGTGCCGCTTCCGGCGGGGCTGGCAGCGGCTGCAGTTCGGCCTTCTTACCACAACCGCCCAGCAGCGTCAGCATCGCCGCCGCCGCCAGCATCGTTCCCGTCCGCGCGGCGCGCGGCTGACCTTCATTTATCATCATGACACCCCTGATTGGCCCGACTTCGCGGACATTCCCTATCGCCCTAACCTATCGCAAACGTTGCAGCGTGTCGTCCTGCGCCGCATCCGCCCGGATCAGGACGAAACTGACATTGTCCTTCGCGCCGTGTGCCAGCGTCAGTTCCAGCAGCCGGTCTGCCGCCTCATCCAGGCTCTGGCTCGTCGTCAGCACATCGGCGATGCCGTGATCGTCGATCATCCCGGTTAGCCCGTCCGAACACAGCAGGAAGATGTCGTCGCCCTCGATCGGCCCGCTGTGCAGGTCGAGCGCCAGACTTTCCTGCACGCCGACCGCGCGGGTGATGACGTTGGACCGGCCGAAGGCGGGCGCATCGGCGCGGTTCAGGGCACCCGAATCGATCAGTTCCTGCACCATGCTGTGATCGCGCGTAATCTGGTCCAGCCGGCCGCCACGCAACAGGTAACCGCGGCTGTCGCCCGCCCACAGGCAGGCATAATGACCGCCAAAGGCAAGCAGCACGACCACCGTCGATCCGATTACCGTGCCGGGCGCGGACAGCCGGGCATGGGCGACCAGTGTGCGGTTCACCCGCTGGATCACGTCCTGTACATTGTCCAGAAAGGCAAATCCCGAATCCATCGGATCGATCGCGACCAGCGCATCGACGATCATCCCGCTGGCGAGATCGCCGCGCTGGTGCCCGCCCATCCCGTCCGCCACCGCCCACAGGCCGAGCGCGGTGCGCGAGAGGACGCGGTCCTCGTTCAGCTTGCGCACCCGCCCGACATGGGTGCGCTCCACCGCCACGAATGCGAGATCGCGCCGTTTCATCCCGTCCTCCCCGACAGCAAGGCGCGGAAGGCGTCGCCGACCGGCAGCCGCGCATCGTCACCGGCGGGCGCATCGGCCCCCGGATGCCACCAGCCGGTCGCCGGCGCCGCCGCGTCGCCCGGCGGGTCGATCGCCGCGACCGCCGCCAGCGCCGCCAGCGCCGCATCCGCCCCCTGCCCCGCATCCCGCACCGCGACCAGCGCATCCGCCGCCGCCGCGCACCATGTTTCCGCGGCCTCGCGTCCCGCCGCTGCGCTGGTCACGGTCGCGACCACCGGGAAGATGCGCCCGACCCCGTCGCCGCTGGCGACCGCCACCGCGATCACCAGTCCTTCCGCGCTCGCGACGGCAAAGCGCCAGCCGTCGAGCGCAGCGACCGCCGCGTCCAGCGGCGTCCCCGCCGCCACCGCGCCGCCCAGTTCGCCGTCCAGCCAGTCGTCGATCCGGGTCAGCACCGCCCCCGGCCCGCCCCGGCGCACGAAATCGCCATGCGCGGGCAGCTTGCCGACGATCCCGACGATCGGCGTAGGGGCGGATGTCATCACATCGCCGCCGGACATTGGAAACTCGCCAGTTCGGGCAGGCGGAACGGGCTGGGGCCGGACAGCACCCGGATGCGGAACGACGCGGTCGCGCCGCCATCGGTCACGCTGACGACCAAGCCGCTGGCCGTGACGTTGCTGACCGGATTGTCGCGCAGGAAGCGGAACAACGCCCAGTCGCCGTTCCATTGCCGAATGCTGGGAGTGGCCGAGCCGCTGTGCTGCACGCTCATCGTCACGCCTGGCGCATTGCCTGGCCAGCGCATCTCTACCCCGCGCCGATTGACCCGGTCGAACGCAGCTGGCGCGCCATCGACGGTCAGCGTGACCGCGGAGGCATCACCACCGACCTGGATCGGCTCGATCAGGAAACGCAGGTTGGGGCGGATATCACCGGGCTTGAAGAACACGTCGCGGATGCGCCCCGCCTTGCCCAGTTGCGCCACCGCCTGCGGCGACAGGCCCAGCGCGCGACCCGACTGGGTCAGTGCCCAGTTGCGCCGCGACGTATCGATCTGCCCGGACAGGTTGGTCGTCACGAACGCGTCGATCAGGCCGGAGGGGCGGAACAGCCGGCTGAAATCGTCGACCGTCGCCTCGCGCGGGGATTGGCGGAACGGGAAGCCCATCGCGGTGATGCTGCGGCATTCCGGCCCCAGCTGCGCGGCATATTGCGTCTTCAGCCCCGTCCGCGCGTCGCGGTTGAGCTGCGTGGTGGAGGCAGAGACGAAGCCGTTGAACAACCGTCCGGCCGCCGGCGGCATCGTCGCCGCCACCTGTCCCAGCCGCGCGGTCGCCGCCATCGCGCCGGCCTGCCGGTCGCGCTGGAGCAACGGATCGCCCAGCCCGGCGGCGGAGCGCACGGCGGTGCCGGTATCGCCCACCGCGGTCAGCGCGTTCAGCGCATCGTCGATCGGCGCGGGGCCGGTCGCCGGGTTCATCTCACGCAGCCAGCGGAAATGCTCGACCACCTCGTCCAGCGGTCCCGGCGGGCCGGCGGGCGCGGTGGCGGCGGCGTTGCCGACCTGATCGGCACGCTGCATCCCGCGATAGATGTTGCGCGAGAAGATCGATCCGACCCGCAGCGCCGCCGATCCCTTGCCCTTGCGCAGCGACGGCGGCGTCAGGTTCGTCTCGTCCGCCCAGGACTGGAACAGCGCCTTGACCGGCGAGGGCGGGCGCACCGCCATCCGCAACCGTTCGTCCATCGGCATCTCGCCGCTGACGACTACGTCGTCGATCGTCTCGTCCCAGCGGCGCGTGAAATCGGCGAGATAGGTGGTCAGCAGTGCATCCTTCACTGCGCCCGCGCGACTGTCGAGCAGCCCGCCGCCCGCCATCGCCGGCCCGCCCGTGACCCATGACTCGTCCGCCGACTGGGTGGCGTAGCGCCCGATCGCGGGCACGACGTTCTGATAGAAGAACCGCCGCCGGAACATGCCGGGGATACCGGCGGTCAGCGCTTTGCTCGACCGGCGCGTGAACAGCCGCGACGTGCCGACGCCCGGCACCTGCGCCAGCGTCCATTCGGGCAGGTTGCGTAAGGCCGGGTCCGCCAGCATCTGCGCATAGACCCGCTCCCCCGGCCCCAGCGAGGCGACGCGCGCGCGCGCATCCGCGATCACCGTCGCGCTCAGACGTGGCGGTTGCATCGGCCCGGCCAGCAGCGTGGCGAGGTGGCGGTGGAGCGCGGCGCGCGCCGGCGCCTGTTCCTCACCCGGCAGCCGTTCCGCCCAGTCGTCGTCGAACGCGGCGAGGATGCCGGCGCGGTCGAGCGGCGCGCCGGGCGCGCGGCCCAGCATCAGATAGAGGCGCAGCGCCGCATAGATCGCCGCACGATTGTCGCGTCCCTCCGCCGGTGCCTCGCCGGCAAGACCCGACAACCGGTCCTCCAGCCCCAGCAACAGGCGCGGCAGGAACTGGCGGTTGAGCAGGTTGCGGTACGCACCGTCCACCTGCACCCGGAAACTGTCCGCGCGGCCGATGCCCCATGAGAAACCCGGCGAGCGATCGTCGGGCGCGGCGGTGGAGGCGAAGGGCAGCGCGCGTGCCGCCTCCAGCGCCTCCAGTACCTGCAACACGTCGCTGTCGCTGACCGGGCCGGGCGGCAGGGTCGCCACCTGTTTGCCCAGCGCGGTGGCGCGCACGCCCAGCCGCTCGATCAGCGCGGCATTGCGGAAATAGCTGTACGTCCACAGCCCCAGCAGCAGCACCGCCGCCGCCGCCGCGCCGCCGATCGTGCCCAGCCGCACCAGCCGCGCCCGGCGTTCCTCCTTCGGATCGCGTCCGGCGAGCGCGGATTCCGGGAACACCACCTTGGTCAGCAGATCGCGCAGGAAATAGCTGCGCCCACGCGCCGGCTCCGCCCGGCCCGTCGCCAGCGGCAGGCCGAATCGCGCCGACAAGGCCCCCAGCAACCGGTCGATCGGCCGCCCGAACTGGGTGCCGCTGGTGAAATAGAAGCCGCGCACGAACGGGCGCGGTTCGTACTTCGTCTCGCGCGTGATCGTCGCCAGCATATGGCCGAGCGGCTGGCGCAGCGAGGCGAACTGCTGCGGAAACGCGAAGATCAGCCCGCGTCGCACCATGTCCTGTTCGGCCTGCACCCGCATCAGCACGCGCGCGTCGAGCCGCTCGACCAGTCGGTCGAACGCCACGTCCAGCGCCTGCGGGCTGGCGGCGGCATGGCCGAGGGGCGCGGTGGCGGCATCCGCGACCGACCACGTCTCGCCCCACACCTGCTCGCGTTCGTGGCTCGACATGTCGTCGAAGAATTCGGTGAAGCCGGCCAGCAGATCGAGCTTGGTCAGCAGGATGTAGATCGGCGTCCGTACCCCGAACGCGGTCTGCACCTCGTTGATCCGGGCGCGCACCGCGCGGCCATGCGCCACCGCCGCGCTCTCGTCCGCCCCGGTCAGGTCGGTGACGGAGATCGCGACGATGATGCCCGTCACCGGCTGGCGCGGGCGATATTTGCGCAGCAGGTCCAGGAACCCCTTCCACGCCTGCGCATCGACCGCCTCGTCGCTGTCCTGCGTGGTGTAGCGGCCGGCGGTGTCGATCAGCACCGCCTGATCCGTGAACCACCATTCGGTCGTCCGCGTACCGCCCAGCCCGCGCACCGGCTCGTCGCCCAGCGCCTGCGCAACCGGGAAATCGAGACCGCTGTTCTTCAGCGCGGTCGTCTTGCCCGCGCCCGGCGGGCCGATGATGATGTACCAGGGTAGTTCATAGACGAACTCGCCCTTCTTGCCGACCCGCGTCTCGCGCATCAGCTCCAGCGCGCGGGCGGCGCGTTCCTCCATCGCGGCGACGTCGGCGGCGGCTAGCGTTCCCTGCGGATCGGGGGAGGCCTGCGTCTCGCCCAGTTCGGCGATCATCGCCTGATTCTGGCGCTTCGCCTTCGCCCGCGTCCACCACAGCCGCACGCCATAGCCGGCGAACACCAGCGCGATCAGCGCGAGGCGCACCCACGCACTGCCCAAGGGCACCTTGCCCGCGATGGCGATCAGCGGTCCGACGAACCAGATCAGCAAGCCGACCAGCAACAGCCCGGCGACGGTCAGCACCCAGCGCGGCGGGCTGCGCCGCAGCCAATAGGGGATGTGCGGGCGGATCATCGGGTCGGCCCTTCGGCATAGGTCTTCGGAATCGCGACTTCGACGCGGCGGTTCTGGCGTCGGCCGGTTTCGGCGGCATTGTCCGCGACGGGTTGCGTCTCGCCGACGCCCGCCGGCTGCAACCGGTCGGCCGGCACGCCCGCCGCCTGCAACGCGGTGACCACCGCCGCCGCCCGCGCCTGGCTCAATGCCTGGTTCGAGGGGTAGCGGAGCGAGGCGATCCGCTGGTCATCGGTATGGCCGGTCACCGGCACCGGCCCCTCGGTGATGCCGATCGCCTGCGCGATCCGGCCCATCGTCTTGCCATACCCGGCATCGAGATCGGCGGAACCGGAGGCGAACAGCCCCCGGTCCTTCAACCGCACCGCCACCGCATCGGGATCGTCGGTCACGCCGACGCGGCCGGCATCGATATCGGGTTTCAATATGTCGAGGATGGTCAGGTACAGCTTGCTGTCACCCTCCGGCGCGGGCGCGGTGCGGTTCAGCTCCGCCGGGCCGGTGCGATAGACGGCGGACAGCGGCGCCAAAGCGTCGTCGCCCAGCGACGACAGGCGGAACAGGAAACCGGCGTAACAGGCCAGCAACAGAACCGCGAAGCCAGCGGCATAGACCCAAGCAGGAATCTCCCGCGTGATCGGCCGGTACGCCGCCTCCACCCCGCGCCATGCCGGCGACAGGCTGCGTTCGACCGGCCCGCGCAGGTTGCGGATCGCGGCGTAGAGCCGGTCGCGCAACTGCACCAGTCGGCTGGCGCCGCCGCGTTCCAGCCGCATCCGCCCCTCGAACCCGAACGACAGGCAGAGGTAGATCAGTTCCAGCAGGTTGGGCGACCGGCCCGGCCGCGCCTCCAGCGCGTCGGCCACCTCGAACATGCGGTCGCCGGACACGACCTCGTTGTGGAAGGTCGCGACCAATGTCTGCGCGCCCCAGCCGCTCTTCGCGCCCCACGGCGTCGACAGCACCACCTCGTCGATCAGCGCGCACAGGGCATAATGGCCATAACGCGATTCCTCGTCGCTGACCGCCAGTTCGCGGGTGCGGGTCTGGAACCGGCGCAGTTCGTCCACCACCGTCCGCCGCAGCCGCACCATGTCGTCGTGCGCCACCACGGAGCGCAGCGAATTGGCCAGCACGATCAGCGGCGTTCCCGCCGCCAGCAGCGGATTGGTGCTGGTGCCGGCAAAGCTTTCCAACGACGGCGCGGCGGGAGTGAACGGGCTTGCCGCCTCGCGCCGGGGCGGTTCGGAAGGGGTGGCACGCGGGGACGTAGTGGCGGGTCGCGCGAACGGGCCGGTGGCCGGCGCGCCGATCATCGTCCGGTCGCCATCGTCGCCGCCCGGTGGGGGCGGCGTATTACCACGGCCGATCATCGTGCGGTCGCCATCCTCGGGCGGATCGAAGGGGTTGCGACCGCCGCTCACCGGACGCGTCCGCGAATAGCCCACAACTCAAGGTCAAGATCGGGCACGTCGCCCGACACATGCACCGCCGCCGCTCCCGATCGCTCGATCAGCCGCCAGTCCTCCGACGTCGTGTTGATCTCGAAATAGACCATGCCGGCGCGGAACGGGATCTGGCGCGGTTCGGCCTGTAGCGGCCGGATCGGCGCGCCGCCGACCTGGAGATTGACGAGGTCGCGAATCCGCTCGACCCCGCCGATCTTGGTCCGCTTGGGCATGTTCTGGCGCAGCAGATCGGCATCGATCGACGAGCGCGCGGCGATCACGAAGGTGCAGTCCGCGAACAGCGACCGGTCGCTGATCCGAGCGACGCGGATGCCGTAGGCACGTTCCTCCAGCGGGATCGGGATCGCGGTCTGCTCGAACACCGCGCTCAGCGATTCGCGCAGGAACCCGATCACCGGCGTGAAGCTCGCCTGCAGATCGTTGTGGTTATACGCGCCCAGTTCGGGCGGCCGGTTGCTGCCCGTCTCAGTGAAGGTGGCCAGTTCACCCGCCAGCGCGATCAGCGCGCGGTACAGCTCGATCGGGTGAAGCTCGCCCGTCGCGGCGAGGTGGCGGATCACCGTCTCGTTGCGGTTGACCAGCATCAGGATCAGGAAATCGGTGATCTCGGCGATGCTCTTGCCGCCCGGATCGGCCAGCCGCCCCGCGATCGCCGCGCCGCGATGCTGCAATAACCCGCTGATTTCGGCCAGGAAGCCGCGCAGTTTCGCCGACACGTCGCAACTGACGGTGGTGGGGATGAAATCGGGGTCGATCACCAGCGATCCGTCCGCCCGCCGTTCCACCAGCCGCGCCACCGGCAGCGTGACGTACCCGGCCAGTTCCTGATGATCGTCGATCAGCCGCAGATTCAGTTTCGCCACCGTGATCGGCGCGGCGCCATCGGAGCCGGCGATGACGTCGTTCACCTCCACTTCCTGCCCGATCCAGCGCAGCGGCGGGCCGCCGGCCACGTCCAGCCGCGCCTCGTACCCGCCGGCGCGGCGGATCGGCACCGCCAGATGGATCAGGCTGTTGCGCAGCGATCCCGGCACCTCCAGCGGCAGCGGATGGTCGTCCGCCCCCGGCGCGTCGAACATCGTGCCGTCGGGCATGATCCCCGCCGCGCGCGACAGCGCGATCTTGCCGGTGCGCAGCAACGCCTCGTCGATTTCCAGATCGGCGAAGCCATAGCCGACCGGGTTCAGCCAGCGCAGGCCGTTTTCCGACCGGCGATCCAGATACCGTTCCAACTGCTGGAAATGCTGGGTGCGCAGGAACATTCCCTCCGCCCAGAGAACCTTGTTGTTCCAGTACATCGTCTCAGCGTTCCCCGCTTCGCTTGAACCGGCCGGTCAACGCCCATGCCCCGGTGCATCGATCTGCCGCAGTTGGTCTTCGTAGGATTCGCGGAACGCCCGGTTGATCGGGCCGTCCACGCTGTCGTCCGCCTCGCGCCGCTGCGCCGCGAACTGTTCGACATAATCGCTCCACGCCGCCGCACTGCGCTGTCCCGGCATCACGAAACCGCGATTGGCGGTGCGCGCCTCGATCTCGGCCGGCGACAGCAGGTCGAACGTCGCGCCGATCGCGCCGCGCATCCCCGCCAGCACGCACAGCATATGCGCCTTTACGTCGTGCAGCGCCTCGCTCAGCGCGCGTTCGCCGGTGATGTAGCCGGAACCGTCTTCGCTGCGCAGCAATTCGATCGCGATCCGCTGCGGCGGCACCCATTTGAACGGATTGTTGCCCTCCGGCCGGATCGTGGTGCGAACCATGCGGAAATCGTTCTTCAGCGCGGTCCGCTCGCTCATCAGGTCGGCGACGCCCAAGATCGCCTGCCGATAGACCGCGCCCAGCCGCTCCATCAGCAGCGCACGGTCCTCCCCCGCGAACGCGTTGGGCGACAACCGCGCCCCCGCGCAGAAACTGTCGAACAGCGCATCGTCCCCGTTGGCGGGGACGGTGGTCGGTGCAAGTGCGGGGGCCGAAGCCGGCGGCAAGATCGGATCGGCCACGGGCGCCGCCACCGGCAGGATAGGATCGTCCGCCATCACCGGCGGCGCGGGCGGCACCGGCAGGATCGGATCGACGATCGCGGCTGGTAACGGCGTGACCGGCGGCTCGCTCCGTTGCACCGGTGCGGGTGGGGGCGCGGCTGCGGGCGTCACCGGCACGGCATCCCAGTCGGAGGGGATGGCGATGTCGCCGGGCACCGCCGGTCCGGGTTCGCGCAGGATCGGACTGACGAACGGCGCGTCGAAGCCCAGCCCGTGTTCGCGCGCGGGCGGCGGCGGCGGTTCGGCCCAGCCCTGGGGTGTCCCGATCAATTCCGTATGATCCGGCCGGCGATGCGGCGCCACCGGGTCCCAGTCGCCCGCCGTGAATTCGCGCCGGCGTTCCCACGCGTCGACACCGTCACCCGGTTCGTCGTCCAGCTTGATCGGATCGGGGCGCAACGCGCTGCCGAACGGGTCGCGCGGCTTGGGCGGCGGGGCGTCCGCATCGTCGCGCGCCAGCGAGAAGGGATCGTCCCCCGCCACCGGCTTCTCCTCGACGACCGCGCCGGCATCCTCCTCGGCGACGATCATATAGGGGCCGAACACGATGCTCTCCCCGCGCGACACGGAAACCGGCCGGTCATGGTCCAGCCGGGTGCGCGGATTGCCGACGAACACGCCGTTGGCGCTGGTGTCGCGGATCGTCAGCATCCCGCCCCGCACCGCGACGGTCAGGTGCAGGCGCGACATGTCGCGTTCGGGATCGGGCACCTGCCAGTCGGCCTTGATGCCGCGGCCGATCGTCATCTCCCCCTCGTCCAGCACGCGGCTGTCGATCTGGCGCGACGGGTCCTGCCGGTGGAACAGGCGCAGCCGGATCATGCGCGCCCGCGCCCCAAGATACTGCAATCCCGCATTCTCACCGTTCCCTGAAAGGTTTCACGAACACCGATCCGCCCTGCGGGATCGGCCCGACATGGCGTGCGACCGTCCCGTAATCGCGATCGCCCGGCCGATCGCGGATCAGCGCATCGCCGATCACGCCGCCATCGGTCGTCGCCCGCAATTCGAGCACGATGGTGCCATCAAGTTCCTGCGTCGCCACGCCGATCGTCTCCTCACCCTTCGGTACCTGCACAGCCGCGATCAGCAGCGCGGCGACGGGCAGGCCGATGGCGGTCCACCGTTCACGCATCGCCGGACCATTCGTCCAGCCGCTTCGCCACCTCGGCACGCAGTTCGTCCAGCTTCGGCACCCATTGCTCGTCGAACGTCGCATCCCACACCAGATCGCGCCACGCGAAGGTCGCGCTGCACGTTCCGCTCTGCCCATCTTCGGAACGGCACGACACCGCGACGCCGCCGTCCTCGCCTTTGTACACGTACCGGTTCACCGTGGCGCCGGCCGACCGCGCCACCCTGGTCAGCCTGCCCGTCTTCGGCTGGGGTGCCTGCCCCCTGGCGACCGCACAGGCGCGCGGCACCTGATCGATGACCGGCGGCGTGTTGAAGTTACAGAATTTTTCAGTCGTTCCCAGGATCACCCGAACCTGCTCGGCCGGGGCGGTTTCCGATCCCAGCACGAAGTACAATCCATCGTAATCATCCTTGGGCAGGAAGAAGACGTTCTCCTCCTCCAACGCCTGCTCGGGCAGATTGAAGACGTGGCCACCCACCTTCTCCTGCTTCATGGCCGCACCTGAACAGCCGGCAGCCAGTAGCGCCAGTAACCACCCAGTGGCTGCCCGCATCGCACGCTCCCCATCATCGCGCCTCGTTCATCCAGATTTGTTCGTACATGTCCGATTCCCACTCGGTCCCGGTAACGGCCGTGCCGCCGAAGGTACGCTTGGGCAGGCCGTTCGCGACGAAGACGTCGTGGTGATAGCGACTGACCAATGACGGCGTCGGTGTCACGCCGCGTTCGATCAGGTCGGTATGGGCATGCATCAGTTCCCGCCCGATCTTCTCCACCTTCGCATCGGCGACGGCTTCGGGCATGTCCCAGCCGTCCGCCCGCTTGATGAAGTTCTTCAGCCGCCAGTTCGAGAACTGACCCATCGCGGTGTCGTTCCTGACGATGCCGATCGCGGTTTCACCGATCGGATCGCCGCGCTTCATCCGCGATTCCCAATAGGCTTCGCGCTGGTTCGCTTCGTCGAACGCCTTTTCCTGTGGCGAGATCGGGGGCGTCGCCCATCGCGCATCCTCGCCACCGGCAGCGGCCGGCGCGCCGGCCCCACCCGCGCTGGCCCCACCCGCGCCACCGGCACCGGCACTCCCGGCTCCGCTGCCCGACAGCGCCATCACCGGATCGCCCGTAGCGACCTTCTTGCCCCCCGCTCCCGGCCCGCCGCCGCCCGGTGCCGCCGCCGCGCCGCCGGACAGCGCCATCGCCGCGGTCGCCGCCGCCTTGGCGGGCGGCGAGACGGCGGCGACCGGAAAGGACGGGCCGCCGCAGTTCAGGTTTACGGTCGGCGCATCGATCCACACCCCCTCGGGCGAGATCACGATCGTGCTGGCGCCGACCTTCAGAGTCACCGCCTCCATCGATTCGATCAGGATGGGCTTTTTCGCGAACAGGCGGCTGGTCGTGTCGACCGTCACCTCCTGCAATCCCTTCACGTGCGCGAACTCGTCCTTGGTCACCTCGCGCCGGAAATCGCGGCCGGAGCGCAGATAGACCTCCTCCGCCCCGCCCTTGTCCTCGAACAGGAACTCGTGCGCCAGCCCGCCCTCGCCAAACGTGCGGAAACCCGCCTGCGTCAGGTTGGCGGGTACCTTGTAGCTGTGCTGGTTGCTGCCATTGTACAGGCACCCGACCACCACAGGCCGGTCGGCGCGACCCTCGACGAAATCGACCAGCACCTCCATGCCGGGGCGCGGCACGAACTGCGCGCCCATCTGGTTACCCGCCCATTGTTGCAGCACCCGGACCCAGCAGGTGGAGGCGCCCGCCACGTCCCAATGGAACTTCACCTTCACCCGGCCATGGCCGTCGGGATCGTTTTGATCGACCACCACCGCGGTCTGCGGGCCACGGCTGGAGGCGCGCGGCGTGCTGCGCTCGGGGCGGAAGGTCTGCGCGCTCGGCTGCGCCTCGAACTGCTGCTCGTACGAAGGCTCGCCCTCGTCCTGCCCGTAAGGGTCGAACGCGTCGTGACTGACCGAGCGGACGACGATCCGCCGTTCGCGCGGCGACAGCCGGGGATCGTCGACCTGGAAGCGCGCGGCGGGGGCGAAGGCGACGTACGAGCCGCTGCCCTGCATCGTCACCGCACCGCTTTCCGATCCCTCGATGCGCAGCTTCGCGCGGTCGCGGCCGGCGCCGGGATCGGTATAATCCTCGGCGTATCGATAAATCTGGCCGCTGCCGGCCGCCCAGTCCAGCTTGCTGGGTGCGGTCACCGGGCTGAGATCGCCGGGCTTCGCGAAATCATAGTCATGCGTCACGACCTTCGCGGGCGTGCTGGCATAGCCCATCTGCAGGTCGCGCAGGCCGCGCAACAGATGATCGCGCCGGAACGACAGGTCGAATGGATCGCCGTCATAATAGCCGGACGGATCGCCCGCCAGGAACATGCGATGCTTGTAGGGGGCCGCGCCCTCGTCGAAGCGGAAGTGATAGAAGACGCCCTCGTCCTCCATCAGCCGGCTGACCAGCGCAAAATCGCTTTCGTCCTGCTGGACGATATAGGGCCGGGTGGCCGATGCCCCGTATTTGCCGTCGTCGAAGGCGATGCGATGTTCGCCGAGAATTGTCGCGATCACCTGACGCGCACTCTTGTCGGTGAAGATGCGGCGGTTGCGGGTCAGCGTCAGCGCCTCGAACGCCGGGGCGACCTCGATCGCGAACTCGACGTAGCTGCCCTTCTGATGGACGTGCCGGAACGATTTGCAGCGACCGTTGATCCGCCGCGATTCGGCCATGTCCGACGTGCCGAGCGAAAAGGTGATGGGCGCGTTGATCCACGCCGCAGCGGGCGGGATATCGCCCTGCGACCGCAACGTCAGGTGGAACAGGAACGGCGTGGAGATGCGTTCCTCGCCGGTCAGGCGGAACAGCTTGTACTGATCGATCGACCCCGGCGCTTCCAGGATATGCAGGAAGTTGTTGCTGTCGCGGTCACCCATGATGAACCTTGTTCCCTGCGGGGCATCGCGTGCGGGTGCCGGACGCGATCGTCGCGGCCGCCGATGGCAACGTGGGCGGCATCGCTGCCGCCCGCGCCGTCACCCGGATCAGACCTTGGCGGCCTTGGTGAAGTCGTAGCCGCCGCGCACGGCGCGCTCGTTATTCGCCTCGTCCTTGAGGAACTGGTTGAATTCCACCGACGAGAAATTGAGCGTGATGTTCTCGGTCGGCTCGCCGCCCTGGCCGCTGCCGGACGTGGAGAAAGATGAGCAGATCACGTTCTTCAGCACATATTCGATGTACTTCGTCTCACCCGTCTCGGACGCCTGTACCGTCACCGCCAACGTGGCAGTGTCGGTGTTCTTGCCCTGCAATGCCTGGAGCATGAACGGGGTCGTCGTGTCGTCCTGCCGCTTGACGAGGTGCAGGTCGCCCGGTGTCACCTTACCGGCCGACAGACGGTTGCCCGCCGCGCCGACGGTGGTCTGCACCGCGACCGAAAAGCCCCAGTTATAGGCGTCGATCTCGATCCAGCCCTTGTACGGACCGGCAGTCACCGCGCCCTGCAGCGAACCAAGCTTCATATAAATCGGCATAACTAATCTCCTAGGGGGGTGGTGGGTAATTTAGCCGAAGCATCAACGTGCTACATGATTATGAACTGTTCAACCCATCTTTAAAGGTTAACGCGATACTTCCGGTGGTATCGACGCCCAGTTCGATGCGGTCGCAGACGGTGCCGTCGCCCCGCGCCGCCAGGATACGCGCGGCGAGATCGGGGGCGATCGTGCCCTGGATCACCGCCTCCACGTTCCGCGCGCCGCTTTGCGTTTCGGTGCACAGCGCGGCGATCGCATCGACCGCCGCCTCGTCCCACGTCAGGGTGGCGCCGAAACTATCCGCCACCCGCCGCCCCAGCCGACCCAGCGCCAGTCCGACGATCTCGCGCAGCACGTCGGGCGTCAGCGGCAGATAGGGTACGATGGTGGTGCGGCCCAGAAACGCCGGGCGGAAATGGGCAAGCAGGTCCGGGCGCAACGCCGCCACCAGCCCGGCGGAATCGGGCATCGTGTCGGGATCGGCGGCCAGCTTCTCCAACGTGTCCGACCCCGCATTCGACGTCATGATGATCATCGCGTTGCGAAAATCGATCTCGCGACCCTGCCCGTCCTTCACCCGGCCGGCGTCGAACATCTGGTAAAAGATGTCCTGCACGCCGGGATGCGCCTTCTCCATCTCGTCGAGCAGGATCAACGAGAAGGGCTTGCGGCGCACCGCCTCGGTCAGCACCCCGCCCTCGCCGAACCCGACATAGCCCGGCGGCGCGCCGAGGAGCATTGATACCTTATGCTCCTCCTTGAACTCACTCATGTTGATGACGGTCATGTTCTGCGCGCCACCGAAGAAAGTGTCGGCCAGCGCCACCGCCGTCTCGGTCTTGCCGACGCCCGACAGGCCGACCAGCAGAAACACGCCGGTGGGCTTGCGCGGATCGGCCAGGCCGGCGCGCGACACCCGCACCGACCGCGCGATCGCGGCCAGCGCCTGATCCTGCCCGCGAATCCGTTCCGCCAGCACCGTTTCCAGTTCCATCGCGTTGCGCAGTTCGTCCGTCATCATCCGGCCGACCGGGATGCCGGTCCACTGCGCCACCACCTCGGCGATGGCATGGGCGTCGACCATGTCGAACACCATCGGCCGCTCGCCCGCCAGCGCGGCCAGCGCGGCGCGGTGGGTGGCGATCGAAGCGCGCAATTCGCCGGCCGCCTCGTCGCCATCGGCGGCGTCCAGCGCGGCGCGATCCGCCTGCATCGCCTGCACCAGCTCGCGTTCCCGCGCCCAGCGTGCCTCCAGCGCGGCACGCTCGTCGGCGACGGCGGCGATCTCGGCGTCCAGCGCCGCGATCCGCTCGCCATGATCCGCACCGCCCGTCGTTTCGCGCAGCACGATGCCGTGTTCGACCGCCAGCGCGGTGCCGCGCCGCGTCGCGCTCTCGATCGCCGCCGGGATCGCCGCCTGGCTCATCGCCACCCGGGCGCACGCGGTATCGAGCAGGCTGATCGACTTGTCGGGTAGTTGGCGCCCGAAGATATAGCGATGCGACAGCCCGACCGAGGCGGTCACCGCCTCGTCGAGGATGCGGACGCCGTGATGCTTCTCCAGCGTCGCAGTCAGCCCGCGCATCATCTCGACCGCCGCCGCCTCGTCCGGCTCCTCGACCTTGACGACCTGGAAGCGGCGGCTGAGCGCGGCATCCTTCTCGAAATATTTCTTGTACTCGGCCCAGGTCGTCGCCGCGATCGAGCGCAGTTCGCCGCGCGCCAGCGCCGGTTTCAGCAAGTTGGCGGCATCTCCCTGCCCTTCCGCCCCGCCGGCACCGACCAGACTGTGTGCCTCGTCGATGAACATCACCAGCGGCTGCGGCGACGCCTTGGCCTCCTCGATCACCTGCTTCAGCCGGTTTTCGAACTCGCCGCGCACCCCCGCGCCTGCCTGCAACAGACCGAGATCGAGCGACAGCAAGCGCACGTTCTGCAAGGCCGGCGGCACATCGCCCGCCACGATGCGTAGCGCAAACCCCTCGACCACCGCGGTCTTGCCCACGCCGGCCTCGCCGGTCAGTATCGGGTTGTTCTGGCGACGACGGGTCAGGATATCAGCGAGCTGCCGGATTTCGGTGTCGCGACCGATCACGGGATCGATCCCGCCATCGCGCGCCCGCTGGGTCAGATCGATGCAATAGGTATCCAGCGCCTTGCCGGACTGAGCCATCGGCGCCGCGCCAACGCCTTCTGGTTCCGCAGACGCGGCAGGACCATCTGGATGCCCTGCGCCTGTGATCATAAGCAGGTTCGCCGCCAGCGCATCCACCGGGACACGCTTGAGTTCGCTGGCCGCTTCGCGCAACGCCGGTCCGGTGTCGCGATCTGCGAGCAGAGTCAGCAGAATGTCGCCGCCACCGACCCGCTCTGCCTGCCGCTCGATCGATGCGTCCAGCCATGCTTCACGCGCGATCCGTACCAAGCGAGGGGACAAGGCCGGGGGGCGGCCATTACCGCTTTTAAACTGGTCGATCAGCCCGTTCAGCTTGGTCGCCACCCGCCCGGCATCGACATTGAAATGACCGAAGATCGCGGCAACCTCGCCATCAGGCTGTTCCGACAGCTTCAATAGCCAATGCTCGGGCTCTATATCGTAGTGGGTGCGCGACAGTGTGATTGCGGCAGCACCCTCCAAGGCATCACGCGCCTGGGGTGACAAGCGTTGGATCAGTGCCTTGAGGTTCAATTCGGCACCATCGTATGCCGATCGCGAGCATAGGCCACATCTTTCCCCCCGAAACCTGTCGAGCCGAACACTTCAACAGACATTTGGTGCCATCAAATTCGCATCATCGGCATTCTTGTCGGTTCGTACCAAGTCTGGATTTTCGCCCCGGACCCATTAACCCATTGCACAAGCGCCTAATTCGCATCGCAACCCAGGCAGCGCGTCGAAAGAACGATCACATTTTCAATTTCCATAAGAGGAGGTTGCATGGGGTCACTATTCGAGGATCCTCGTCATCCATATCACGGCAGGAGCAGTTTTTAGGAATGAACGTCAGCAGGCCCACGGCACAGGCGATGCTCGATCAGAACAGGCCGAGACAGTATACAAAAAGATACAGTTCAATCTGCTGGCTTGCGAAGCGGAGTAGCAGACGAAAGCGGCTTCGTCGCCCTGCACGCTCCGTTCGCACAAGAAGACGCGCGAATTACGGGCCTGCCCCCACAGCTGCTGCTCGAGCACCGAACGGTGCCGGTCTGCGACCAGCGATTTAGTACCGACGTCTCGGTCTGCGGTCCGGTAGCGGTGACGGCTGCAGGACTTCGCCGGCGGTAGATACGGCCGGCTGCAACCGGACCGCGGGCGAGCTGGGGCAATGGTCAGGTGCAGGGGCTCGCCGGATCGGGATCGGGAACGGGACAGGGGAAAAACCCCTTGTTGCCGATATCGGCTATCGTCCCGGCGCGTGGATCGCCGGGGATGCGCCACTGGCCATTCGTCTTGAAGGCGGCTGCGTCGGCCTGATGCGCGCCGTCGAGCAGGCGAACCATGAAGGGGAACGCACGGCGGATCGCTGGATCGCGAGTCCAGCCAGGCGCGTCGATGATATCGTAGCTGTAGCGCATCCGCTCCCCGCCGGCGCCGTCGCTCTCGGTGCGCACCCGTGGTCGACCGTCGTCGCCAGATAGCGGTTCGCGCTCGATCAGGCCGGCGGCCACCAGCGCCTCTATGCTGGGGGATGTCATCAGGTCTTCGCTGAATTCGAGCGGCCCCGAGGCGGCGACGAGCGTGGCGCAGGCGCGCACGCCATCCACCTGCCGGGCGAGCTGGGAGCGGGGTGCATCGCCACCGGCCGCCGGCCCGCCCGCATCGGCGGAGCAGCCGGCGGACAACAGGGCCACGAGCGCTGGAAACGCTACGGCAAGGCGCGCATTCAAGACTTGAGCCCAGCGCGACCATCGGGGAGAGATGCTTGGAGAGCGTTTCCAGCACGTCCTGCGCTTTGCGAAGCTCGCCCGCTGTGAGCGTCGGATCCTTGCCGAACCAGCCACCCTTGTCATAGAAAGGGCGCTTCAGCACGATCTTGCATAACTCGTCGACCCGGTTCTCCACGTCGCTACCGGGCCGGTCGATACCGATCGATTGCGACTGACCGATCACGCCGATGCCGACCTTGGGCATGGCTGCCGACACGAGCAGCTCGATCCGCTCCTTGTCGTTCGACTTCTGCGCTTCGAACGTCTAGTTATACGTCTTACAGGCGGCGTTATAGGCTCGTATATAGGGGTTGGCTACGTTGGCCTGCCGGAGATCGATCCAAGCCAATACTTTGAGGCGAAACTCATCGCCCCTTCTCGTCATATGTCCGTCCTATGTATCGAGCCCAGCGGCGCACGGTATCATCATGATGATCGTCTCGCCTAATGTACGAAATTCTGGACGTATCCGTGAATCAATCCCGCCCCTAATCACCAAGCCGCGCTGCACGCTGGTTGAGTGATATGCGCATTGGTCCCTTGGGTGTAGTCCCCGTGACCATGGCCTGGCCTGTTAAGCCCGACTGGTCATAGCTACCTACCCTGATGACGCGGATGGGCCCCCCCGTTTTTGCGGGCAACTAAGCATCTGTTTATATCTGCCCTCAGCAACCAGTTGGCTATCAATATGGCATCCGGCCTTCGGATCGGGTGCGATCAGCGCGGTCACGCCCTGCCCCACGGACAGGCGTTTGAGTTCGGTCTTCGACTTGCCCTGCATCATCCGGGCAACGAAGCCCGGTAGTCCCGGCACCGACATCTCCACCGTCGTGGAGGTGATACCCCACCGGCCAGGTGGCAGCGCCTGATCGGCGGCCAGCGCGGCGGTGGGAAGAAGGACAAGCATGGCAGCTGAAAATCTAAGCATGGTCACCATGTAAGGCGCGCGCATCCCGGAACCACCAGTCGTGCATGATCTCGGCACACCAGAACAGGGCCCTATCCTGCGCCTTGTGTCACCCCGCCTAGTCGTCAGTTCGATCAGTATGAGGCTGGCCGACCGGCTTGGCGTCTCCGCCGGCCGGTCGGCATCGAACGGTAGGAAAATCGCCCTATTTCAGAAAGCGATCGAACCACGCCACCGATCGTCGCCTGACATCGGCGGCATGGTCGCGATCGCGGATGGAGTGCCCCTCGTCGGCGTAGATGACGAGGCTGGTCGGCACACCAAGTTCCTTCAGCGCGTGCCAATACTCGATCGATTGGGTCGGCGGCACTTCGATGTCACGCTCGCCGACGTAGATGAACGTGGGCGTCTTAGCCTGCCTGATAAAGGTGATCGCCGACACGCGGGCGTAAGCCTCGGGATCGTCATACATGGAGCGGCCAAAGAACGGGATCATCCACTGATCGATGCCGTTGGTGCCATAGTAGCTGATCCAGTTGGACAGTCCTGCCCCCGCCACGATCGCCTTGAACCGAGTGGTCTGGGTGTTCGCCCACATCGACATGAACCCGCCGTAACTGCCACCGGTCAGGCCAAGGCGCGCATCATCGATTGGCGCCACCTTCTCGACCGCGTCGATCCCGGCCAAGATGTCGCGCAGGTCGCCGCCGCCGAAGTCGCGCCGGTTGGCGGCGGTGAACGCTTCGCCTTGGCCATAGCTGCCACGCGGGTTGGGCAGGAACACCCAGTATCCCGCCGCCAGCAACGCGCCCGGTCCGCTTTCACGCGTGACGTAGTTGGGCGTCGATGCCGACGCGGGACCACCGTGGACGATCGTCACCATCGGCGCCTTGGCCGCTGGCTTCTCCCCAGTCACCGGCGCAAGCAACCAGCCCTGGACGTCGAGGCCGTCGCTCTTCCAGCTGACGCTGCGAGCGACCGCATTGGCCGGGGCGACATCATTATCCCGTGTAATCTGCCGGGCCTGGCCAAGCGGACCGGCATAGAGCGCCGGCGCATGGGCAAAATCCTGCAACGCGGTCGCCATCGTCCGGCCATCGGCGCTAATCGCCACCCGGCCGTCGCCGGCAGCGAAGCTGGCCGGGCGGCTCCAGCGCACGGTCGCCTTGCCATTCGCAGCAAGCCCGACCACCTGCGCCGCGTCACCGGCGAGCCGCGTCGCCACCATCCCTGTGCGTGGCCAGGCGAGCGAAGTGACCGTCGCCTTGGCCCCGGCAGTAAGGTTGACTGGCTCGCCACCGGCCAGCGGCACCGTCCACACGTCGCCACCGATCGAACCAAAATCGCTCATCAGGCCGCCGATGTAGGCGACGGTCCGTCCATCCGGAGACACGCGTGGCATGTTGATCTGGGTCTTGGGGCTGGCGATCTGGCGGACAGCCCCCGTCTCCGCATCGATGGCGTCGAGCGTTGCCACCCACCAGTTGTTGTCGCCGTTGCCGAGCGCGCTGGTCGCGACGAGCGCCCGCCCGTCGGGTGCCCAGTCATATTCGTAGATGTAGCGTTGCGCCGGGGAAAGCGCGCGGATCGCGCCGGTGGCGAGTTCGATGACGGCGATCCGTTGTTCGTCGCTCTTCTCGCCGATTTCACCGACCTGGCGAACGCCCGCCTGCGCCGCACCCGCCTCCTTGGCCGCATCGTAGGTGGCGAGCAGGGCCAGCCGGCGACCGTCGGGCGAGAAGCGCAGCGTCTGGGCGATGCCGTCGAGCCCGGCGACCTGCCGCTCGCCCGCATCGTCTGCCAGCATCACCGACACACGTCCCTTGTCACGCGCCAGGAAGGCGAGCCGACCGTCGGCGGCGAAGGTGGGTGAACCGTAGGTGCAGGTGCGGCACGGATCGATCCTGCGAACAATGCCGCCGTCACGCACGCGCCGCACGACCACCGCCGCATGGTCCGCCGCGACATTTTCGATCGCCACGATCCGGTCACCCCTGGGGGCGATCTGGACTGCGGCAAATTGGTGGATGGGTCCGGTCTGCGCCGCGACCGCCGCCGGTGCCGCGGCAATCAGCAGCGCGATCGTCGCCCGCATCACTTCGACGCCGTTGCGGTCGCCGTCAGCCCGCGATCCTCCAGCATGGGCTCGATATCCGGGTCCTTGCCATAGAAGGCACGGAACATCGGTCCGTAATCCTCGGTATGGCCCTTCGACAGGATCATGTCGCGGAAGCGCTGGCCATTCGCCCGCGTCAGCCCGCCATGGGCCATGAACCACGCATATGCGTCGTTGTCGAGCATCTGCGTCCAGAGATACGCGTAATAGCCTGCGGCATAGCCACCCGCCCAGATGTGCGCGAAATAGCTGGTCCGGTAGCGCGGCGGCACATCCTTGGTATCGAGACCTATGCCGGCGAGTTTCGCCGCCTCGAACGCATCGACATCGGCCGGCGTCGATCCCGCCGGCAGCGCGTGCCATTCCTGATCAAGCGTCGCCGCGGCCACCAGTTCGCCTAGTTCGTAGCCCTGATTGAACTTCGCCGCGTTCTTGATCTTGGCGACCAGCGTGGCGGGCATCGGTGCGCCGCTGCGATAGTCCTTGGCGTAGTTGGCCAATATCTTCGGATCGAGCGCCCAATGCTCGTTGAATTGCGATGGGAACTCCACCCAGTCCCGCGCGGTGTTGGTGCCGGAGACCAGCGGATAGGTCTGGTTCGCGAATAGCCCGTGCAATGCGTGGCCGAACTCGTGGAACATCGTCGTGACGTCATCGAACGTGATGAGCGCGGGCTGGCCGGGTGCCGGCTTGGTGAAGTTGGCGACGTTGTACACCACCGGCTTGGTGCCGAGCAGCCTGGACTGGCCGACGAAGTTCGACATCCAGGCGCCGCCGGCCTTGTTGTCGCGCTTCCAGTAATCGAAATACATCAGCCCCAGTTCGGACCCGTCCTTGTCGTACACGGTGAACACGCGCACGTCGGGCTGATAGACGGGGATGTCGCGACGTTCCTTGAAGGTGACCCCGTAGAGCTGTCCTGCTGCAAAGAAGACGCCGTCGGTCAGCACGCGGCTGATCTCGAAATATGGTTTCAGCTCGTTCTGATCGAGGTCGTACTTGGCCTTGCGGACCTTCTCCGAATTATAATCCCAGTCAGCGGGCGTCAGTGGATAGGATGTGCCGCTGGCATCGATCGTCCGCTGCAACTCAGCCGCCTCGCGCCGCTGCTCGGCGGCAGTCGCGGGGACCAGCTGCGCCATGAAGCGCTTGGCCGCCTCGGGCGTCTTCGCCATCTGATCATAGAGCGAATAGGCGGCGTAGTTGGGATAGCCGAGCAGCTTCGCCTTTTCCGCGCGCAGCCGCGCGATCCTGACGATCAGCGCCCGGGTATCGTTGGCGTCCCCCTGTTCGGCGCGGGTCCAAGCCTTGGCGAACAACGCCGCGCGCGTCTGCCGATCAGTGAGCGAGCCGAGCGCCGGCTGCTGCGTCGTGTTCTGGAGCGACAGCACATATTTACCGGGCATTCCGCGATCCTTGGCACCCTCTGCTGCCGCGGCAATCTCCGCGTCACTGAGTCCTGCAAGCTTTGCCTTATCATCGACGACCAGGGCCGCAGCCTTGGTCGCGGCGAGCAACTGCTGCTGGAAGGCAGTAGTTGCTGAGGAAATTTCGGTGTTCAGTGCGCGCAGCTTGGTCTTGTCGGCATCGCCCAACTGGGCGCCGGCGTGCAGGAAATCGCTGTGATACAGTTCCAGAACCTGCAGCTGCTCGGACGTCAGGCCCAGTTTGTCACGCTGCTTATAAAGCGTGTCGACCCGCGCGAAGAGCTGTGGGTCGAGGTAGATGGCGTCGTCGTGCTGCGCCATCTTCGGCGCCATCGCGGAACGCGTCTTGTCGAGCGTATCGTTGGTGTTCGCCTGTGCGACGCCGAAGAATGCTTGGGTGGCGCGATCAAGCGTGCGACCGGAGCGCTCCATCGCCTCGATCGTGTTCTGGAAGGTAGGTGTCGAACGCTGAACCCGGATAGCCCGCATCTCTACGATCTGTTCGGCCATGCCCCGCTCCAGTGCGGGCTGATAGTCGGCATCCGTTATCTGATCGAAGCGTGGTGCCTGAAAAGGTAGCGTGCTCGGCACGGTCAGCGGATTGGCACGACCGGGCGTCGGTGTCGCGTTGCCAAAGCCTGCCCGGGTCGGCACGGTCTGGGCATTCGCGCCAGCCGCGAGCAGGCCGAGCATGGCGGCGGAGTAGAGCCAGGGTGAACGGATCATTCTAAAGGCCTTCGAAGCAGGATCGATGCGGCCTTCTGCTCCCGTCACACCGCCGATACAATGTCTCGCTGATGTTGCTGGGGGAATGTTCTACAGGATGCAAGCAGGCGATTCACTCTCCTCCATCGCTGCGAAGATGCTCCACGACGAACGTCGATGGGGTGAGATCGCCCGGTTGAATTCGCTCATCACGCTAGGCCACTTGCTGGTCGGCCAGCTCCTGTGCATGCCTACCCAGGCAGCTCGCAATCCGCCTCCTGCCCCAATCACCTCGCCAACCCGCCCCGCTTGGGTTCCAGCCAATTTCCATCTATTCGTCTCGGCAGACGAGGTGAACCCGCTGCCGAGTACCTTGCATGATGTCGATGAGATCGTCGCCGACCCTCAGCGGAGCCAGGCAAAGAGTAAGGATTCGGCTGCCAGCGCGCAGATACAGGAGATCGTCGGCAAAGTGCGCGCCGATAAGGAGGTCCTGCTGAAGGGGCACATCCCGGCGTCGGCAGTGAAGGGCCCCCTCGCGATAGGTATGACCCGCGGACTACAGGGCGTCCAGATCATCGGCTTCGCCCTGACCGCCGCCCATATGACGCATGCTGCCCGTAAAAGTCACGACCAGCATAGCGTGAAACCGCTCGCCGCGGAAACTATCCGGCAGGCCGGAGGCTGGGCGTCAGCTTGGGCGGGAATGAAGATCGGTGCGGCAGGCGACGCGCTGGTGGGCATCGAGACCGGGCCAGGCGCTGCAGTCACTGGTGCGATCGGGAGCATCGCCGGAGGATTGGCAGGCTACTATGGTTTCGACTGGATCGCCGATCACATCGACAGGAATTGGCCGTGTCCAAGCTCCCTCCCCCGTGAATCGCATTCCATGATCTCGCCACTAACGATCCCCCCACTCAAGGCGCGGAGGAGGCATACATCGATCTCGATTGGTTACCGTTCTGGACGTCGCTGGATGACGCAGGTCAAGCGGCTTACCTTGATTGTTGGCAGGCCACCGCCGAGTGGCGGGACGTGATCCAGGAGCGGTACGGGTAAGAGGATTTCGACGTAGAGGAAGATGCCCGCGAGAGTGCCGCTTGGCGCCGCGAACACGGTCCGTCCGAAGCGCAATGACTGCGGCCACACCGAACGCACCATAAAGGCTGATGATCGGGTTCGGTCTCCGCCATGGACGACGACGTCTTGGTGTCGGTCTGCCGTTGATACGTAAGTGTCAAGGAAATCACCACGCTGCTCACCTCTGCCAAAGGTGGCGTCCCGGCAGCGGTGCGGCAGGTGGCTGCCATGCCGAACCGGGCAATCCTCGTTCGGTTGCTGCTCAATCAGGCGACCCGCGCGGAGAAAGCCGGCTACGGCCGACGGGCGCTGTTGCTCTACAGCCGAATGACGTCGATCGCGCCGGACTATATGCATCCCTGGTGGGAGCGCGCCCGGGTGGAGCTTGTCGACAACGACGTCGCGGCCGCCCGCGCCAGCTTTACTGCGATGCTGGAGATTACACGCGAACCTGCCTTGCGGGAACGGGTTAACAGCACCTTGGACGCGCTTTTCGCGCGATAGGGTCATACCAAGTCGCCATCATCCGACTTTGCTCGTCAGCCGCCCGACGCGTCCAAGATTATCAAGGGGGATATGAAAGGGGCGCGATGAGATCAACCCATCGCGCCCTATTTCCACTTTTCACAACCTGCTGATTTAGCAGGAGGAAAATGGTGCGCCCGGAACGATTCGAACGTCCGACCCTCAGATTCGTAGTCTGATGCTCTATCCAGCTGAGCTACGGGCGCCCGGTGGAAGCGCGCTATTAACAGGGTTCTCGGAGGGCGCAAGTGCGTTGCGTCGAAAAAATGCAGGTCGTAGGGCTGATCCATGCAGAAAATCGTCCTGATCGCCTCGATTGCGCTGTCCGCCCCCATCACGCTGGCTGCCTGTTCGCGGGATACCAATGCTTATCCTTCGCTGGCACAGCGACCTGCGGAGACACGCGGATTCGCCGAACCGGAGGCGCCCGCCCCTGAGCCGATCAGGGCCGACCCTGCCCTCGACACCGCGATTGCCGATCTGAGCAAGCGACTGGCCGCGATAAAGGCAAGCTTCGATCGCGATGCCGGGCAGACAGAACGGGCGGCGGCGGCGGCACGGGGGCGGGCGGTGGGCAGCGATGCCTGGCTGACCGCACAGACCGTACTGGCGGCACTCGACGACTGGCGGGCGCAGGCATCGTCACTGGCGAGCGATGCGGGTGAACTGGCCAGCGCGCGAGCGGCGACGCTGGCACCCGCCTATCCGGCGCTGAACGATCTGCAGGCAGCACTGACGGCAGAAGTGGCACGGCAGGATGCCACGATCGATCGTATTCAGGCGGCATTGCCCGCCGCCTGATCGGTCAGAACCCTTTTAGCAGCGGCAGCGTCGTCGCGTAATCGTCGGTCCACGCCGTCATGCCCGGCCGCACCCGCAGCGGTCGCCAGCCCGCCTCTTCCGCGGTCAGCGCCGTCAGGACCGCTTTGTCTCGCGAAAGTGCTACCCATACCGAAGAAGACGCCTCCGGATCGAGCGTCGACGGACGATAATCGAATTGCGCCGCATGCCAGCCGCCGTCACGCGCCACCGCCGCGACGACGGGTTCGAGATCGAGGAACCGGTTCGAGATATGGACGAGTAATAGTCCACGCGGGCCAAGTACGCGGGCATAGGTGACGAACGCTTCTCGCGTCATCAGGTGCATGGGCACCGAATCCGAGGAAAAGGCATCGAGCGCGAGCAGGTCGAGGTCGCCGGTCGCTTCCCGGTGCAGGCTGAGCCGGGCATCGCCCATGCGGATCACCGGATCAGGCAGGCACCGGCGCAGATAGGTGAACTGGCCCGTGTCGCGGGCTAATCGCACCACCGCAGGATCGATCTCGTAGAAGCGCCACGCCTGCCCCGGTCGTGCGTAACAGGACAGCGTTCCCGTCCCCAGCCCGACCACGCCGACCCGTGCTTCCGCACCATAGAGCCGGGGCAATGCCGCCATCGCCTGCCCTATCCCGGAACCACGTACATAATAGGTGGTCGGCATCCGCTCACGGTCGGGGCTGCCGCGCAACTGGATGCCGTGAACGGTGGTGCCGTGATCGAGTGCGCGCAGGCGATCGCCGTCGCGGATCGTATAGACGCCGAAATAACTGCGGGTACGGGCGCCCGGTTCGGCGGAAAGGATCAGCGAGCGATAGCCACCGAACAGGATCAGCGCGCTCGCCAGCACCGCCAGATAAGCCCATCGCGCCCCGATCGCGACGAAGCCGGTGGCGGCGATGACCAGGAACGACAATCCCTGCATCCCGCTACCGCCCGGTCCCTCGGCGCTGCCGAAGCCGATCGCGAAAAGAGCCGCGAGTGCCACGATCACGCCACCGAACACGAAAGGACGGCGGCGGCCCATCCACCAGTTGCGGAACAGCGCCAGCAGATGGGTTTGCGGCACCAATGCCCCCGCCGCCAGGATCAGCAGCGGGTATTCATAGGTCCAGTCGAACACTACCGGTGCGACCAGTCCGGCGAACACCCCGCCCAGCGCGCCGCCCGCCGACATGGCGAGATAGAAGCCGGTCAGCCGATCGGGGGCGGGGCGCCGCCGGTACATGGTGGTATGCAACGCCACCGACACCACGAACAGCAGCGCCAGCGCCACGCCGAGATTGAACCATGGTCGCTGCTGGTAGCCGCCCATGATGACGCCGCCGAACAGCAGGATCGTGATCGGCGCCATCCGCGTGATGAAATCGGCCATCTCGCGACGCTCGGCAAAGGCCACGGTGAAGCTCAGGAGATAGAGGCCGAGCGGCAGAACCCACAGCAACGGCATCGCGACGATGTCGGTCGTGATGTAGGTGGAGGTCGCCAGCATCAGCCCGGACGGGACGAGCGCCAGCATCATCCAGTACCGGACGAGGCGGCGTGCCGGCGTGGCACTGGCGACAGGCTCGGCCACCGGCATCGGCACGGTCCTGGCACGCGGCAGCATCGCCACACAGGCGATCACCAGGGCGATCAGCAGCACATAGCCGCCACTCCACAGCCAGCTTTGCGCGTGGACGGGCAGCAACGGCTCGACCAGCAATGGATAGGCGATCAGCCCGGCGAAACTGCCGAGATTGGATGCGGCATAAAGCGCATACGGGTCCTGCCCGCCGCTTGCGAGGCTGAACCAGCGCTGCACCAGCGGCGCCTGCGCCGATACCGCGAAGAACAGCGGTCCGATCGATCCCAACAACAGCCACGGCACCCAGATGGCGGGAGAGACGGTGACGGGCGGCTCCATCGCCATCAGCCCGATCGGCAACCACAGACACGCCAGCGCCAGCACGCCGAGATGGATCATCCCCTGCGCCAGTGGCCGTACCCGACCCAACCAGTGGGCGTAGGCATAGCCGCCGAGCAGCAGCGCCTGATAGACCAGCATCGCGGAATTCCACACCGCCGGCGCCCCCCCCAATCGGGGAAGCGCCATGCGGGCAACCAGCGGCTGGACCAGGAACAGCAGGAACGATCCGGTCAGGATCGTCGCGACGAACAGTCCCCGGCGGGCGCTTCCCGCCCGCCCGTCCCCGCCGATGCCGGCCTCAGGCATCGGCAACGCGACGCTCGACCGCGTGGGTGATGATCCGGTGGAGCGGATGCCCCGCCGGGAAATCGGGATGCTCGAAATCCAGATCGGGCCGGCGGATCATGCCCAGCCGGATCATCAGTCCCCATGAGGCGGTGTTGGCCCGCACCGTCCATCCCTCGATCCGCTCGCAACGCGTATTCGCCCAGCCCCAGGCCAAGCTCGCTTCCGCGGCCTCGCGGGCATAGCCCTGCCCCCACATCGATCGGGCCAGCCGCCAGCCAATCTCCAGTTCGCCATGCGCGCCCCCCATCCTGAGGCCGCAGAAACCCAGAAAGCGCCGGTCGCTGCGTCGCTCCAGAGCCCAGAAACAATGGCCGCGTTCGTCTTGCAACGCCGCCTGCCCGTCCATCCAGTCGGCAACGGCGGCACGACTGCGCGCGCCATCGAGATGGCGCATCACTTCCGGGTCGGCGCACAGCGCGGCCAGCGGGTCGAGATCGGCGGCCCGCCACGGTCGCAGCGTCAGCCGCGCGGTTTCGATCATGCGCCCAGCAACCGGGCAGCGTGTGCGGCATGATAGGTGAGGACACCCGAGCAACCGGCCCGCTTGAACGCCATCAGCGTTTCCAGCACCAGCGGATCGCGCTCGCCTGCGCCCACCGCCACCGCCGCCTCGATCATCGCATACTCACCGGACACCTGATAGGCGAACACCGGCACCTCGAACCGCCGCTTCACCGTCGCGACGATGTCGAGATAGGGCAGCCCCGGCTTCACCATGATGCTGTCCGCCCCCTCTGCCAGATCGAGCGCGACCTCGCGCAGCGCCTCCTCGGCATTGGCGGGATCCATCTGATAGGTCTTCTTGTCGCCCTTCAGCAGCCCGCGCGTGCCGACCGCGTCGCGGAACGGCCCGTAATAGGCCGATGCGTATTTCGCGGCATAGCTCATGATCTGGACGTTGGTATGGCCGCCGCTTTCCAGCGCGCCACGGATCAGACCGATGCGGCCGTCCATCATGTCCGACGGGGCGACGATGTCCGCGCCGGCCGCCGCCTGCACCAGCGCCTGCCCGACCAACTGCTCTGCGGTCGCATCGTTGACGACATAACCGGCGGCATCGACCAATCCGTCATGACCATGCGTGGTATAGGGGTCGAGGGCCACGTCGGTCAGCACGCCGACCTCCGGCACCGCATCCTTCAGGGCTCGCACCGCGCGGCACATCAGGTTGTCGGGGTTCAGCGCCTCGCGCCCGTCGTCGCTGCGCAGATGCGCGGGCGTGTAGGGGAACAGCGCGATGCAGGGGATGCCCAGATCGCGCGCCTCCCGCCCACGCGCCACAATACCGTCCAGCGACCAACGCGACACGCCGGGCAGACTGGCGACGGGTTCCTCCACCCCCTGCCCCTCGACGACGAACAGCGGCCAGATCAGGTCGGCGGGGGTCAGCACGGTTTCGGCGTGGAGCCGGCGGCTCCAGGCGGTGGCGCGGCTGCGCCGGGGGCGGATCGCGGGATAGGTGGACATGCCATGGTCCTTGCGGGATCGTGCCCGGTCCCGCAAGCGTTAGGGCGACGGTTACGGGAGTGTACCGAATGCGCGAGATCAAGTCGGCGGCGATGGTCATCAATGCCAAATCGCGTAAGGGGCAGAAGCTGTACAAGCGTGCCTGCGCGGCGATGAAGGGGCTTCCCTACGAAGTGGATGCCCGCGCGATCGAGGATCCAAAGCAGCTGGAAGCGGCGGTCCGCGACGTGCTGTCTGCGAAACCCGACCTCGTCATCCTCGGCGGCGGCGACGGGACGATCAGCGGACTGGTCGATCTGCTCGTCGGGCATGACGTGGTGCTGGGGGTATTGCCGCTGGGCACCGCCAACAGTTTTGCCCGTACGCTGGGTATCCCCCTGACTGTTGAGGGCGCGGTAGAGGTGATCCGGGCGGGGCACCGGCGTCGAATCGATCTGGGCATGATCGATGGTGATTATTTCGCCAATTGCGCCGCGATCGGGATCAGCCCGCAGATCGCGGAGACGGTGCCGCACGGTTTGAAGAAAGTGCTGGGCATGGTCGGCTATCTCGGCTGGGCGAGTTACCAGTTCGGGCGATTCAAGCCGTTCACGCTGCATGTCGATGACGGCACGACGAAGCGGAAGCTGCGGGTGGTCGAGGTCCGCATTTCCAATGGCCCCTATCATGGCGGCACCTGGCTGGTCGACGAGGCGGCGGTCGATTCGGGCGAGATCGTGGTGCAGGCGGTACGGGGGCACTACAAGCGCAAGCTGGCATACAACTGGGCGGCGAGTTTCTTCGGCCTGAAGGAACGCCATCACGACACGATCAGTTTTTCGGGGCGCAAGGTGACGGTGGATACCGATCCGCCGATGCCGATCTCGATCGATGGCGAGGTGCTGGCGAAAACCCCGGTCACCGCACGGGTGGCTGCGGCGGTGATCGAAGTGATGGCACCGCCGCCGCCTCAGGTCGTCGACCCAACCGGGACCGCTTCGTCGGGCTGAGGCACGCCGAGCGCGCCCCGCCGCCAGGGGCCATAGCGATAATAGAGCGTGGCCCCCACCAGCGTCGCGAGCGATCCAGCCGGAAAGCTCCACCACAGGGCATCGGCGCCCAGGGCGGGGCGCAGCCACAAGGACAGGCCGAGACGGATCGGAAACATCGCGACGAACAGGATCAGCAGCGGCCCCCACACCGCGCCGTTGGCGCGAACCGTTCCGAACAGCACCATCGTCACGCCGAACAGGATGAAGCTCCAGCTGGCGATCATGCTGATCCGCTGACCGATCGGGATCGCCGGACTGTCAGGCGCCAGGAACAGGCCGAGCGTGGTCCGATCGAACCACAGCACCGCCACCACCAGCACCCCGGTCAGCGCGATGTTGTAGAGGATGCCGATCCGCGTCACCTGCCCTACCCGGTCCCACCGGTCGGCGCCGATATTCTGCGCCGCCATCGCGCTGACCGCCGCCCCGATCGCCAGCGCCGGCATCTGGATATAACCCCATAGTTGCAACGTGATCCCGTAGGCCGCCGTGGTCGCCACCCCTTCGCGGTTGACGAGGCCGACCATCGCAAGGCCGGCCAGCGAGATGACCAGCATCTGTGCACCGATCGGCAACCCCTTGGCGAGGATCGTCTTCACCAGTGCCCGTTGCGGGCGAAGATAGGCGAGTTCCGCTCCGCGCAGCCGGATCGGCAGATCGCGCAGATTGATCCAGACGACCAGTGCCACGATCGAGACCGTGCCGGAAATCAGCGTGGCGAACGCCGATCCGGCGATACCCATCCGCGGAAACGGCCCCACGCCCAGAATCAGCAGCGGGTTGAGCCCCGCATCAAGGATCACGCCGAGGATCATGAACCACAGGGGCGTCATCGCATCGCCGGTGCCGCGCAGCCCCATCATCACCAGCACCAGCATCATCGACGCGGGCAGCCCTAGAAAGATGACGCGCAGATAATCCTCCGCCAGCGGCAATGCCTGTGGCGGCGTGGCAAGCAATATGAGGATGTCGTGGGTCGTCGCCCACCCCACCAGTGCCGCCACGACCGAGGCGGCCAGCACCAGCCCGATCGCGGAACCGAACGCGCGCCGCGCGCCCTCCACGTCGCGGCGGCCCCAGCTCTGCCCGATCAGAATCGTCGCCGCCATGCCGAACCCGAACACGGCGCCGAACATCAGGAACATTATAATGTTGGCATTGGACGTGGCGGCCAGCGCATCCTCGCCCAGGAAACGCCCCACCCAGATGGCGTTGATCGAGCCGTTGAGTGACTGGAGCACGTTCGACCCCAGCGTCGGCAGCGCGAACGCCATCAATGTGGGGCCGATCGGGCCGGTGGTGAGATCACGTCGAGGATTCGTCACCGTGCCGCTCCTGTTGGGATGGCCGCTATGCCCGATTGAGGCGGCCTGGAACATACCCCGTCACCCCTGCCCGTGCGGGGATGACGAACGTTCAGCCCAACCGGCCCAACGCCGCGTGCAGCCGGGCGGCTTCCGCCATCTTGTCGGCATGATCGGCCCGCGCCTTCTCTACGGCCTCGGGCTTCGCCCGCTCGACGAAGCTGGCGTTGGACAGACGCCCGCCCAGCGCGTCGCGCTCCTTTTCGGTGGCGGCGATCGCCTTGGCCAGCCGCGCGCGCTCGGCATCGAGATCGATCACGCCTGCCAGCGGCAGGACGAAGGTCGCCTCGTCCACCACCACCTGCGCCGCGCCACCGCTTGCACCGCCTTCCGCCAGATCGACCCGCGCCAGTCGGGCAAGCACCGGCTGCTGCCGGGCCAGCCGGGCTGTCGTTTCCTCGCCGGCATCGCGGACATGAAGAGGCAGGCGGGCGCCCGGCGGTACGTTCAGTTCGGTACGCGCCGCCCGGATTTCCGAAACGAGACGGATCAGCCAGTCGACCTCTTTGCTCGCTTCCGGATTCAGCGCACGCGCATCGGGCATCGGCCACTGCCCAACGATCAGGTCGTGCGTTCGCGGCGCCAGACCGTGCCACAGTTCCTCGGTGATGAACGGCATGAACGGGTGAAGCAGCATGAGGATCTGGTCGAGCGTCCAGCCGGCGACCGCACGCGTCTCGTCATCGATCCGGCCCCGTTCGTCCGCGGTCGACACCGCCCCCTCGACCCTGTTCGAGACCGGCTTGATGAGTTCGAGATACCAGTCGCAGAACCGGCTCCAGACGAACTGGTAGATCGCATTCGCGGCGGCATCGAACCGGTATTCGGCCAGCGCGAGATCGACCGCCTGCACCGTCGCCACGCATTCGGCGATGATCCACTGGTTCACCGCCTGGGTGGCGACAGGCGGTTCCAGCGAGGACGAACCGCCGATGCCATATCCTTGAGCGAAGCGGCAGGCGTTCCACAGCTTGGTCGCGAAGTTGCGATAGCCCTCGACCCGCTTCTCATCCATCTTGATGTCGCGGCCCTGGCTTTCCATCGCCGCCATGAAGAAGCGCAGCGCATCGGCGCCGTATTTGTCGATCAACCCCAGCGGATCGACGGTATTGCCCTTCGACTTCGACATCTTCGCACCATCCGCCGCCCGGACGAGGCCATGAAGATACAGCGTCTTGAAGGGCACATCGCCCATGAACTCGATGCCCTGCATCATCATCCGGGCATTCCAGAAGAACAGGATGTCGAATCCCGAGATCAACACGTCATTGGGATAGCGGTGGCCAAGCGTCGGGTCGCCATTCTCCGGCCAGCCCAGCGTCGCGAATGGCCAGAGCGCGGAGGAAAACCAGGTATCCAGCACGTCGGGATCGCGGGTCAGGACGACGCCCTCCCCCGCTTCCGCCTGCGCCTCGGCTTCGGTTTCGGCGACGAAAATGCGGCCATCGTCGGCGAACCATGCCGGGATCTGGTGCCCCCACCATAGCTGGCGCGATACGCACCAAGGCTGGATGTTCTCCATCCAGTTAAAGAAGGTCTTCTCCCACGTCTTCGGCACCAGCCGGATCGCGCCGCTGCGCACCGCTTCGATCGCGGGGGCGGCCAGCGTCTTGGCATCGACATACCATTGGTCGGTCAGCCAGGGCTCGATCACCACGCCGGACCGGTCGCCATACGGCGTCTGGATTACCCGATCCTCGACCCGTTCCAGTACCCCGGCCTCGTCCAGCATCGCAATGATGCGGGTCCGCGCCTCGAACCGGTCAAGCCCGATCAGATTGGCGGGCACGCCGCCGCAATCGACGATCCGCGCCTTGGCATCCAGCATGTTGAGCATGTCGCGCGCTTCGATCCCGGCGCGACGGCCGACCTCGAAGTCGTTGAAGTCATGCCCCGGCGTGATCTTTACCGCGCCCGACCCCAGTGCCGGATCGGCATGGTCGTCGGCGACGATCGGGATCAGCCGGCCGGTGATCGGCAGGCGCACCTGCGCTCCGATCAGCGCGGTGTAGCGTTCGTCCGCCGGGTTCACCGCCACCGCCATGTCGGCCAGCATCGTCTCTGGCCGGGTCGTCGCGACCGAGATCGTGCCGCTGCCGTCCGCCAGCGGGTAGGTCAGGTGCCAGAACTTGCCCTGCACCTCGCGCGTCTCGACCTCCAGGTCGCTGATCGCCGTGCCCAGCCCGGCATCCCAGTTCACCAGCCGCTTGTCGCGGTAGAGCAGGCCCCGCCGGTGCAGTTCGACGAACACCTTGATAACTGCCGCCGAAAAACCCTCGTCCATCGTGAAGCGTTCGTTGGACCAGTCCATCGAACAGCCCAGCCGGCGCAACTGCCGGGTAATCTGTCCCCCCGACTCCGCCTTCCACGCCCACACCTTGTCGATAAACACTTCGCGGCCCAGTTCGGTGCGCTTCACGCCCTCCTTCGCCAGATTGCGCTCGACCACCATCTGCGTGGCGATCCCGGCATGGTCGGTGCCGACCACCCACATCGCATCCTTGCCCTTCAACCGGGCATGACGGGTCAGGATATCCTGCAACGTGTTGTCGAGCGCGTGGCCGATATGCAGGCTGCCCGTCACATTGGGTGGCGGGTTGACGATCGTCCATGGCTCTGCCCCCGGCCGGTCGGGACGGAACAGGCCGTTCGCCTCCCAGTGCGCGTACCAGTGGCGTTCGATGGCGGCGGGGTCGAAGGTCTTGGGAAGCTCGGTCATACGCGAACCCTTAGCCGCGCTGCCCCCGTTTCGTCACCCCTTCAGGGTTGACGTGTCCACTGGTCCATCCAGCCCAGCACCTCGCCATACCATTGCCGCGAGTTCTTCAGCTTCATCACCCAGTGATTCTCGTTGGGAAATACCAGCAGGCGAGACGCCACGTCGCGGCGTTGTAGCGCCGTGAACGCCGCCAGCCCCTGCGTATAGGGGATACGGAAATCCTTCTCGCTGGTGATGACCAGCATCGGCGTCTTCCACCGGTCGACGAGGTTCACCGGATTCCATTTCTCGAACGCCTGTGGGTCCTGATAGTAGGTCTTGCCGCCATGTTCCCACTCGTCGAACCACAGCTCCTCGGTTTCGTAAGCCATCGCGCGCGCATCGAACACGCCGTCATGCTGGACGATGCACTTGAACCGGTCGGGCCACATTCCCTCGATCCAGTTCATCATATAGCCACCATATGACGCACCGAGCGCACAGGCACGGTCGGCATCCAGCCAGTCATGCTTCGCGATTGCGGCGGCGAGCCCCTTTTGCAGGTCCTCCAGTGGCCAGCCGCCCCAATTGTTGCGGATCGCATCGGTGAAACCCTGCCCGTATCCGGTCGATCCGTGGAAATCGACCGCGACCAGACCGTGTCCCGCCCCTGCGAAGACGGCGGGATTCCAGCGATAGGACCAGCTGTTGTTGCTCGACCCCTGCGGCCCGCCATGCACCATGTACGCGATCGGCACCTTGCCGCTGCGGCCCGCCGGGCGCACGACATAGCCATGGACGATGTCGTTATTGGCACCGGTGAACGAAAAGCGTGACACGGTCGGCATATCGATGCCCGCCAGCTTCGCGGCATTCACGTTGGTCAGCCGGTCGGCCCGCCCGGGACGGGTGACCCGGTAGTAATCGTCCGGCGCGGTCAGGCTGTTCAGGGCGATAATCGCGCCTTTCGGCAATATCGCGACCGCGCTGACATGCCCCTCACCGGTCAGCCGCGTCACCCGGCCGCCGGCGGCATCGACCCGGAACAGCGGCGTTTCCTGAACATCGTCGGCGGTGACGTACAGCGACCGGCCGTCGGGCGCCCAGGCGATCGATGCGATCGACCGGTCCCACCCTTCGGTCACCGCGCGCACCTGCCCCGTGGCGAGGTCGCGGATCATCAACACCTGTCGATCCGCTTCGTAGCCGGGACGTTTCATCGCGACATAGGCGAGGCGACTTCCATCCGGCGATACTGCGGGCAGCGTGTCGGTCGCGTCGTTCGCCTCGGTCAGGTTGACCGGCGCACCCGATCCATCGGCCGACGCCGCAAAGATATCGAGATTGGTCGAGGTCGCCTCGATCCGCCCCGCTTCCCGCAGCGCGAAATAGACGGTGCGGCTGTCAGGGCTCCATGCCACCTCTTCAGCCCCGCCGAATGGCTTGGACGGCGTATCCCCGACCAGCGTACCGCCGATCGCGACACCATCGCCGATCGCGCTCTGCGCCGTCAGCGGCAGGACGAACAGTTGCGACCGGGTGCCATCCGCCCATGTGTCCCAATGGCGGACGAACAACTGGTCATAGGTGCGGCCGCTGCCCGCACCGGCGGCTTTTTTCGCCACCGCCGGTGCCAGGCTGGGTGCCCCCGGCCGGCGATTCGCCCAGATCACCAGGCGACTGGCGTCGGGCGATACCCTGAACCCGTTGAACCCGCCGCCGAATGCAGTGATCGCCCGTGGCGCGCCACCGGTCACCGGTACTGCCCATACGGCGCCGTCACCGCCACCCTTGTTGGAGGTGAAATACACCGTGTCGCCGACGATCTGCGGATCGTTCTCGTCGACATCGGGTTCGGCGACCAGTTTTTCCGGCGCGGCGCCCCGTCTGGTCAGGTCGAGCCGCCAGAGGTCGTAGCGTCCCCGGTCCTGCGCCAGATCGGTTTCGCGCTGCGCCCAGACCAGCCAGTGCCCGTCCCTCGAGGCGACCGGCGCGCCGATCCGCGACAGCATCGTCACGTCGTCGATCGTCAACTGGCGGGCGGCGGCGGGGCTCGCGGCAAGGGCCGCCCCGATCAGGAAAAGATGCTTCATGACGGATAGTGCTAGAACAGCCGCGGGCCGGATCAAAGCCCCCGACCAATCCCGTACGCCGGTCAAACGATCAGGTGCGCGCGCCGGGCTTGTCGAGCACCTGCCGGATACGTTCGTTCAGTTCGGCCCGGCGATAGGGCTTGCGGATCAGTTCGTAGGACCGCGCACCCTCGTCGATCGCCTCGTCGGCGAAACCGGTGGTCAGCAGCACCGCGGTATGGGGGTAATCGCGCTTGATCGCATTGGCCAGCGCGACGCCGTTCATGCCGCCCGGCATCAGGATATCGGTGAACAGCAGCTGATAATCCCGGTCGGCCTGCATCGCATCCAGCGCGGCCCGTCCACTGCTGCACAGCGTCACGTCATAGCCCAGATCACGCAGCATCTCGCGTCCCAGTTCGCCGACCTCAGGCTGATCCTCCACCATCAGCACCCGCTCGCGTCCGCCGGCATCGCGCGCAGGCGACGCCGTGGGCCGCGATGCGACGGAGCCACTGGCGCGTGGGAAGTAGAGCGAAAATATCGCCCCGCTATTCTCGCCGTTGCGCGCGGTCGCAAGTCCACCGGACTGGCGCATGAAGCCATATACCATCGCAAGGCCCAACCCGGTGCCCTTGCCCACTTCCTTGGTCGTGAAGAACGGATCGAAGACCTTGTCGAGAACGGCGGCATCCATGCCCGGCCCGTCATCCGTCACCGTCACCACGACATATTCACCCGCATCCAGCCGAGGCGGAATATCCGCCTCGTCCCCCGGCAGCACGGCGTTGCGGGTCGTCAGCGTAATCGTGCCGGTGCCCCCCGCCGCGTCGCGTGCGTTGCCGATGATGTTGAGCAGCGCCATTTCCGCCTGCACCGGATCGATGCGACAATTCCACAGATTGTCGTCGAGCTGCCGGCGGACGGTGGCGCCCTCCCCCGCCGTGCGATCGATGATCGGCCGGAAATCCCCAATCAGCGAGTTGAAGTTGAGCAGCCGATCCCGCAACTCCTGCTTGCGCGCGAAGGCCAGCAGTTGCTGGGTCAGCATCGCACCGCGATTGGCGGAGGTGGCGATCGCCTCCACCGCACGTCTCGCAGAGCGATCATCCGGGGCGACGCGCGCTTCCAGAATATCGACATAACCCAGGATGACCTGCAACAGATTGTTGAAATCATGGGCGATGCCGCCGGTCAGCTTGCCGACCGCCTCCATCTTCTGTGCCTCGTGCAGTGCCTCCTCGGCCTCGCGACGGCGGGAGATGTCGAGCTGCGATGCGAAGAAATACAGAAGATTGCCGGCCTGATCGAGGACGGGCGACACGAACAGCGCGTTCCAGAACGTCGATCCGTTCTTGCGATAGTTCAGAACTTCGACCGCCACCTCTTCCCGCTTTTCGACCGCGGCGCGAACCTGCGCGATCATTTCGCGGTCGGTTTCCGGACCTTGCAGGAATCGACAATTGCTGCCGAGGATCTCATGCTCGGCATAGCCGGTCATGAACGTGAAGGCGTCGTTGCAGAAGATGATCGGATTGTCAGGCTGATGCGGATCGGTGACGATCATCGGCATCCGCGTGGTCTTCACCGCCGCGAAGAAGATATCGCTCGGTGCATCGTGCGGAGGACGGACATCGTTGATCCGCGACGGCGCCGTGGTACCGGCCTCGAATTCGGCGGTCGGTGTAACATGATCGTTCATGCCGCCATCAACCGGACACGGCGACGCCCGTTCCCCGCCGCGATAAACTACATCAGCGGCTGCCGGTAATACGTGCAATTTCGGCCGCTACATGCTGTTCGACGATCGCCGGCAACCGGCTGTCGAGCCAGTCGCGCAGCATCGGGCGCAGCATCTCCCGCACCAGCCCTTCCAGGCTGGCGTCCGCCGTGGGCGCACCGGCCGGCGTGGCCGCGGGCGCCGCGGCACTCAGGGTACGGGTCAACTGGTCGATCGCTTGCCGGCTCGCCGTCGCCGCCCGGTCAGACACAAGCGGCTCTACCGCGTCGGCATCGGGCTCGGACACTGCCGGGCGCGGTGGCGGTGGCGCCGGTACCGGCTCGTCGGCTTCTTCCGCCACCGGTTCATGACGGGGGGTGGAAGCCATGATCATCGGACGAGGCGCAACCACGGGCTCGGGCGTGATACGCGGCATCGGTGCGATCGGGTCGTCGAGTTCGAGGATCGAGTCGCCTTCATCGTCATAGGACACGGACGATGCCGTCGTCGCGATCGGACGCGCCGGGCGTCGCGATCGCACTGGCCCTTCGCCCTCCTCGGCCATGATCCGCTTGATGGACGACAGAATCTCTTCCATCGACGGTTCCGCGCTGATGTCACCCATTCCAGCTAAGTCCTGTACAAGCCGTCTTATTGGCGGTTTGGTGAGGCCGCACCTGTCGTCAACGCCGGGGTCCTGTCAACATCCGTCTTGAGCAACGGATCCTGCGGACGGACGACGCGGGCATTCTGCGCGGGGCTGCCTGCGGTGGACGTTCCGACCGGCACCGGCTCCGGATCGCTGTCGAAATCGTTGATGCTGTGGCGGACCCGACGATAGTTGAGCGTCGGGTCATATAGCGCGCCACCCTCCAGCCCCAGGTCGCGCGCCTCCGCATCGCCCATCGCAGCGAGCAGGGCGAACCCGGCCACATAGGCATCCCGCCGCGCGCTGACGAGCGTGACCTGGCTGTTCAGCAGTTCCTGTTCGGCGTTGAGAATGTCGAGGATCGTCCGCGTACCGACGCTGTTCTCGGCACGTACCCCTTCCAGCGACAGCTTGTTGGCATTGACCGCCGTCTCGGACGACGCGATCACCTCCAGGGACGATCGCCAGATCGCATAGGCGGAACGGGCCTGCGCGATCACATTGCGTTCGATGGCCGTGACGTTCTCGATCGCCTGGCTTTGCAGCGCCTGCGCCTGACGCACCTGCGCGGCGGGGCGCCCGCCCTGGAACAATGGCAGCGTCAGTTGCAGCCCGGTGGTCGCGGTCCGCTGCGAATTGGGTTGGGCGATCCCGGTAGCTGATGCGGGCGCTGATCCCAGATAATTAAAGTAATTGCCCTGCGCGACGGCGGATACCCGCGGCAACCGGTTGGCACGTGCCACTCCGACATCGAAGCGGCTGGCATCGCGCACCTTCTGCGCGGCCAGAATCTGGGGGTTGCTCTGCAACGCCTCCACCACGGCGGCGTCCGGGGTAGCCGGCAGATTGGGCAGCGTCGGCGGCTCTTCCAGCACACCCGGCGGTGCGCCGACGAAATTCAGGTAATTCTCGCGGCTTGAAACCAGCTGCGCCTGCGCCGACTGAAGTTGCGCACGGGCCTGTGCCAGCCGCGCCTCCGACTGGGCAACATCGGTTCGGGTCAGATCGCCGACCTGAAACCGGTCGCGACTGGCATTCAGGTTCGTTTCCAGCACGCGCACGTTCTGCGTATTGAGCCCGACGATAGCCTCGTCGCGGATCACGTTCATGTACGAGCCGACGACATTGGTGAACAGGTTCGCCTCGGTCCCGCGCAGATTGGCGCGTCCTGCCTCGACCCGCGATTCGGCGGCACGGACGCCATTGCGGACCGCCCCGCCCTGAAACAGCGGCACCGACAATTGCGCAATGCCGGTCGCCGATCGCTCCGGATTGAAGAAGGCGTTCGACGCCTGCACCGCATTCTCGTTGAACTGCCCGGTCAGATTGACGCCGGGCAAACCGCTTGCTCGTGCGATCGGCACGTTCTCGTCCGTCGCGCGCAGGGCCGCCCGCTGCCCGGTCAGGGTCGGGTTGCTGGCATAGGCGCGCGCCAATGCCTCGCGCAGCGTGTCTGCCGAGGCGGGCGCGGCAATAAGCATGATGCCGCCAACCGCGGCAGCCCGGAACCGGCGGGGAATCATCGGATCAGAAGCGAAATGCGGCGGGGCGCAGAAAGCCCGGCAGGACCACACACTCACTATCCGCGAAAGGAACGGCGGCATGACCACCTGCCGTCCGCCGCCCGACCGCGAGTCGGGTCACCCCGTTCTGCGCGATGCCCATCGCGATCCGGCCATCGACGCGCAGCTGCTCCAGCAACGCGGTCGGCAGTTCGTCGATCGCGCCGTCGATCAGCAGCACATCGTAAGGCGCACCGGCTGGATGTCCTGCCGCCATTGCTCCCTCGACCAGCTCTACGCCGGGAACATCGGCCAATGTCGCCCGCGCGATCGCGACCAGCGCCGGATCGCTTTCCACCGCCGTCACCCGCGCGCCGAGTTGCGCCAGGATCGTGGCGGTATAACCCGTTGCGGCACCGATCAGCAGCACGCGATCCTCGCGCACGATCTCCGCTTCGGTCAGCAGTCGCGCGGTAGCGAGCGGCGGGTTCTGGAAGCGTCCGCCGCCTAGCGGCAGCGCCCGATCGCGATAGGCGAGGTCGGGTGCGGTGCCCGGCACGAAATCCTCGCGGGCAATAGTCGCCATCGCGGTGACCACGCGGGCATCATTGACGTCGTTGGGGCGGAGCTGGCTCGCCACCATCGCCTGGCGGAAGACCGCGGTATCGGCGGCTGCGGAGGTGCTGATCGTCGTCATCCCTGACCTTCTGGCACGAGCGTCTTACCCATGCAATACACTAGTTGTCCCTATCATCTACCGCGCCTGCCGAAGCACGCCAAGCACCAATGCCGCGCCTTCGCCACCGACAGATAATTCGCCACCGGTCGAGGTGATAGCGATGCCTATTTTCAGGGATTGCGCCACCCGCCCTTAACAGGCGGTTGACCGCGCCGCCAAAACCCCCCATTGGCGCCGCCTCCACGCGATCGAGGCCCGATGGCGGAGTGGTGACGCAGAGGACTGCAAATCCTTGCACCCGGGTTCGATTCCCGGTCGGGCCTCCAATATCCCGTGTTCAGGCGCTTCCATGTGCCATTCCCCGCCCCGTCGAACGCAAAAAATAACCCGGCAGCGGACTGCCGGGTTCGAGGTTGACGCCTAGGGAGCAACCTGGCGCGTCACGTGGCTGCCGCCCCGGAAGGCGGCGGCAAGGTCGTCAATTGCCGTTGAGCAGCGCACCCTCGTTCGCGATCGCCTCGTTCCCGAGGCCCGCATCGGCGTTACCCAGCGAGTTGTCGAAGCCAAGCGTCGAATTGCCCTCGACCTCGCCAAGATTGCCCTCGGCCGGGAAATCACCCTCGTTCAACGTCAGTTCGTTGTCCGCGACGGTCGTCGTCGGTTCGGGCTTGGAGCAGGCGCCCAGCGACAAGGCGGCGGCGAGGGTGAGAGTGGCGGCGACGATCGGCTTCATGAATATGTCCCTTGTTGATGATCCGGCGGGCCCGGGCCTTTCGGCTTCGTCCCATATCGGCCATCATATCCCATCAAAACGATGGGGATTGAAAGAAAAGCTGTCGACCGGGATAGATTGGCTGCGACATGGCTCCGGCCCGCGAACGCCACCGGCCATCGTATTACCGACGGCGGCGTTGGACCCGGCACCGGGCCGTGCGTTATCCTGTCGCTCTGCACGGGGGATCATGATGACGGCACTGGTCACGATAAATGGCACCTTGATGGACGGCATGGACACCGATCGCTTCTCGATCGTGACGGTGTTCGGCGCGGCGACGCCGGCGCCCGCGTGGCAGGCGATGTTCGGTTGGCCGGCGAGCGGCGGCGATGCCGTGCCGCTCGACGTGCGATCGGTGGCGGATCGCACCCGCTGGGCGGCAAAGCTGGACGATGCCGTGCGCGGCGCGGATCGGGCGGTGCTGCTGGTCGCCGACGGACTTGGCTGCGCGGCGAGCGCATGGTGGGCGCGGTTGTCGCCCAGCGACTATGTGGCGCGGATCGCCGGCGCGATCCTGCTCGATCCGGGACGTGGCGACCATCGCGCCTTGTTCGATTCGCCACGGACCCGCCTGCCCTTCCCCTCGCTCGTGATCCAGCCGGACGGCGCGGCGGTCGGCGTAGCGGCGGACGATTGGGGCAGCCGCCTCATCGTCAACGGGCGCGAGCGGCGACGCGCGGATCGGCCGGTCGCGTGGCGGCAGGCGCAGCAACTGTTCCTGCGACTGACGGGTCAGATCGTCGAGCAGGACGTGAACCGGGCACGCGCGCGCATTGCCCGGCTCTGATCGTGCCGCCCGCCACGGCGGGCATGGCTGGCTGGATGCGAACAGCCATGTCGTGATCGTCGGCGGTGGCTTCAGCGGCGCCCTGATGGCGATCAACCTGTTCCGTTTCGGTGGTCCCCGCACGACGCTGGTCGAACGGGCGCCGGAGCGGCTCGGTCGCGGTATCGCCTATGGCGCCGCCCATCCCGGCCAGTTGCTCAACGTGCGGGCCGCGGCGATGAGCGCGTTTCCCGAGGATCCCGACCACTTCGCCCGTTGGGGCCGCGACCGCGCCGATGCCGCGCCGGCGGACTTTGTCGCGCGTGAAACCTATGGCGCCTATCTGCGTGAAACCCTGGCCACGGTGCGGGCTGCCGCGGGCGATCGACTGACGATCCTGTCGGGTGAAGTTCACGCCATCGACCGCCTTGCCGGCACCGCGCGGGTCACACTGGCGAAGGGTGACACGCTGGCGGCGGATGCCGTCGTGCTTACGCTCGGCAATCTGCCGCCGCACGCGCCACCCGGTATCGATCCCGCCGCCCTGGCCGCAGGCGTCTATATCGACGACCCTTGGGCGCAGGAGCCGGCGACGGGCCTGACGCGCCGGGACCGGGTCGTGCTGGTCGGCTCCGGTCTGACCGCGATCGATATCGCGCTACGGCTCGATGCGGTCGGGTTCGAAGGCCCTATCCTCGCCCTGTCCCGCCGCGGTCTCGCGCCGCGCCGTCATGTCGATGGCACCCCGCCCGCCCCCGGCTGGACGGAGACACCCGACATGCCGCTGTCCGCGCTGGTCGGCCGGCTGCGTACCGATGCCGCGACGCTCGGCTGGCGGGCGGCGGTCGACACGCTGCGGCCGGTGACGCAGCGCTGGTGGGCGCGGGCCGACGCGGCCACACGCGGCCGTTTCCTGCGACATTGCCGCCCCTTCTGGGATGTTCACCGCCACCGGCTGGCCCCGGCGGTGGCGGAGCGGATCGACGCGATGGTGACGGATGGCCGCCTGCGTTTCGCCGCCGGCAAGATTACCACGGTCGATCCCCACCCGCAGAGCGCGCTGATCCGCTGGCGACCACGCGGCGATCACGATTCGTGCGACACCATCGCCAGCCGCATCGTCAACTGCACCGGCCCGCAGGGAGACGTGCTGCGCACCACCGAACCATTGTTGCGCCAGCTCGTTGCGGACGGCATGGTCAGGCCCGATGCCCTGCGGCTGGGGATCGACGTCGACGACGGTTCGCGCGTGATCGATCGCAGCGGGCAGGCCCAAACAGATCTTTACTGCGTCGGGCCGATGACCCGCGGCAGCTTTTGGGAAATCGTGGCAGTGCCCGATATTCGCCGTCAATGCGCCGACCTGTCGCGGCGCCTGTCGAACAGCCACTGGATCGGCGAAGGATTGTAACCGGACACCGCGACCAGGGGCTGTCAGTCCAGATTGGGCCGCAGCCACCGCGTCGCCGTCGCCATGTCCACCCCGCGGCGGGTGGCATAATCTTCGACCTGATCCTGGCCGATCCGCGCGACGCCGAAATACTCTGCCTGGGCATGACCGAAATAGAGTCCCGATACCGCCGCGGTGGGCAGCATCGCGAAACTGTCGGTCAGCTCAAGACCCGTGTTCGCCTCGGCATCCAGCATGTCGAACAGCGTTCGCTTGAGCGAATGTTCCGGGCACGCCGGATATCCGGGCGCCGGCCGAATCCCGCGATACTGCTCGCGAACCATCGCCTCGTTGGTCAGTTGCTCGCCCGGCGCATAGCCCCACAGGTCGGTGCGGACATGCGCGTGCAGCCGTTCCGCGAATGCCTCCGCCAGACGATCCGCCAACGCCTTCAGCAGGATGTCGTTATAGTCGTCGTTGTCCGCCTTGAACCGCGCGATATGCGCGTCGATGCCGTGGATGCCGACCGCGAAGCCGCCCATCCAGTCGCCGGCGGGATCGATGAAATCGGCAAGGCACATGTTCGCGCGGCCTTCGCGCTTGGCGATCTGCTGGCGCAGAAACGGCAGCCGCACGGTCGCTTCCTGCGTCCGGTCGAGGTTGGGGATGTGAAACCCCTCGGGAATACTCGCGCCGTCGGGGCTGCGATGCGCCTCACGGTGCTGCGTATAGACCCAGACGTCGTCGTCATGCCGATGGCACGGCCATAGTCCGGCCACGCCCCTGGCCGTCAGCCACTTCTCGGCGATGATCCGGTCCAGCATCACCTGCGCATCTTCGTACAGCCCGGTCGCGCTTTCGCCGACGACCTCGTCGGTCAGGATCGCCGGGAAATTGCCGGCGAGTTCCCATGCGCGGAAGAACGGCGTCCAGTCGATATAGCCGCGCAGGTCGGCAAGGTCCCAGTCGTCGAACCGGTGCAAGCCCGGCCGTGCCACCGGCGGTGCCTTCAACGCCATATCGACGGTCAGCCCGCGCGCGCGCGCCTCGGCCAGCGGCAACAGATCGTTCTGTCCCTTGCTGGCCCGCGCGATCCGCACCTTCTCGTAATCGTCGGCGACGCTGGCGACATAGGCGTCGCGCTGCGTATCGCTGACCAGCGTCGTCGCGACGCCCACCGCGCGGCTGGCGTCGAGGACATGGACGATCGGACCGTCATAGGCCGGCGAGATGCGCAGCGCGGTATGCACCTTCGATGTCGTCGCGCCGCCGATCAGCAGCGGCATCGTCATGCCGGCGCGCTTCATTTCCTCGGCGACGGTCACCATCTCGTCCAGCGACGGCGTGATGAGCCCCGACAGGCCGATCATGTCGGCATCATTCTCGTTCGCGGCCGCGATGATCTTCGACCATGGCACCATCACGCCCAGATCGACCACGTCGAAGCCGTTGCACTGGAGCACGACTCCGACGATGTTCTTGCCGATATCATGCACGTCGCCCTTCACGGTCGCCATGATGATCTTGCCCTTGCCCTTGGCACCCGGTTCCTTCGACGCCTCGATGAAGGGCAGCAGGTGCGCCACCGCCTTCTTCATCACCCGCGCCGATTTCACGACCTGCGGCAGGAACATCTTGCCTGATCCGAACAGGTCGCCGACCACGTTCATCCCGTCCATCAACGGCCCCTCGATCACCTCGATCGGGCGGGGGAACAGCTGCCGGCATTCCTCCGTATCCTCGACGACGTGCAGGTCGATGCCCTTGACCAGCGCATATTCCAGCCGCTTGTTCACCGGCAGGCTGCGCCATTCCGCCGCCTGTTTCTCGGCAACGGCATCGGTGCCGCGATATTTTTCGGCCAGCGCGACCAGCCGGTCCCCCGCCTCCGGATCGCGGTTCAGGATCACATCCTCGCACGCGGTGCGCAGTTCGGGATCGATCGCGTCGTACACGTCCAGCTGGCCGGCGTTGACGATCCCCATATCCATCCCCGCCGGGATCGCATGGTAGAGGAAGATCGAATGCATCGCCCGGCGCACCGGCTCGTTGCCGCGGAACGAGAAGGACAGGTTGGACAGCCCGCCCGAGATGTGGACGTGCGGGCAGCGGACCTTGATCTCCTTCACCGCCTCGATGAAATCGACCGCATAATTGTTATGCTCCTCGATCCCCGTCGCCACCGCGAAGATGTTGGGATCGAAGATGATGTCCTCGGGCGGAAAGCCGATCCCCATCAGCAGGTCATAGGCGCGGGCACAAATCTCGACCTTGCGTGCCTGCGTGTCCGCCTGCCCCACCTCGTCGAACGCCATCACCACCACGGCGGCGCCGTAGTTCATGCACTTGCGGGCATGGTCGAGAAACTGCTCCTCGCCCTCCTTCATGCTGATCGAATTGACGATCGGCTTGCCGCTGACGCATTTCAGCCCCGCCTCGATCACGCTCCACTTGGAACTGTCGATCATGAACGGCACCCGCGCGATATCGGGTTCGGCGGCGATCAGCTTCAGGAAGGTCGTCATGGCGTGGTGCGCGTCGAGCAGCCCCTCGTCCATGTTGATGTCGACCACCTGCGCACCGTTCTCGACCTGCTGGCGCGCGACCTCGACAGCGCGCGCATAGTCGCCGGCCATCACCATCTTCTTGAACGCCGCCGATCCGGTGACGTTGGTGCGTTCGCCGATATTGACGAACTGGGTGGCGGAGGATGTGGTGGTCATGAGGCGTCCGGGAAACCAGCAAAAAGTTCGGTGAGCGCCGCTTCGTCGGCGATCTCGCCATCCGAGCGGTAGCGTTCGATCTCGACATGCCCGTCCTCGAACACCTCGATTTCCCAGCGTTCGCCCGGCAGGGCGGCATCGATCATGATCGCATCGTCGCGGATGCTGGTGATCGAATGATGAATACGCGCCGCGTTCAGCCGGGCGATGATCTGAAAGGGGGTCATGCCGCCATCGTGAAGGGTTCGAGACCGGCCAGCCGCGTCTGCACCGGCGGCACCGGCACCGCGCGCGGCGGCAGGCCGCGTACTTTCTGCGCCATCGCCGCGATGTGCGCGGGCGTCGATCCGCAGCACCCGCCCAGCACATTGACCTGCCCCGCGACGGCCCATTCGCCAACCAGCCCGGCGGTGGTCGCCGGTTCCTCGTCATACGCGCCCAGTTCGTTGGGCAGGCCGGCATTGGGATAGATCATGATGAGCGTGTCGCACGTCTCGCTCAGCGTCTTCACGTGCGGGCGGAGCTGCTCCGCACCAAACGAGCAGTTCAGCCCGATAGTCACCGGCTTCGCATGGCGCACCGCATGCCAGAACGCTTCCACCGTATGCCCCGACAAATTACGGCCCGACAGGTCGGTCAGCGTCATCGACAGCATCAGCGGCAGGTCGCGGCCCAGATCGTGCGCGGCGTCCAGCGTCGCCATGATCCCCGCCTTCGCGTTCAGCGTGTCGAAGATCGTCTCGATCAGGATGAAGTCCACCCCGCCTTCGACCAGCGCGTCGATCTGTTCGCGGTACACGCCTTTCAGGTAATCGAAGTCGATCTCGCGATAACCGGGATCGTTGACGTCGGGCGACAGCGACAGCGTCTTGTTGGTCGGTCCGATCGCGCCGGCGATAAAGCGCGGGCGGCCATCCTTCGCCGCGAACTCGTCGGCGACGCGGCGGGCCATCCGCGCGCTTTCGACATTGATCTCGCGCACCAGATGCTCTGCGCCATAATCGGCCTGGCTGATCCGGTTGGCGGAGAAGGTGTTGGTCTCCGCGATATCCGCCCCCGCCGCGAAATAGGCGCGGTGGATCGATTCCGGCACCTCCGGCTTGGTGAGTGCCAGGATGTCGTTATTGCCCTTCTGGTCGTGGTCCAGTCCCAGATCGCCGGCATAGTCCGCCTCGGACAATTTCCAGTTCTGGATTTCCGTGCCGAAGGCGCCATCGGTGATGAGGATGCGCTTCGCCGCCTCGGCCTGCAGCTTCTCGCGTGCCGTCATGTCCTGTACCTCGCCGCTCACGCCGCCACCGCCTCGGCGCCGGCCTTTGGCCGAACCCCGAGCAGATGGCAGATCGCATAGGCCAGTTCGGCCCGGTTGAGCGTGTAGAAATGCAACTGCTTGCATCCCCCCGCATATAACCGGCGTGACAGTTCCGCCGCCACCGTCGCCGCCACCAGCTGGCGTGCGGCGGGATGCGCGTCCAGCCCGTCGAACAGCCGTTCCATCCATGCCGGCACTGCGGTGCCGCACATCGCGGACATGCGACGGACGCTGGCGAAGTTCATCACCGGCATGATCCCCGGCACGATCTCCGCATCGATCCCGGCCGCTGCGACTTGGTCACGGTAGCGGAAGAACGTCTCCGGCTCGAAGAAGAACTGGGTGATCGCGCGCGTCGCGCCCGCGTCCAGCTTGCGGCGCAGATTATCGAGATCGGCGGCGGCATCCGCCGAATCGGGGTGCGACTCCGGATAGGCCGCGACCGAAATCTCGAACGGGTGCAGTCGCTTCAATCCCGCGACCAGTGCCGCCGCATTCTCGTACCCGCCGGGATGGCTGACGAATTTTCCGCCACCACTGGGCGAATCGCCACGCAGCGCGACGATGTGGCGGACGCCTGCCGCCCAATATTCCTCGGCGACCTGATCGATCTCCGCGCGGGTCGCCTCGACGCAGGTCAAATGCGCCGCCGCCGCCAGCGACGTCTCGCGCTGGATGCGCGCGACCGTGGCGTGCGTCCGTTCCCGCGTCGTGCCGCCCGCGCCATAGGTGACCGAGACGAACCGGGGGCCGAGCGGCTCCAATGTCCGCACCGCATCCCACAATTGCTCGTCCATCTTCTCGTTCTTGGGCGGAAAGAACTCGAAACTCACATCCAGATCACCGCCGACATCGGCGTAAAGGGGCGATTCCAGCGCGCATCGCGCCTCCGCCAGCTGGTCCACCGAAATCGTCATGCCGCCTTCACCTCGTGCAGGGCCGGCGCAAATTTCCGCGCCAGCCACAATTTCACCGTCAGTTCGCCGCCGCCCAGCGTTTCCACCCGCGCGATCCGCAGCCCCGCCGCCTCCGCCCAGCCCGCGACCTGTTCGTCGGCGAAGCCCAGCCGGACATGCGCGTCCTGCGTGCGCAGTTCCTCGCGGTCGTGAGCGGCGAAATCGACGATCAGCAATCGCCCGCCGCCGGCCAGCACCCGTGCCGCCTCCGCGATCGCGGCACCGGGCTGCTGTGCGAAATGCAGTACGTTATGGATGATCGCCACATCGGCGGCACCATCCGTCATCGGCAGTGCATTGATATCCGCCTGCCGTAATTCCGTATTGGCGGCGCCGGCCAGCTTGGCGCGCGCCAGCCGCAGCATCTCCGAGGATCGATCGATCCCCAGTGCCGCGTCCGCCCGTGCGCCGAACAGCTCCAGCATCCGCCCCGTACCCGTACCGATATCGATCAACGTGCCCAGCGGAGCGGGCCCCAGCACCGCCGCCATCGCCGCCTCGACCTCACTCTCGGCGACATGGAGCGAGCGGATCGCGTCCCATTCGCCGGCATGCGCCTCGAACCACGCCGCCGCCGACGCCGCCCGATCGGCGCGCACCGCCGCCAGCCGCGCCGCGTCCGCCACCGCCCAGTGATCCGGCTGTCCCGCGCTCCAGCCGTCGAGCGTGGCAGCGATCGGCCCCACTACCTCCGGCCGCCCCAGCGCGACGAACACCCAGCTGCCTTCCTTGCGGCGCTCCGCCAGACCGGCATCACACAGGATCTTCACATGCCGCGATACCCGTGGCTGGCTCTGCCCCAATACCTGGGCCAGTTCGCCGACCGACAACTCCATCCGCCGCAACAGCGCCAGGATTCGCAGACGGCTGGCGTCGCCCAGCGCACCGAAGATGTCGAGCGGATCGATCATGGATCATCATATAAAGAAATCTTTATATGCGGTCAATCGAACTGGTTGGCTGGACCCGATTGCTTTCGGTAGCGTTACGGTTCGCGATGATCCCCCCTTGGGGTCGCCGCAACGGGAGAAACGCAATGAAGAAGTTCGTCGTGCCGGCCCTGGCCGCTGTCGCCATGCTCGCCGCCTGCAGCCAGAATGCGCAGAATGAGACGTCGGAGGCCGCCAACGCGATCGCTGCCGATACCGCCGCCACCACCGAGAACGCGACCGCCGACGTCGACGCAGCGACCGATCGCGCGCTGAACTCGGCAGAGCGCAGCGTCGACAATGCCGGTGTCGCGATCGATCGCGCCGCCGACAAGACCGGTGCGGCCCTCGACAACGCGGCCGACGATGCCGCCGCTGCGGGTGACCGCGCCGCCGACGCCACCGGCCGCGCGCTGGAGAACACCGGCAAGCGCATCCGCGACTGACCGACCGGTTTGCCGGGCGACGATCGCGTCGCCCGGCACGTTTTCCCACAGGAGCCGTCATGAACAAACGCCTCGGCTCGACCGACCTTCATCTGTCCCCGCTCGTTCTGGGTGGCAATGTCTTGGGATGGACGGCGGACCGTTCGGCCAGTTTTGCGGTGCTGGACGCCTTCGTCGCGGGCGGCGGTACGATGATCGACACCGCCGACGTCTATTCGGCCTGGGTAGATGGTCACCGCGGCGGTGAGTCGGAAACCATGATCGGCGAATGGCTGAAGGCCAGCGGCCGTCGCGATGACGTGCTGATCGCAACCAAGGTGGGGATGCTCCCCGGCGAAGGGGGCGAAAAACTGGCGCCTGCGCGGATCGTCGCCGGCTGCGAGGCGTCGCTGCGCCGCCTCGGCACCGACCGGATCGACGTCTATTATGCGCATCAGGACGATGACGCCGTCCCGCAGGAGGAGGTACTCGCCGCCTTCGGTTCGCTGATCGCCGCCGGCAAAATTCGTGTGCTGGGCGTGTCCAATTTCACCGGCCGTCGTTTGAAATCGGCGATCGACGCATCGCGCGGAACCGACCTGCCGCGCGTCCATGTCCTCCAGCCGGAATATAATCTCGTCAGTCGCCATAAATTTGAGGGCGAGTTGCAGGATTACTGCGTGCAGGAGAATGTCGCGGCCCTGCCATATTATGGTCTGGCCAGCGGCTTCCTGACCGGAAAGTACCGCAGCACCGCCGATCTCGGCAAAAGCGTGCGGGGTGGCTCGATGGCCGATCTGCTGACCGGGCGCGGCGCGGCCGTGCTGGCGGCGATGGACGAGGTGGCAGCCGAAACCGGCGCGACGCTGCCGCAGATCGCCCTCGCATGGCTGATCGCCCAGCCCGGCGTCGCCGCACCGATCGCCAGTGCGACCAGCGTGGAACAACTGGCCGATCTGTTGCCGGCGATCACCCTCGAACTCGATCGGGACCAGTTGGAGCGGCTGACCAACGCGGGCGTCTGACCGGCATGGCGATCATGGCGGAGTATATGATATCATCGGCTTCGTCATGATCCTGCCCCGCCCTCTGCTTGCTTTCGCCGCCGCCGTCGTCTGGCTGCTGACTGCCACTGCTGCCCAGGCCGCTGTAACGGTGACGTTCTGGAGCCATGAACTCGGCAACAGTTTCCCTCACGCCTTCTTCACACTGCGCGGGGTGCCCGATGCCGGCGGACAACCGGTCGACGTCAATTACGGCTTCACCGCCCGCACGCTCAGTCCCGCGATCCTGTTCGGCACCGTTGCGGGGAAACTGGATATTGCCAGGCCATTCTACATGGCGGGCAGCGACGCCCAGTTCTCGGTGATCCTGACTGATCGGCAATATGCGGACCTGCTTGCGCTGGTGGCGGCATGGGGCGGTAAGAACGGCGAAAGTCGCTACAACCTCAACCGCCGCAACTGCGTCCATTTCGTGCGGGAAGCCGCCCGGCTTGTCGGATTGACCGGCCTCAATCATCCCGGCCTGATGAAGAAACCACGCTCGTTCCTGAAGGCGGTGGCGGCGGCCAATCCGGGTCGCGTCGTCGTGCTGAACCTGCCCGGTCGCGCCTATCTGGCCACGTTGCCGGCCTTGCCCGCTCCTTCGCGCTGACCGGCCGGGCGCAACTCCAGCAGATCGAGGATCGACTGATAGGCCGGGCGCGGCAGCACCATTCGCCAGCGCGCCGGCCCGATCCGCTCCATCATCCCCACCATGTCGCGCCCCGCATCGCGCCCGTAATCGAGCGGCCGTTCGTCCGCCAATGTCATCGACCCCAGGAACACCGCCCGCGCATCGGTGTCCGGGTAAAGCGATCCCACCGGGCGCTGCCGGCCGTCGAGTCCGGTCAGCCGCAGCGCCGCCGCGTCTTTGGATGGGTCGCCGGCGGTGATCAGGCAGCGGGACCACTCCTGCTCCGCATATACCGCCCCGACATGGCCGCGCCGCCCCAGCTTGACCATCCGGCAGTCATACTCGCCCACGGGCGGCATCGCGCCCGCCAGCGTCCGGTCGGGATCGAACAGGGCTGGGTCGCGCATGATGACCGCCGCCGCGGCCCGATCGGTGCGGGCCTCACCCAGTGCCTCGGTCCAGGCGGATCGCCACGCCCGCAACCGCGACCGATCGAGCGCGGTCGCCAGCCGCCGCCAGTCGACGCCATCCGTGCGTTGCGCGATCGCACCGGTCACCGGCATCGTCGCGAGCAGGACGAAGCCGACAAGGCATTTCCTCACGCGGCGGTCCAGCCGCCATCCATCGTCAGGTTCGCGCCGGTGATCGCCTTCGCCTCCTCCCGGCACAGGAACAGACCGAACGCCGCGACCTGTTCGGGCGTCACGAATTCCTTGGTCGGCTGCGCGGCGAGCAGCACGTCGTTCATCACCTGATCGCGGGTCATGCCGCGTGCCTTCATCGTATCGGGAATCTGGTTCTCGACCAGCGGCGTCCAGACATAGCCGGGGGAGATGCAATTGGCGGTGATCCCGTCGCGTGCCACCTCCAGCGCCACCGCCTTCGTCAGTCCCGCCACACCGTGCTTGGCCGCGACGTAGGCCGCCTTGTTGGGGCTGGCCACCAGCGAATGGGCGGAGGCAGTGGAGATGATCCGCCCCCATCCCTTCGCCCGCATCGCCGGGATCGCGGCGCGCATCAGGTGGAATACGGAGGTCAGGTTGATCGCGATCACCGCATCCCATTTCTCCGGCGGGAAATCCGCGACGGGCGAGACATGCTGGATACCGGCATTGGCGACGACGATGTCGCACCCGCCTGTCTCCGCCACCGCACGCTCGACCATCGCGGCGATCTGTTCCGGCTTCGTCATGTCGGCCGGATCGTAGAGCGCCGCCACGCCGCTGGTCGCCGCCAGTTCACGGCGTGCGTGCTCGATCGCATCCGCCTCGCCGAACCCGTTCAGCACCACGTTCGCGCCCTCGGCGGCGAAGGCGCGGGCAAAGGCCAGCCCGATCCCCGACGTCGATCCCGTCACCACCGCCGTCTTGCCGTGCAGAAAACTGTTCGCCATCACCGCCGCCCCTTGTCCCGTGTCGGTTCGACAACGCCGCAATCGGGCGACGGTGCCGCAACCGCTATGCGCTTCGTGCATTTCACTATCGCAACGATCAGGCGGATTTTCCATGCGGCTCGACGATTACGATCCCAACGACATCAATGTCGGCGACCAGCGTGGCGAAGGCGGCGGTGGCGGCGGCTTCGGGGGCGGGGGTGGCGGCCTGTTGCTGGGCCTGTTGCCGATGATCGGCAGTCGCTTCGGCTGCGGCGGCATCGTCGTCGTGCTCATCATCCTGGCGGTGATGGGACTCAATCCGCTGTCGCTGCTCGGCGGTGGCGGCGGATCGACCTCGACGCAGGTCACCCGCTCCGCCCCGGCCGGCGGAAACGAAGCCGTGACTGCCTGTGCGGTCAATCCCGAGAGTCGCGCCGCCTGCAATGCATTTGAATCCGCACAGGATACCTGGGTGGCGCTGTTCGCCAAGAGCAACCAGCAATTCGTAAAGCCGACGCTGCAATTCTATGGCGGGTCGGGCAAATCCGGTTGTGGCGCGGCGCAGGCGGCGATGGGGCCATTCTATTGCCCGACCGATCGGGGCATCTATCTCGACACCAGTTTCTTCAACGAACTGGCCAACCGCTTCGGCGCCAAGGGCGATTTCGCGCAATATTACGTGATCGCCCATGAATTCGGCCATCATATCCAGAACCTGCTCGGCACCTCCGATCAGGTGCAGCGCATCCAGCGCACCGCCGGCGAGCGGGAAGGCAATGCCGCCTCGGTCCGCCTCGAACTCCAGGCGGATTGCTATGCCGGCGTCTGGGCCGCCGCGAACCGCAACCGGCTCGAATCCGGCGATATCGAGGAGGGGATGACCGCCGCACGAGCCATCGGCGATGATACGCTCCAGCGTGAAGGCCAAGGTCGCGTCGTACCCGACAGCTTCACGCACGGCAGTTCCGAACAACGGATGCGCTGGCTGCGGCGCGGTCTGGAAACCGGCGACCCGGCCCAGTGCGATACCTTTTCAGGCGCGATATGATGCGATCAGGCGCATACGTTCGTGATCGGTCAGGTCGGGTACGGCCACCTGCCCGGTCGCGGCGGCGATAGCGGCGGCCTCCACCACCGCCATCACCGCCAGCGCCTGCACCGGGGGCACCGGATTGGCCCCCTCCCCGCGCAGCGCGGCGGCGATGGCGGCGTAATAGCATCGCTGGTCACCCGCCTCGGCGGGCCGGGTGGTCACATTGCCCTCACGATCGAACAGGCGCAGCGGGTCGTCGTTCACGCCCCACCCGTCCGTTCCCGGCCGGATACCACTCAGCAATTGCGCCTCCTGCCGGTCGGGACGATTCTTCACGATGGTGCCGCCGTCACCATGGACCACGAAACGCGGCGATCCGCCCGCGACCAGCATCGCGGCATGCAGCACCGCCCGCCGCCCATCGCCATGGTCGAGCACGACATGCGCCCAGTCGTCCGCCAGGGCGCTCTCGCGTTGCCGCGCCATCGATGCCTGCACCCGCTCGGGCAGGCCGAACAACAGGATCGCCTGATCGACGAGATGTGGCCCCAGATCATACCATATCCCGCTACCGGGTGAGCCATCCTCCCGCCAACGTACCCGGACGGCGGGGCGAAACCGGTCGATATGCGATTCCAGATGTACCGGCCGGCCCACTACGCCCTCCCGAATGGCCCGGCTTACCGTCAGCCAGTCACTGTCCCAGCGGCGGTTGTGGAACACCGACAGCAACCGGTCCCGCGCATTCGCCAGCCCGATCAGGTCGCGCGCCTCGGCGGTATCGAGCGTGAAGGGCTTGTCGACCACGACGTGCCGCCCCGCCCGCAACGCCGCGATCGCCAAGGGCGCATGGCTGGCATTGGGGCTGGCGATCACGACCAGATCGATCGCATCCGACGTCGCCACCGCCAGGGGATCGGCCGCCACCGTCACGTTCGGCAGGTCGGCATGGACCTTGGCCGCATCGCTCGACGCCACCAGCGTCAGCGCCATGCCGGGCACGCTCGCCAGCAGGGGCGCGTGGAAGGTCCGCGCCGCATAGCCATAACCGATCAGGCCCACCCGGATCATCACCCGCATTCTCCCTCATCCGCCGTCCGGTTTGAAAACCGGTCACGCGGTGGCCATAGACGGTTCGCCATTCCCGCAACAGGACGACCCCGCCCATGCCATCGCGCCCCCGGCTCTACTTCGATGGCGGTTGCCGCCCGGCCGGCATGGAAACCGCCGTCGTGCTGTGCGGCGTGGCCTATATCGCTGACGATCTGGGGCCGGGCGACAGCATGGATGCCGAATGGCATGCCCTGATCGCCGCCGTGCGGCTGGCGCAGGCACAGGGCGTGACCGATCCCGTTTTCCTCGGCGATTCACGCGCGGTCATCGCGCAGGCTACCGGTGCCGCGAAGGCGCGAGGGCCGGCGCTCGATCATCTGGCAACCTTTCGCGCGCTGACCGCCACGATGCCGCTACACGTCCGCTATGTCCGGCGATCCCGCAACCTCGCCGGCATCGCGCTCGACCGTCGCCACGACGGCGCGGTCCGCCAGCCCTTTCCATGCGTTATGTCATCATGACCGAGACGATCGACCAGCTCCGCGAACGGATGGAGGCCGCTGCCGCCGCGATGGATTTCGAACAGGCGCGTATCCTGCGCGACCGGATCAACCTGCTGCGCGGCGGCACGCCCGATGCCGATGCCGCAACGGCCGACACCGCCGGTCTTACCCGCCAGCGCGCGGGTGCGATGGGCCTCGGTACCGGCCAGCCCCGCGTCGCACCGCCCCCCGGATGGACGCCGCCACCCAGACCCGATCCGATGACCAGCGGCCGGTCCCGTCGCGGCGACCGGCGGTAACGGGGTCAGGCGGCGTCGGCTACCACGCCCATGCCGACCAGATCGCGCGCCACCGCCTCCGCGATCTTGATCCCGTCGACCGCGGCGGACAGGATACCGCCGGCATAGCCCGCCCCCTCGCCCGCCGGATACAGGCCGGCGGTGTTAACGCTCTGCAAATCCTCGCCGCGCGGTACTCGCACCGGTGACGAGGTCCGCGTCTCCACGCCCGTCAGCACCGCATCCGGATGGTCGTATCCGGGTATCTCGCGCCCGAACGCGACCAGCGCCTCGCGCATCGCGGTCACCACGAAATCGGGCAGGCAGTCGGCCAGATCGGTCAGCCGCACCCCCGGGCGATAGGACGGGATCACGCTGCCCAGGACAGTAGAGGGCCGCCCCGCCAGAAAGTCGCCCAGCCGCTGCGCCGGCGCATGGTAATTTCGCCCACCCACCTCGAACGCGCGGCTTTCCCAATGGCGTTGCAGGTCGATCCCCGCCAGCGGGTGCCCCGGATAATCGCGGGCGGGATCAATGCCGACCACGATCCCGGAATTGGCGTTGCGCTCGTTGCGGGAATACTGGCTCATGCCGTTGGTCGCGACCCGCCCCGGCTCCGATGTCGCCGCCACCACCGTGCCGCCCGGGCACATGCAGAAACTGTAGACGGTGCGCCCGTTCTTGCAGTGGTGCGACAGGCTGTACGCCGCCGCCCCCAGATCGGGATGCCCCGCGCATGGACCGAACCGGGCACGGTCGATCCAGCTTTGCGGATGCTCGATCCGCACCCCGATCGAAAACGGCTTGGCTTCCAGTTGCACGCCGCGCTCGTGCAGCATCGCAAAGGTATCGCGCGCGCTGTGCCCCACCGCCATCACCACCGGTCCGGTGTCGATCGTCTCGCCGGTCTGGAGCCGCAGGCCGCGCAACCGCCGCCCGCCATCCGCATCCACCGCGATATCCAGATCGTCCACACGCGAACCGAAGCGATATTCGCCGCCCAGCGCCTCGACTGTCGCCCTCATGCTTTCCACCATCGTGACCAGGCGGAACGTGCCGATGTGCGGATGCGCCTCCGTCAGGATTTCCGGCGGGGCACCCGCCTTGACGAACTCGGTCAGCACCTTGCGGCCCAGATGCCGGGGGTCCTTGATCTGGCTCCACAGCTTGCCGTCCGAAAACGTGCCCGCCCCACCCTCGCCGAACTGCACGTTGGATTCGGGGTTCAGCTCGCTGCGGCGCCACAGGCCCCAGGTGTCCTTGGTGCGTTCCCGCACCACCTTGCCGCGGTCGAGGATGATCGGGCGGAATCCCATCTGCGCCAAGATCAGTCCCGCGAACAGACCGCATGGCCCCGCCCCCACCACCACCGGGCGCGGCCCGGCATAGCCGGCGGGTGCCTTCAGCGGAAAGCGGTAACCGGTATCGGGCGTCGGGTTGACGTGGCGGTCGCGCCGGCACCGCGCCAGCACCGGCGCCTCGTTCTTCACCGTCACGTCGATCGAATAGACGAACTGGATGTCCATCTTGTCGCGCGCGTCATGCGCCCGCCGCGCCACCGTATAGCGCACCAGATCGCGCGGCGTGATCCGCAGCCGGTTGCGGATCGCGGCGGCCAGCGCCTCCTCGGGATGGTTGATCGGCAGCTTCAGTTCGGTGATGCGCAGCATGGCCGCGCATCTACCCCTGCTGCCGACCCCCCGCAATCCGCGATCAGGCTGCCGCAACCACCGGCAAGGTCGAGCGTCGCCGCGCGCGAAGCGTGCCGCCGACCAGCCCGAACCCGACCAGCATCAGCGCCCACGTTCCGGGTTCCGGCACCGCCCCGATCAACGGCGCATCGAGGCGGACCAGGATGAACTCGTTATTGTCCGCCACCCCGGTGCCACGGCCCCCACCCCCGGGAAAATTGTTGTCGTTGACCAGCATCAGCGTCTGGTTGTCGACCGCCATGACGCTTTCGATCGTGACGAACGGAAAGCGGAAGGCATTGCTGCCGTCGCCGTTCAGGTCGTTCGGGTCGGCGATGTCGAGCAGATCGAGCACGTTGCGCTTGATGAGCCGTCCGTTCGCGTCGACCTGATCGAAATCGACCATGAACACGCCCTTGAAAGCGGCAGTGGCACCGCTGCGGCCATCGCGTTCGATGACCAGGAAGCGGCGATCGTCGATCGCCGTCATCTCGCCGATATTGGTGCCGCCGGTCAGTTCGTAGGTATAGCGTTCGTCGGTGAACGCGCCCGCCGCCACGTCGAACGCGTTGATCCGCAGTGTCCGCGCGGGATCGCCCGCCACCGTCTGCTCCAGCAGCGTGTACAGCGTGTCGCCGTCCGGGGTCAGCGCCATGCCCTCGAACCCGCCGCTGCGGGGCAGGTTCGACGTGCCGGTCGACAGCGGACTGTCGGGCGACTGCACGCCCGGCAGCGAGATCGCGGAGCCGATCACCTTGAAATTGGCATCGGTGTGGATCAGGAATGGCCCGAATTCGTCACCGAAATAGTAAGACCCGTCGGCCATCCGGCGAAAGCTTTCGACATCCAGATCGGCCCCGGTCAGCAACCGCCCGTCGCGGATCGCCGGATCGACCGGGATTGCGCCGCCATAATAGGTCGCCCCGTCAGCCTGGATCGGCAGGCCCAGCTGCCGGTTGGGATCGCTCAACGCGCTGCTGGCGTTGCGGGTCACGGTACCGGTGCCACCCGTCGCGGTCCGGAAATCGATGTCCAGGTCATGGACGAGCAGCAACGCATCGGCCGAATTCGCCTTCGTGCCGAACCCGTTGTCGGACAGTGCCGTGTAGCCGCCACGACCATTGGCGATGATCGAGGAAAAACCCTGTATGGGCTGCTGCCCCACGAACGGTCCCGTATAGCCGCTGCCGCCGATCCCGAACTGGCCCGATGTGGGACCGGGAATGAAGGTCGCGGCGGGCAATTGCGCGTAACCCACCAGCGTGGCCGCACTGGTGGCGGAACAACCAAGCGCCGCAGCGGCAGCGGCGGCAAGCATCGAAACGGCACGCATCTAAGTGTCTCCCATCATTATGAACGATGCGTTAAGCATCTGTCATGACGGTGTTATGTCAGCACGGCGACGGTTTCGGGTCGGTCGTGCACGGCTATGGCATCGCCCCCGCTGCGGGCGTAGACGGGCGGCCATGGCCGATCGGCCGTCCCCCGTTGAGGAAAGTGCATCATGACCCTGCCGGACCTTCTGCTACCCACCTGCACGCAGATGCTCGGCACGATGTCGAACTGGCTGGACAAGGCGGCGACGCAACGTTCCGGTGACGAGGCGGCACTGCTGTCCGCCCGGCTTGCGCCCGACATGTTTCCCCTGTCCACGCAGATCCGGTTTGCCTGCGTTCAGGCACTAGAAGGCGTGGCCCGCCTGCGCGGCGAAGCCTTCCCGGCAACGATCGCGGTATTGCGCGATGAAGGGCGCAACGCCGCCGGACATCCCGGATCGATCGCCGATGCGCAGGCCCGGATCGCCGAGACGCTGGCCGCGCTGCAAGTCGCCGCCGCGACCATGCCGGATATCGATCCGGCCGCCCCGATCGCCCACAGCCTGCCGCAGGGCATGGTATTCGATTTCACCGCCGGACAATATGTCCGCGACTGGGTGATCCCCCAATTCTACTTCCACGTGATGACCGCCTACGCGATCCTGCGCGCGCAGGGAGTCGAGCTGGGCAAGGCGGATTACGTCGCCCATCTGTTCGGCTGTCTGCGCCCCGGCACGATGCCGGCGGCCTGACGCGACGGGATCACGTACAGACCACAACAGACGGAGACGGGCGATGAATGCCACCTATGATGCCAGGCTGGGGCTCTATATCGCGGGCGAATGGTTGGGTGCGACCGGGCGCGACACGCGTGACGTGCTGAACCCGGCGACGGGCGCCGGGCAGGCCGCCTTGCCGCTCGCGACCGAGGACGATCTCGATCGGGCGCTGGCGGCCAGCCAGCGGGGCTTCGACGCATGGCGCGCGACCCCGCCGGCCGAGCGCGCGGCGGTGCTGACGCGGACGGCGCAGTTGCTGCGCGAGCGCGTCGATCACCTCGCCCGCGTCGCCACGCTCGAACAGGGCAAGATCCAGGCGGAGGCGAAGGGCGAGGTCGCCTTTGCCGCCGCCCTGCTTGATTTCCACGCCGCCGAATGTCAGCGCGTCTATGGCCGGGTGCTGCCGCGCCCCGCCGGTTCGCGCTCGATGGTCCTCCACCAGCCGGTCGGCCCGGTCGCCGCCTTCTGCGCGTGGAACTTCCCGATCATGAACGTCGTGCGCAAGCTGGCGCCGGCACTGGCGGCGGGCTGCTCGATCATCATCAAGCCGTCGGAGGAGACGGCAGGAAGCGCCGTGGAGGTGATGCGCTGCTTCCAGGATGCCGGACTGCCCGGCGACGTCGCCCAGTGCGTGTTCGGCGTGCCCGACATGGTGTCGCGCCATCTGCTCGCCTCGCCCATCACCCGCAAGCTCAGCTTCACCGGATCGGTGCCGGTCGGCAAGGCGCTGATGAAGCTGGCCGCCGACACGATGATGCGCACCACGATGGAACTGGGCGGTCACGGCCCGGTGCTGGTGTTCGACGACTGCGATCTGGACCGGACGCTCGACACGCTGGTCGCGCACAAGTTTCGCAACGCCGGCCAGGTCTGCGTCGCAGCGACCCGTTTCCAGGTGCAGGACGGCATCTACGATCGCTTCGCCGCCGGGTTCGCGGCGCGGACCCGCGCGCTGCGGGTCGGTGACGGCATGGATGCGGCCAGCCAGATGGGACCGATGGCCAATGCCCGCCGCCCGGACGCGATCGCGGAGTTCGTCGGCGATGCGACCGCGCAGGGCGCGCGTCTGCTGGCGGGGGGCGACCGGGATGGCGATGCCGGCTTCTTCTTCCAGCCGACCGTCCTGTCCGACGTGCCCACCGCCGCGCGGGCGATGAACGAGGAGCCGTTCGGCCCGATCGCGTTGCTCAGCCGCTTCGCGACCGACGAGGATGCGATCGCGGAGGCGAACCGCCTGCCCTTCGGCCTCGCCGCCTATTGCTTCACCGAGAACGGTCGTCGGCAGAACATGCTGGGCGATACGATCGAGGCGGGGATGATCGCGATCAACAACGTCCGCCTCAGCTATCCCGACAGCCCGTTCGGCGGCATCAAGGAAAGCGGCCACGGGTCGGAAGACGGGCCGGAAGGGATCGCCGCCCATCTCGTCACCAAGACGGTGCATATCAGCTGACCGGAGGGGGTCAGAGGCCGGCTTCCTCCAGCGCCTGGGCGATCTCCGCATCGGCGGCGGGATCGTCCTTGGGCGTCAGCCGGCCCAGCACCGTCTGCACGCGCTTTTGGGCGACCTGCAGCGTCTTGTGCCGCACCTCGCGGATGGCGTTGGTCCGCCATGACGGGCTTTCGCCCAGCAATGCCGCCCACTTCGCCTCCTCCGCCGCCAGCACGGACAGGGCCAGCCGCAGGCCGTCGCGTCGGCCATGGGCATAATCGTCAACCATCGGGCACCTCCAGCCGACGCCGCCCATAGCGGCTGGATCGCGGGCGGGGAACATCGCCGCCGTCCGGTTCTCGGCCCCCTCCCGTTTACCTGCGGAAACCGGGACCGGTCGGCGAGGGCCATGGTAGCTGATCGAACCGTTTCCACCTGCCGTCGTGCAAGGACGTTCCTGTGCGATCACGGCGGCTGCACAGCCATCCACGCTGGCGATCACCGACCGCGCCCCCATATTCTGCCACGATGAGCGAAATACGACGAATGGCGGGCCGGCTGACGGATGCCGATCAAATGCGCGACGCGGCCACCGAACCGGATTTCGTCGTCATCGACGTCGAAACCGCCTGCGCCCGGGTCAGCAGCATCTGCCAGATCGGCATCGTCGGCTTCCGCGACGGCCGGGAGGTCTTTTCCTACGAGACGCTGCTCGATCCGTGCGACGAGTTCCACGCCGTCAACACCCGCATCCATGGCATCGCCGCGCATCATGTCGCCGGCCAGCCCAACTTCGCGCAGGTCCATGCGATCGTCGACGGCCATCTCGCTGGCCGGATCACGGTCGCGCATTCGTATTTCGACAAGGGGGCGCTTCACGCCGCCTGCCTTGTGCATGATCGCCCGTCGATCGAGACGCGCTGGCTCGACAGCGTCCGCGTCGCCCGGCTGGCATGGCCCGATCTGGAGAATCACCGTCTCGGCGGTCTGGCGCGTTACCTCGGTATCGCCCACCGCCATCACGACGCCTTGAGCGACGCGCGCGCCGCCGGGTGGGTCATCGTCAAGGCGATCGATCATACCGGACTGTCGCTGGCCGACTGGATGGCCCCGCCCCGGCAACCGGGACCACCCCCGCCCGCCGCCGCCGACGGGCCGTTGCGGGGCGAACGGATCGCGATCCTCGGCGAACCGCGCGACGGCCCGCTCGCGCATCAGCTCGCCGCGCGGGGCGGCACGATCATGGCCGCCATGGGCCTGACGACGACGATGCTGGTGATCGCCGCCGCCGCCCCCTTTCCGCCATCGATAACGAACGCCACGGCCTATCGTCGGGCCATGAAGGCCATCGCCGCGGGCCGGTCCGTCACAATCGTATCGGCGGCGGCGCTGCGACGGACGGGGTTCGACCCCCGCCCGTTTCGCTCACCAGGTGCTGGCTGACGTCGTTCAGCGACCGCCCGCCAGCCATGCCTCCACCGCCGGGCGGATGCGGTCGGCCGCAGCCTTGCGGACCGCGATCGTCGTCAGCGCCCGGCGCACGCCGCCCCGGTCGCTTTCCTTGATATACTGGTCCGCATAACGCTGGATCTTCCCTGGCATCGCCGGGTCGTTCGATCCGGCGCCCAGGCCGACGATATAGCCCGACCGCGTGCTTTCCTCCAGGAACGCCTCGACCAGATCGCGGTTCGCCACCGCCCAGTCGAAGGCGAGGTCGGGGTTGCGATTGGCAATCGCGCGCAGCAGCGATGCCTTTTGCGGGGCGGTGATCGTGTCGGTGCGCAGCAGGTCGAGCGCCCGCTGGTTGAGCGCCGGATCGCGCGCGCCGCCCAGCAGGACGACGAACCGGTTCTTCGCGACCGGATTGGTTTCCGCCTTCGTCAGCGCCAGCAGCGTCTCCCATTCCGCCGCGGTCGCGTTGGTCGCGTAGGTGGACAGGATCGGCGCGCGGATCGCGGGCGGGATCGCGGTGGGGTTGCCAGCCAGTTGCGCCACGTAACGACGCGCCCGTGCCGCCACGTCCGCATCGCCGTTCGCGCCCAGCCGGCCGACCAGCGTCTCGCGCAGGTTGGAGGTCGGTGCGGTTTCGCCGGCCTTCGGTTCATACCCCACCCGTGCCAGCACCGGCGACAGCCGCGCGATGGCGCGGGCACGAAGCGGCGCTTCCAGCGGCGTGCCGGAGAAGAAGCCGGTCAGCGTCCCCATCTCGCCCGCCACCGCCTGCCATTCCAGCGGGTGCGCGCCGGTCTGCACCCGGTCCGCGGTCTCGAAGCTGCGCGCCAGATCCTGATAGCCTCCCATCGCCAGCGCGAAATCGTCGCCCAGCAGGCCCAGCCGGTCTTCCAGCGTCATGCGGGTGAAGTCGCGCACCAGCGCATCGTGCGCCGGCCGGTCGTAGAGGACGCGGGCATAGCTCTGCTTGCCCAGGTTGGCGACCAGCGTACCACAGCCGGTCAACGACACCGGCCGTGCCGCCGGCCCGCTGACGATCGCATCGGTGCGTTCGCCGGGGCTCTTGCCGCCCACCATCCCGAACGTCACCGGCACCTGCCAGGTCTGCGCCGCCTTCGACGCCTCATCCAGTCCGAAACGCCCCTGCGACACGCTCGCGGTGGTCTTTCCCCCGGTGCAGCGGACATCGGCCACCGACACCAGCGGCACGCCGCCCTGCAACGTGAAGCTGTGCGCGATCGCGGTCACCGGCTTGCCCGATGCCGCCTCCAGTTCGGTCCACAACTGATCGGTGACGGTGTTGCCGTATTTGTATTTCGCCATGTAGCGGCGCACGCCCGCACGGAAGGGCACCTCGCCCAGATACGCCTCCAGCATCCCGATCACCTGCTGGCCCTTGGCATAGGTGATGCCGTCGAACGCCTCACCGATCTGCTCGACCGAGGCGATCTTGCGGATGATCGGATGCGTCGCGGCGGTGGCGTCGGTGCCCATCGCCCCCTCGCGCTCGCCGATGACCGCCGCCGCGTGCGAATCCCAGCTGGGATTGAACTTGTTGGATGCCTTGCCTTCCATCCACGAGGCGAAACCCTCGTTCAGCCACAGGTCGTCCCACCAGCGCATCGTGACCAGGTTGCCGAACCACTGGTGCGCCATTTCATGCGCGACGACGGTGTAGATGCGCTGGCGGTTGCTTTCGGTGGCGCGGGCGGGGTCGAACAGCAGTTCGCTTTCGAAATAGAAGATCGCTCCCCAATTCTCCATCGCGCCGAAGAACTGGCTGGAACCCGGCCCGGCGATATGATCCATCTTGGGCATCGGATAGGGCTGGCCGAAATAATCGTTGTAATAGGGCAGCAGCTTCGCCGCCGCACCCAGCGCGTAATCGCCCTGCCCGACCACGCCCTTGCGGCTGATGATCCCCATCTCGACCGTCCCGGCGCGCTGCGTCTTGCGCTCCAGATCGCCCATGCCGAGGAACAGCAGATAGCTGGACATCACCGGCGTCTCGCCGAACTTGTACAACTGCTTGCCGCCGGCGATCGACGTCACGCTGGTGGCCGGCATGTTGGAAAAGGCGAGTTGCCCCGCCGGCGCTTCCGCGCTCAGGCGGAACCGCGCCTTGAACGCCGGTTCGTCCCACATCGGCGCGAAGCGACGCGCATCGGGCGCCTCGAACTGGGTGGCGAGCATCCGCACCGGCGATCCGTCCGCCTTGGTGTAATCGATCGCGAACAGGCCGGAGGCGGAGCGGTTGATCTTGCCCGTCCACTGCATCGACAGGCTGTGGCGGCCGACCTTCGCGGCACGCGGCAGCCGCAGCGTGACGCGCTGTGCCTCCTTGTCGACGCTCACCCGCGCCGCGCGACCGTCGAACGTGGCGCCGATGATGTCGAGATCGGCGGCGTTCAGCGTGATCGTCCGGGTCGCGTGGCGCACCTGCACCGTCACCGTTTCCGAACCGGAGAAGAGCAGCGTCTGCGCATCCGGCCGCACGTTGATGTCGTAGCTGATCGGTACGACGTCGGTCGGCAACTGCCCCTGCGCCAGTGCCGGTCCGGACACAGTGACGGCAAGAAGGACGGCAAGCTTGTTCATCGTTAACTCCGGCGAAAGGCGTTTGTCGCACCGGTACACCGTCCCGCCGACGGGACAAGGGGTGGCAAACGGAGCGCTCGCGGGATCGGGGGGCGTCTGGAACGGGAGATAATCATTCGCTCGCGGGGCGCGGCGGTGGCGCCACCCATCATGGGTGGCGCGAGTGACGGGGCTCGAACCCGCGACCTCCGGCGTGACAGGCCGGCGCTCTAACCAACTGAGCTACACCCGCAGACCCTGCAGACCGCGTCGGTGCGGTCCACGATGGACTTCGGCTTCGATGGGTTGCTCCATTCCGGTCAGGGAATGGCGCGAGTGACGGGGCTCGAACCCGCGACCTCCGGCGTGACAGGCCGGCGCTCTAACCAACTGAGCTACACCCGCTTGGAAGCGAGGCCGGCCAACTAGGCGAGCCCCCCCGCCCTGTCAACGGGCGTTTTTCATGTATCGTCGCGTCCGTCGTCGCCGGCATCGTTGCGCTGGCGCTTCCGGTTGCCGCGCTGCTGGACCAGCGTACCGTGTTCGAACAGAAACCCGGCGATGTCCGGCTTGCCCGCCGCGCCCAGCACGGTCTGGATGATGATGAGCAGCGGCACCGCCAGCAACGCCCCCAGCGTACCCCACACCCACCCCCAGAAACTCAGCGAGATCAGGATCAGCAGCGGGCTGATCGTCAGCCGGTGGCCGACCACGAACGGCGTGATCGCGTTCGCCTCGATCAGGTGGAATCCGTACATCATCGCCGGGGGCAGCATCGCCATCCAGATGTCGGAAAAGGTCATCAGACCGCCCAGCGCCAGCAGGAACGCGCCGATGACCGGCCCGAAATAGGGGATATAGTTCAGCAGCGCGACGATCCCGCCCCACATGGCGGGATAGGGCATCCCGATCGCCCACAGTGCCGCGCCCGTCACCACGCCCAGCGTCACGTTGATGACGGTGATCGTCCCCAGATAGGCCGACACGTCGTCGATCACGTCCTGGATCACCCGCGCGGTCGCCATCGCCCCGTCGAAACTGGTGCGGCCGGTGATCGTGCGCCGCCGCATCCGCGTCCAGCCGGACAGGAAGAAGAAGATGATGAGCACGCCGAACAGCACCTGCACGATCAGCGCGGGGGCCGAGGTCGCGGCCAGTTCCAGCACCGATCCGGGGGCCGCGACCGCCGTGGTGCTGGGCCGGCGGATCGGGGTGGAGGCGATCTGCCGCAGCGTCTTGTTCACATAGGCTTCGAGGTTGGAATACAGGTCGAACAACGGGGCCAGATTGTCCTGTATCCGCCCCAGCCGCGACGGCAGCAGGCGAAAGAAATCGGTCGCCGGCACCACGATCGCCGCCAGCGCGATGTTGACGATGACGATGAAACTCAACAGGCAGATCAGCGCCGCCAGCGTCGACGGCACCCGCCGCCGTTCCAGCCATTCCAGTACCGGCACCAGGGCCACCGCGATCACCAGCGCGGTCGTCAGCGGCAGGAAGAATTCGGCCCCCTCCTTCAGCGCGAACGGCAGCGCCATCGCCAGTCCGATGCCCGCGGTCAGCGTCAGGGCGGCGAGCAGCCGGTCGCGCCGCATGGCGATCCGCACCGCATCGTCCGCCCCCACGCCCACAGGCACGCCCAGCAGGTTGTCGGCAGGAGTATCGGGGGTCGACAGGCGGTCACGCTCGGGCATGGCGCGATCCTAGGGCGGATCGGCGGCGGGCGCCACCACCCCGGCAATCGTCAAAACCGGCCGACGAACGGCCCGGTCCGTCGTCAGTTCTGCTCGATCGCCATCAGCAACGTGCCGGCATAACGCGGCTCGGCCGGGTTATGCAACTTGCTGCCCTGGAACCGGCGCGGCGTGATCCGCAAGGCACCCAGCCCGGCGAGCTTGAACGCGCCGATCTTTTCTTCCTTGGGCGGGCGGCCATCACGCTCCAGCGTGACGGCATCGACGTACAATTCGTCATGGCGGGTATAGATCGCGTGTGGTGCCAGCGTCACCTCGCCGCGATTATAGGTCGCCGCGACCGCCAGTTGCTTGACGATCGCTTCGAAGATCACCGCCGGCGATGGCGGCGGGCCGGCATTGGGGCGCTCGACCTTGGCACTCATGTCGTTCATCCCGTTCCCTCTGCCCGTTTTACCGCAGTGCAGCAATAACGATATGGCGAATGGATCGTTTCACGATGGAACGCGGCCCGCCGCGGGACAAGGGCGGGGGATGCTCCACCCCCGCCCCGCCGCTCACTTGGCCGGACCCATCAGCTTCTGCGCGAAATAGGTCGTCTGCAACGCCTGCAACCGCGCACCCTGTGCGATGTCGGCATCGCCGGAATGGCCGCCCGTGGTATCCTCGTAGAACAGATAGGGCAGGCCATATTCCTTCAGCCGGGCCGCGAACTTGCGGGCATGCTGCGGGCCGACGCGGTCGTCCTTGGTGGTCGTCATGATGTACGGCTCGGGATAGGCCACGCCGCGCCGGATGTTGGCGTAGGGAGATATCTTCTCCAGGAACGCACGCTCCTCCGGCACCGTCACCGATCCGTATTCGTCGACCCATGATGCGCCCGCCGCGATCTTTTCATAACGTACCATGTCCAGCAGCGGCACGCCGATCGCCACCGCATTCCACAATTCGGGATGCTGGTTGAACTCCACGCCCATCAGCAGCCCGCCGTTCGATCCGCCATAGATGCCCAGCTTCTTCGCGCTGGTGATCTTGCGGGCGAACAGGTCGCGCGCCACCGATGCGAAATCGTCGTAGATCACCTGCCGCTTGGTCTTGCGACCGGCATCGTGCCACGCCGGGCCGAACTCGCCGCCGCCGCGGATATTGGCCAGCACGAACGCGCCGCCATTCTCCAGCCACAGCTTGCCCGTCGATCCCAGATAGCTCGGCAATCGCGAGATCTCGAACCCGCCATAGGCGGTCATGATCGTCGGCGTCGTGCCGTCCAGCGGCCGGTCGCGGCGATGGACGACGAAATACGGCACCCTGGTCCCGTCGGTCGAGGTCGCCTCGAACTGTTCGACCACCTGTCCCGTCGCGTCGAACTTCGCCGGCAGCGACTTCACGGTTCGCGGGGCGGCAGTGGCGCCGGCGTCGATCGACTGCAGCGTCGTCGGCGTCGTGAAGCCGGTGACGCCCAGATAGGCCAGATCGCTGCGATCGGTGGTGCTCGCCACCCCCACTGCCAGATTCTCCGCCACCGGCACTGCCCGCGTCGACCAGCCATCCCCCGCCGGCGCCAGTACCGAAACGCGGCCACGCACATTGTCGGTATAGGCCACGATCACCCGGTCGCGCGTCGTCGCCACCTCCTGCACCGCCTGTCGCGGTGTCGGGGTGAACAGCGGGCGCGGCGTGGCCTTGCCTGCCTCGATCTCGGCCAGCGGCACCCAGGCCGCCGCGCCGGCGGGGATCGCACCCCAAGGATCGCTCGTCTCGAAGATCACCCGGCCCGCGACCATCCCGACCGGGTGGGCCCGTGCCGGAATGTCCAGTTTGTGCGTCCCCTTCGGAGTCCACACCAGCGTATCGCCGCCGAAGAACTGCTGCCGCCGTCCGATCAGGACCAGCCGGTGCCCAGCCCCGTCGGTCATCACGCCGGCATAGGTGCCGAGCTGGTCGCCCGGCTCACCGCGATACACCTCGGTCGCTGCGGCCAGCGGCTGGCCGCGCTTCACCATCTTCACCACGAACGGATAGCTCGACGCGGTCAGCGTCCCCGCCCCCCAGTCGCGGCTGACGAGCAGCGTATCCCGATCGAGCCACGCCGCCCCCTGCTTGCTGGTCGGCAGATCGAACCCGCCGGGCACGAACTGCCCGGTCTGAAGGTCGAATTCGCGCAGCGTCACCGCATCTTCGCCACCCGCCGACAGATTGACCAGGCAATAGCGATCCTCGGGCTGGAGGCAGTTCGCCCCCTTCCACACCCACTGCTTCCCCTCGGCCTTCGACAACGCATCGAGATCGAGCGCGGTCGTCCAGCGCGGCTGCGCGGCGGCGTAATCCGCCTCGCTCGTCCAGCGCCAGATGCCCTGCGGATGCTGCGCGTCGCGCCAGAAATTATAGATGCGGCCGAACCGCTGGTCCGGCATCGGGATGCGATCCTCCGCGCTGGCGATCGCCAGCGCCTGCGCATAGAAGCCCGCATAGCGGGGGTCGTTCTGCAATCGCGGCAGGGTGCGGGCATTCTCGGCCTCCACCCAGGCGAGCGGCTTGGCGCCGTCCTTGTCTTCCAGCCAGATATAGGGATCGTCGGTCATCGCCGTCGTCTGCGCCACCAGCGGCGTGATCGCAACCACGGCTGCTATCGCCAACGCACTGGCCGTTGCCACTGTCATGCCCCTTCGGGTCCGTTTCCGCATCGATGATCTCCCCAGCCACTGTCGCAAAGCCCCGTACCCGGTCTTGCTCCGGGGCCTTGTGCCGGGTGACGCCGCCGCGATCAATGCGACGCTTGTCCCGTTCGCGAGTTTAGGCGCGATATGACCCATCCCGCCCCCGTCGACGGTCTGCGAACGCCGCAACGCTTCCTCGCCATCGCCGCGATCTCCGCCGGCACCGCGCTGGTCGTGATCGACGGCGCCATCGCCACCGTCGCGCTGCCGACGATCGCGCGCGACCTCAACGTCGCCCCCAGTTCGGCGGTTGCGGTCGTCACCGTCTATCAACTGGTGCTGGTGATGACATTACTGCCCTTTTCCGGGCTGGGCGACCGGATCGGCCTGAAACGCCTGTATCAATGGGGCCAGCTGGTGTTCGCGGTCACGACGCTGCTCTGCTTCTTCGCCAAGAGCCTGCCGTTCCTGCTGATCGTCCGCGCGGTACAGGCGCTGGGCGCCGCGGCGGCGCTCAGTGTCTCGTCGGCCCTGTTGCGGTCGATTTATCCAACGCGGCAACTGGGACGGGGACTGGGCATCAATTCGGTGGTCGTATCCTCCTCCGCCGCCTTCGCTCCCACGCTCGGCGGCCTGATCCTCGGCGTCGCGCCCTGGCCCTGGGTGTTCGCCAGCGCGGTACCCTTCGCCATCGTCAGCCTGCTGCTCGGTCGCGCCCTGCCCGCCCCCGCGCCGCGCGAAGAACCGTTCGACGTGCTGGGCGCGGTGATGTGCGCGGGCATGTTCGGACTGGTGATCGGCGGGCTGGAGACGGCGGTGCATGGCGACAGCCCGGTCGTCTCCGCCGCGATCGTCGCGGCGGGTGTGCTGGTCGGCATCCTGTTCATCCGCCGCGAACGGGGGGAAGTCGCACCGATCCTGCCCGTCGACCTGCTATCGAAACCGGTGCTGGCGCTATCGACGCTGGGCGCCTTCACCGCCTTTGTCGCGAGTATGACGCTGCTGCTGTCGCTGCCTTTCCGGCTCCAGCACGGCTTCGGCTTTGCCCCGTCGGAGATCGGCGCGGCGATCGCGCCGTGGCCGCTGACGACGATGATCGTCGCGCCGCTCGCGGGCTGGCTGTCCGATCGCTATCCCGCCGGGTTGCTCGGCGGGGTCGGCATGGCGCTGGCGATCGCGGGGCTGACCGCGCTCGCCTTCCTGCCCGCCGATCCGGACTATCTGGCGATAGCGTGGCGGATGGCGCTGACCGGGGCGGGGTTCGGGCTGTTCCTGTCGCCCAACGCCCGGCTCATCATCGGCTCCACCCCGCGCGAACGCGCCGCCGCCGCCGGTGGCCTCATCTCCACCACCCGCATGGTCGGGCAGACGACGGGCGCGACGGTGGTCGCGGCGCTGCTGGCAATGGGACTGGGCACGGGTGGCGATCCCGCGCTGATCGCGGCAGCGCTGGCGCTGGTCGCGGGGCTGTGCAGCCTCGCCCGGTTGCGCCCGTCGCTGCGCAACCCGCGGCGCGACGAGGCCGCCGACGCCCAGCCCGGCACGCAGGTCCGGTAGCGGCCAGCGGCCCGGCGGGGGAACGGGGCCAGCGACAAGGCGTTGTCGCGACACATCAATCCACCCGGAGAATCCCCGATGCCCTATGTCAAAACCCGTGACGGCACCGACCTTTACGTCAAGGACTGGGGTTCGGGAAAGCCGGTCATCCTGCTCCACGGCTGGCCGCTCAACGCCGACAGCTGGGACGAACAGGCAATGGCGCTGGCCGATGCCGGTTTCCGCGCCATTGCCTATGACCGGCGCGGGTTCGGCCGGTCGGGCCAGCCATGGTCGGGCTATGACTACGATACGCTGGCCGACGATCTGGCCGACGTGATGAAGGAAGCGGGCGCCGATCAGGACGCCACCATCGTCGGCTTCTCGATGGGCGGCGGCGAGGTCGCGCGCTACATGAGCCGCCACGGGGGCAAGGGCGTCGTCGCCGCCGGCCTGATCTCGTCGGTCGTGCCTTATATGCTCCGGACCGACGACAATCCGGACGGTACGCCACAGTCGACGTTCGACCAGATCGCCGATGGCATCAAGGAAGACCGGCCGAAGTTCTTCCGTCACACCTTCGTGCCGCAGTTCTACGGCGTCGGCTATATCAGCCATCCGGTCAGCGACGATGTCGTCCACTGGTCGACCGGCCTCGCCATGCAGGCGGGGCTGAAGCCGACGCTGGCCTGTGCGCAGGCGTTCAGCCACACCGATTTCCGGCCCGATCTCGCCGCGTTCCGGGTGCCGACGCTGATCGTCCATGGCACCGGCGACAAGACCGTGCCGATCGACGCCTCGGCCCGCGCCGCCGCCGCCGGCATCACCAACAGCCAGCTGGTCGAATATGACGGCGCGCCCCATGGCCTGAACGTCACCCATGGCGATCGCTTGACGCAGGATTTGCTGACCTTCCTCGGCCGGTAACCGCGTCTTGGGGGGGGGCGGTTCATGACGACCGGCCCCCACCCTACTTCAGCGGTACGATCACCTCGTCCGGGTGGGATACGTTCAGTTCCTTGCGGACCATCTCGTCGACCATGTCCGGATTGGCATGGTCGGGATCGAGCAGCGCCACCCGGTTGCGCAGCACTTCGCGCTTGTGGTCCAGCACCGCATATTCCCGCTCGCGCTTCGCCAGTTGCCGCTTGTAATCGCCATAAGCAAGTGCACCGTTCGGCCCCAGCACCGCATAGGCGCCGAAGAACGCCATCACCGCCAGCACCGCCGCCGGCATCGCGGCCCGCCGCAACGTCCGGCGCAGCGTCGACGGTTTACGCGACTTGCCCGACGATTTGGAGCCAGCGCGCATCGCCTATCGCCCGATCAGCACGTCGCGGCCGGCATAGCGCGCCGCGTCGCCCAGTTCTTCCTCGATCCGGATCAGCTGGTTGTACTTCGCCAACCGGTCCGACCGGGCGAGGCTGCCCGTCTTGATCTGGCCGCAGTTGGTCGCGACCGCCAGATCGGCGATCGTCGCATCCTCCGTCTCGCCCGACCGGTGGCTCATCACCGCGGTGTACTTCGCACGCTGGGCCATCGACACGGCTTCCAGCGTCTCGGTCAGCGTGCCGATCTGGTTCACCTTCACCAGCAGCGAATTGGCGAGGCCGTCCTTGATCCCCTGCCGCAACCGCTTCGGGTTGGTCACGAACAGGTCGTCGCCGACCAGCTGCACCTTGTCGCCGATCAGGTCGGTCAGCACCTTCCAGCCCTCGAAATCGTCCTCGGCCATGCCGTCCTCGATCGACAGGATCGGATAGCGCCGCGTCAGGTCGGCCAGATATTCGGCCATTTCATGGCTGGACAGGATGCGGTTCTCGCCGCTGATGTCGTACTTGCCATTCTTGAAGAACTCGGTCGCCGCGCAGTCCAGCGCCAGCATCACGTCCTCGCCCGGCTTGTACCCTGCCGTCTCCACCGCCCGCATGATGAAATCGAGCGCATCGGTGGTCGACGCGATGTTCGGCGCGAAGCCGCCCTCGTCGCCCACGCCGGTCGCCAGTCCCTTGTCGTGCAGCGCCTTCTTCAACGTGTGGAAGATTTCGGAACCGCAGCGGACCGCCTCGACGATGCTCGACGCACCGACCGGCATGATCATGAATTCCTGGAAATCGATCGGATTGTCGGCATGTTCGCCGCCGTTGATGATATTCATCATCGGCACCGGGATCAGATGCGCCGCGACGCCGCCGACATATTTGTACAGCGGCATCCCGCGTGCTTCCGCCGCCGCCTTCGCCGCCGCCAGGCTGACACCCAGGATCGCGTTGGCACCCAGCCGGCCCTTGTTGTCGGTGCCGTCCAGCTCGATCATCGCGGTATCGAGATCGGCCTGGTCCTCTGCATCCATGCCGATCACCTTGTCGGCGATCTCGTCGTTCACCGCCTCGACCGCCTGGTCGACGCCCTTGCCGCCCCAGCGGCTCTTGTCGCCGTCGCGCCGCTCCACCGCCTCGTGCTTGCCGGTCGATGCGCCCGATGGCACGGCGGCACGACCGAAGCTGCCATCCTCCAGCAGCACGTCGACCTCGACGGTCGGATTGCCACGGCTGTCGAGGATCTGGCGGGCATGGATATCGATGATGGCGGTCAAGGCAGCGGCTCCCGGTGCGGTCTGTTCACATCGCTCCTATCGCGACGGCGTGAAGCGAGCAATGATTGCCGTACCGGTTGCAGGGAACCGCGACCGCAACGACTGGGTTGAACCTCGCAACGATTTGAAGGAACGGACCATGCCCGACGACGATCTGAAGCCCTTGACCGACGCCGACATCGCCCCCGCCGCCCCGGCAACCACCGCGACGACCGACTTCGATGTCGACCCGGCGCATCGCACGAACGACGGTGGCTCCGACACCGATCGCACCGATACCGACGGCGCCAAGCCGAAGCTCGATGCGAAGCAGGCGATCCGCGACGGCGCCAGCAAGGCCGCCGGTCAGGCGACCGAAAAACTGCGCGCCTATGCCGATGACGGCAAGGAACGGGCCGGTTCCGCTCTGGACCAGCTATCGCAGTTGCTTACCGATGCCGCCGCGCAGGTCGATGGCAAGCTGGGCGAGCAATATGGCCAATATGCCCGCTCCGCCGCCGATCAGGTGCAGGGCTTCGCCGATACGGTCCGCAACAAGGACGTCGATGCCCTGATCGACGATGCCCGCGGCTTCGTGAAGGCCAGCCCCGGCGTGGCGATCGGCATTGCCGCCGCGCTCGGCTTCGTGGTCGCCCGGCTCGTCCAGGCGGGTGTCGAAACCCGGGATCAGGGATGACGGCGATGCCCTCTGACGGCGCGATGCCCGCGCCGGATCACGGCATGGGCGAACCGGGACTGACGACGCTGATCGGTCGGCTGATCGACGAAAGTCGGTCGGTCGTGTCGGCCGAGGTGACGTTGTACAAGGCCAAGGCATCGGAACGCATCGCGGCCTATAAATCCGCGATCGTGTTCTTCGCCGCCGCCGGAATACTGGCACTGGCGGCGCTTGTCGCCCTGCTGGTGGGATTGATCGGGGCGCTCGCGACCCTGGTCGGCCCGCTGGCGGCGACGCTGATCGTCGTGGCGGTCGTCCTCGTCATCGCCGCCGTCCTGGCGGTGATCGGCCGCGGCAAGCTTGCCGCACCGGAGTTGTCGCAATGAGCGGCCCCAAAACCGATCTCGCCATCGCCGAGGCGGAAGCGGCAGCCGCCCGGTTGCGTCTGTCGGGCACCGTGTCCGATATTCAGGCCCGCCTCGATCCGGCGGTGCTGGCCGAGGATGCCCGACAGGTCGGGTTGACCGCGGTCAGCGTCGGGGTGGACGGCGCCCGTCGCAATCCCGGCGTCGTCGCGGCTGCGGTCGCGGCCACCGGTCTGGTGCTGGCCCGGCATCGCATCGCCGGCATCTTCCGCCGCCGCCGCGCGCGCAAGCCCGTACCCGCCGCCCCCCGATCCTCCGATTGAACCTTCGTCAAGGATGACCATCATGACCGATACCCACCGGCAAGACCCCAACCACCCCGATCACCGCTCCACCTACGATCAGGCCCGCGAATCGGCATCGCGCGTCTATCACGACGCGCGTGACAAGGCGGCCGACGCCTATGACACCTCGGTGCAGGCCACTAAGGAGGTCGCACATCGCGCCGCCGACGGCATCGAATCGAATCCGCTCGGTGTGCTGGCCGGTGGCCTCGTGGTGGGCGCGCTCGTCGGCTCGCTGCTGCCGCGCACGGCCAGGGAAAAGGAACTGCTCGCTCCGATCGGCCGCAAGCTGAGCGCGACGGTGCAGCAGGCATTCGCCGCCGCCAAGGAAGCCGGCAAGCAGGAACTCGATCAGGCCGGCCTCACCCCCGGTGCGGCCCGCGATCGTGGCCGCTCGCTGCTCGATGGCGTCGCCAAGGCGGTGTCGAGTGCCGGTTCGGCTGCGGCCAGCGCCGCCCGTAAGTCCGATACCGTCTGATCCCAATCGGTTGCGGCGCGATCTGATCGGGTCGCGCCGCAGCGCAACACGAGCATTGCCGCCCCCCCGCGCATTGCCTAGAAGTGGCCGCCATGAGCAGCAAACTTCACCTCGTCTTCGGCGGCCGAGTCCGCGATCCGCAAACGCTCGATTTCATCGACCCGTCCGCCTTGGAGGTCGTCGGGGTCTTCCCGGATTATGCCAGCGCCGAAAAGGCATGGCGCGCCGCTGCCCAGCGCACCGTCGACGATGCGGAAATGCGCTTCGTCGTCGTCCATCTGCACCGGCTGCTCGAACCCGATCTCGTCAAGCCTGCCTGATATACCGGCCTGCTGGCGATAGCGGCGTGGCTCAGGCCCGCCGATATCGCCAGCCGAGCAACGGTCGCGCCAGCACCAGTCCGGCGACGAAACCGCCGATGTGCGCACCGATCGCCACCGTCACGCCACCCATGCCCGCGAAGCCGATCAGCAACTGGATGCCGATCCACGCCGCCGCCAGCCAGACGATATGGATGATATGCGCCGGCACCGGCCCCATCCGCTTCGTCCGGCGCTTTCCGAACAGCACCGCATAGGCACCGACTACGGCGGAAATCGCCCCGCTCGCCCCGATCATCGGCAGGGCGGAGGCGGGCGAAAACACCCATTGCATCGCCGCCGCCGCATAGGCCCCGACTAGATACAGGATCGCGATCCCGCCCGCACCCACCGCGCGTTCGGTTTCCCGACCGCAAAACACGAACATCAGCAGGTTGAAGGCCAGATGCGCCCAGCCGCCATGGATCAACGTCGCGGTCAGCGGCGTCAGCCATAACGGCACCGCGACCGCCAGACCGGACGGCAACACCGCCCCGTCGACACGCAACGGGATGAAGCCCGCCCCGATCGCGGCCTGCGACAGCGTCCCCGTCAGGATCAGCAGCGCGGATACCAGCACCGTCGCGGCGGCGATCACCACCGTCGCGCGTGACGATCCCGGCATGTCGGACGACGGTGTCAGATGAAGGCGATCTTGGAGACGACGTAGTAACGGTCGCCCGCCGGCACCGACACCTCGACCTCCTCATCAACCTTGCGCCCGATAAGCGCCCGGCCCAGCGGAGAATTATAGCTGATCCGCCCTGTCTTGGCGTTCGCCTCGGTCTGGCCGACGATCTGGTACGTCACCGGCTTGTCGTCATCGTCGAGCAGCGTCACCGTCGCCCCGAACACTACCTTGTCACCCGACAGGTCGCGCGGATCGATGATCTGCGCCCGGCTCAACTTGTCCTCGATGTCCGAGATCGTGGCCTCGTTCTGGCCCTGCTGCTCCTTGGCGGCATGATATTCGGCATTTTCGGACAGGTCGCCATGCGCCCGCGCTTCCTCGATCGCATCGACGATGTGCGGCCGCTCGGCTTTCAGACGCCGCAATTCCGTGGTGAGCGTCTCATAGCCCTCCTGGAGCATCGGCATCTTTTCGACGGTCGCCATGTATATTCCCCAATTCCAGTTCGTCGACCCGCCCATAGGCGGGCAGTTCGCGTATCAGTCGATCCGATCGACGTCAGTTGTGCGACTGCGAATAATAGGCTTGCAGCGGCCGTACTTCAAGCGTCCCCCCCGATGCGGCGATCGCATGGGCCGCCTGCACGCTGGCCGGCGCCGTCGTGAAGTAGGGGATTCGCCCCGCCAGCGCCGCCTGCCGGATCGGCTTCGAATCCTTCAGCGACTGCCAGCCCTCGGTCGTGTTGAAGATCAGGGCGATGCCGCCGTCCGCGATCCGGTCGACGATATGCGGCCGGCCCTGTGCCACCTTGTTGATCCGCTCCACCGGCAGACCGGCGCGTTCCAGATATTCCGCTGTGCCGCTGGTCGCGACGATGGTGAAGCCCTGATCGACCAGCAGGCGGATCGCCGGCACGATCTGGGGCTTGTCGCCATCCTTCAGACTGACGAACACCGCGCCGCCGGTCGGCAGGACGGTACCGGCCCCCAACTGCGATTTGGCGAAGGCGGTAGTGAAATCTGCTGCAATTCCCATGACTTCGCCGGTTGATCGCATTTCCGGTGACAATACCGGATCGACCCCGGGGAAGCGGTTGAACGGGAACACCGCCTCCTTCACCGCATAATAATCGATGTGCCGGTCGATCGGCGGCAGGTCGGCCAGCTTCTCGCCCGCCATCACCCGCGCCGCGATCTTGGCGATGGGCACGCCGATCGCCTTGGCGACGAACGGCACCGTCCGCGACGCACGGGGATTGACCTCGATCAGATAGACCTTTCCGTCCTTCACCGCGAACTGAATGTTCATCAGCCCGACGACGGACAGGCCACGCGCCAGCGCCTCGGTCTGCCGTTCGATCTCGGCGATGATCTCCCCCGACAGCGAATAGGGTGGGATCGAACAGGCGCTATCGCCCGAATGGACCCCCGCCTCCTCGATATGCTGCAGCACGCCCGCGACCACCACGTCGGTGCCGTCGCAGATCGCATCCACATCAACCTCGATTGCATCACGCAGATACTGGTCGATCAAAACTGGTGCATCACCAGATACTTGGACGGCAGTCTGGATATAATCCTCCAGCTGCGACGGCCCGTCGACGATCTCCATCGCGCGGCCACCCAGCACGAAGCTAGGGCGCATCAGCACTGGATAGCCGACCCGCTCGGCGACGATCAGCGCCTCTTCCCGGCTGCGCGCGATCCCGTTCGACGGTTGCAGCAGACGCAACCGGTCGACCAGTGCCGCGAATTGTTCGCGATCCTCCGCCAGATCGATCGCCGCCGGGCTGGTGCCGAGGATTGGAATCCCCGCCGCCTCCAGCGCACGTGCCAGATTGAGCGGCGTCTGCCCCCCGAACTGCACGATCACGCCCACCAGTTCACCGCGCGACCGCTCTACATCCAAGATCGCCAGCACGTCCTCGGCGGTCAGCGGCTCGAAATACAGCCGGTCCGACGTGTCGTAATCGGTGCTCACCGTCTCCGGGTTGCAGTTGACCATGATCGTCTCGTACCCGGCATCCGCCAGCGCGAAACAGGCGTGGCAGCAGCAATAGTCGAACTCGATCCCTTGCCCGATCCGGTTCGGCCCGCCGCCCAGGATCACCACCTTGCGCCGATCGCTCGGCTGGCTTTCATCCTCGGGCTCGCCGAAGCTGGGTGCCTCGTAGGTCGAATACATATACGGCGTCTTCGCATCGAACTCCGCCGCGCAGGTGTCGATCCGCTTGAACACCGGGCGCACGCCCAGTTTCAGCCGGTGGGCGCGCACCTCGCCCTCGGTCACACCACCGGTCATCGCCTTGACGACCTCGTGGATCAGGCCGCTGCCCCGTGCGATTCCACGAGTCATGCCGCGCAGATTGGCGGATTGCAGCGCCAGCCATGCGAGACGCTTGTCGCTGAAGCCCATCGCCTTCAACCGGCGCATCCCCGCCGCCTCGATCGGCAGGCCGTGTTCCATCACTTCCGCTTCCGCCGCGACGATCTCGGCGATGCGTTCGAGGAACCACGGATCGTATTTCGCGATCGCATGAACCTCGGCGACGGTGAAGCCCTCACGCAGCGCCTGCGCCGCCACCAACAGCCGGTCCGGCGTCGGCGAGGCGAGTGCCGCCTCGATCTCCGCCCGCGGCGCGCCGATCAGGTGATCGACATGGTTGAACCCGGACAGCCCGGTTTCCAGCCCGCGCAACGCCTTCTGCATCGATTCATGGATGTTGCGGCCGATCGCCATCACTTCGCCGACCGACTTCATCGCGGTGCCCAGCGTCGGCTCGGCCCCCTTGAACTTCTCGAAGGCGAAGCGCGGGATCTTGGTGACCACGTAATCGATCGTCGGCTCGAACGACGCCGGGGTCGCGCCGGTGATGTCGTTCTCGATCTCGTCGAGCGTGTAGCCCACCGCCAGCTTCGCCGCGACCTTGGCGATCGGGAAGCCGGTGGCCTTCGACGCCAGTGCCGACGAACGCGACACGCGCGGGTTCATCTCGATCACGACCAGCCGGCCGTCCTTCGGATTTACCGCGAACTGTACGTTGGAACCACCTGTTTCCACACCGATTTCACGCAACACCGCGATCGATGCGTTGCGCATGATCTGGTATTCCTTGTCGGTCAGCGTCAGCGCGGGCGCGACGGTGATGGAATCGCCGGTATGGACGCCCATCGGATCGACATTCTCGATCGAGCAGATGATGATCGCGTTGTCCTTGCGGTCGCGCACCACCTCCATCTCATATTCCTTCCAACCGAGCAGCGACTCCTCGATCAGCACCTCGGTCGTCGGCGACAGGTCCAGCCCGTTGCGCACGATCGCGAGGAACTCGGCGCGGTTATAGGCGATGCCGCCGCCCGACCCGCCCATCGTGAAGCTCGGCCGGATGATGGCAGGAAGGCCAACCTTATCAAGACCTTCCAGCGCTTCCTTCTCAGTATGCGCGATCGCGGAGCGGGCGCTTTCCAGCCCGATCCGATCCATCGCGTCACGGAACTTCAGCCGATCCTCCGCCATGTCGATCGCATCGGCGTCCGCGCCGATCATCTGCACGCCGAACCTGTCGAGCGTCCCGTCGCGGAACAGCGCCAGCGCGGTGTTCAGCGCGGTCTGCCCGCCCATCGTCGGCAGCACCGCGTCCGGCCGCTCCTTCTCGATGATCTTCGCGACCACCGCCGGCGTGATCGGCTCGACATAGGTCGCGTCGGCCAGTTCGGGATCGGTCATGATCGTGGCGGGATTGGAGTTGACGAGGACGATGCGATAGCCCTCCTCCTTCAACGCCTTGATCGCCTGCGTGCCCGAATAATCGAACTCGCACGCCTGCCCGATGATGATCGGCCCCGCGCCGATCACGAGGATGGAGGAGATGTCGGTGCGTTTTGGCATCAGCGTTCCTGAACGATCTTGATGGCGTGCCCGAAGCACTGGTCTGACTGTGCAATTATGTCGGCGTGATTGGCGTTATGTGACACGAAAAGCGTGTCAGACTGCCAGGTCATCTTGACGGACGGCTGACCACGTAGAGCCAAGGCGCGGCATTCATCTGTCCACAACCCTTGTTTCATCAGCATCACGACACGAGAAAAGCCGGTGGTGGCACCACAATCCGTCATCTGATTCCGGGCGGTGATATCGCCAGTGGCGGATGCAGCGGCGCTATACACCGTTGTATGACACATGCCGCTTCCCAGCGTTGCGTCGAGAAGCCAAAGTCCACCGCCGATCAAGGCAAGTAGCGTCAGGGCTAGAATCGCCAGCCCTTTAGCCGCTCGCTTCAAAGACGTTCACCTAGCGATCCCACAAACCGCTCGAACAGATAGAAACTATCCTGCGGCCCTGGGCTCGCCTCCGGGTGATACTGCACGCTGAACGCCCGCCCGCCCTCGATCTCCAGCCCCGCGTTGGAGCCGTCGAACAGCGACACATGCGTCTCGGTCACACCCTGCGGCAGGCTGTCACGTTCCACTGCGAAGCCGTGGTTCATGCTGGTGATCTCGACCGCACCGTCGCTCAGCCGCTTGACCGGGTGGTTGGCACCGCGATGGCCCTGGAACATCTTGGTCGTCCGCCCGCCCAGCGCCAGCGCCAGCAACTGGTGGCCCAGACAGATGCCGAACAGCGGCTTGCCGGTGTCCAGCAACTGCCGGATCACCGGCACCGCATAGTCGCCGGTCGCGGCGGGATCGCCGGGGCCGTTGGACAGGAAGATACCGTCCGGCCCCAGCGCCATCACCTCGTCGAAGGTCGCGGTTGCCGGCACCACCGATACCTTCGCCCCTGCCTGAGCAAGATTACGGAAGATATTGTGTTTGCTGCCATAATCGATCGCGACGACATGCGGGCGATCCGCCGCGCCGTCATCCGCGCCATAGCCGAAGCCCAGCCGCCAGATGCCGCCTTCCCAGTTCCCGTGCGTCTCGCGCGTCACGGTCCTGGCAAGGTCCATCCCCTCCAGCCCCGGCCAGCCGCGCGCCATCGCCAGCAGCGTGTCGAGATCGAACCGCCCGTCGGCCGAGTGCGCGATCACGCCGTTCGGCGCGCCACCGCCCCGGATGCGCCGGGTCAGCGCGCGGGTGTCGATCCCCGCCAGCCCGATCCGCGCATGGCGGCGCATCCAGCCGTCCAGATTCTCCATCGCCCGGAAACTGGACGGCGCGGTCGGCATTTCGCGCACGATCATGCCCAGTGCATGGGGGTTGTCCGCCTCCACATCGTCCGGGTTCGCGCCGACATTGCCGATATGCGGGAAGGTGAAGCAGATCATCTGGCCCGCGAAGGACGGGTCGGTCATGATCTCCTGATAGCCGGTCATCGCGGTGTGGAAGCACACCTCGCCGACCGCCTCCCCCTCGGCGCCGAAGCCATGGCCCCAGATCACGTCGCCGCTGGCGAGGACGAGAACGCCGGTGGCGCCCTCCGGCTGCGGGGGCGCGGATACGACGGGCGCGGCAAATGTCGTGGCGTCGGCCATGATGCGGCGGGCACTCCTTTGGATCAGCGATGTCGCTAAGCCCCGCCCGCTAAAGACGCCCACCTCTCCCGTCAATCTGCTATGGCCGCGCCACCATGATTCGAGACGACATCAAATCCGCCCAGCTCGCCGCCATGAAGGCCGGCGACAAGGAGGCGCGCGCCGCCATCTCCCTGATCCAGGCCGCGATCAAGAACCGCGATATCGAGGCGCGCGCGCCGCAAAGCCGCGAGGGCAAGGCCCCCGACGACGACGACGTTCTGGTCGTCGAGGTACTGCAGAAGATGGTGAAGCAGCGCCGCGAATCGATCGCGATGTACGAAACCGGCAACCGCCCCGAACTCGCCGCCGCCGAGGCGGCCGAGGTCGCGGTGATCGAACGCTTCCTGCCGCAGCAGATGGACGAGGCCGAGACGAAGGCCGCGATCGAGGCGATCAAGACCGATCTGGGCGCCACCGGCATGAAGGACATGGGCCGGGTGATGGCCGAACTGAAATCGCGCCACGCCGCCACGCTCGACATGAGCAAGGCGAGCGGGCTGGTAAAGGCGGCGCTCGCCTGATCTGCCTTACCTGATCTGTCCTACAGGCGCGGCCGGCGCTATACCGGCCGCGCTCTTTCTCAATCCTGGTCGCCCGGAAAGTCGCACATCGGCGCACGGACCGCTGTAGGATGCGACTTTAGTGACTTTTCGTGCGGCTTCCCGCTTGCCGATCACGACGGATGCGGACATAGGCGTTATAAAGCGCGCATGAGCCTCTCACCCGCCTTTCTCGACGAACTGCGCGCGCGCACGTCGCTGTCGGCGCTGATCGGCAAAACCACCAAATTGCAGAAGGCCGGCCGCGAGATGCGCGGCTGCTGCCCGTTCCATAACGAAAAGACGCCCAGCTTCTACGTCAACGACGACAAGGGCTTCTATCACTGCTTCGGCTGTTCGGCGCATGGCGATGCGATCCGCTGGATGACCGACCAGCGCGGCCTGCCCTTCATCGATGCGGTCAAGGAACTGGCGCAGACGGCGGGCATGGAGATGCCGGCACAGGATCGCCAGTCCGCCGAACGCGCCGAAAAGGCGAAGGGCCTGCACGAGGCGATGGCCGATGCCGCCACTTGGTTCACCGAGCAGTTGCACGGGCTTGCCGGTAACGAGGCGCGCCAGTTGCTCGACCGGCGCGGCATTGCGGCGGAGACGGCGCGCACCTTCGGCATGGGGTTCGCCCCCGATTCGCGCGGCCGGCTGAAGGCGGCATTGAAGGATTACGGCGATCCGATGCTGGTCGAATCCGGCATGTTGATCCACGTCGAGGGTAAGGAACCCTACGACCGGTTCCGTGGCCGCCTGATGATCCCGATCCGCGATGCGCGCGGCCGGACGATCGCGTTCGGTGGCCGCATCATCGGCGAGGGTGAGCCGAAGTATCTCAACTCCCCCGACACCCCCCTCTTCGACAAGGGCCGCACCCTCTACAACCTCGATCGCGCGGCGCCGGCCGCGCGCAAGGCGAACCGCGTGCTGGTGGTCGAGGGGTATATGGACGTGATCGCGCTGGCGCAGGCGGGGATCGCGGAGGCGGTCGCCCCGCTCGGCACCGCGCTGACCGAGCATCAGCTGGAACGGCTGTGGCGGATGATCGACGTGCCGATCCTGTGCTTCGATGGCGATGCCGCCGGGCAGAAGGCGGCACTGCGCGCCGCGCACCGGGCGCTGCCGCTGCTCCAGCCCGGCCGCAGCCTGTCGTTCGTCACCCTGCCCGGGGGGCAGGACCCCGACGACCTCGTCAAGGCGGGCGGCGCGGGAGCGATGGAGGCATTGCTGCGCGAGCCACAGCCGCTGGTCGATCGGCTGTGGCGCAACGAGGTCGCCGCCGAACCGCTCGACACGCCCGAGCAGCGCGCCGGCCTGAAGCGCCGTCTCGCCGAACTGGCCGGGGGCATCGCCGACGATTCGGTACGGGCCGAGTACCAGTCCGATTTCCGCCGCCGCTTCGATGCGCATTTCACGCCGCAGCGCAAACCGTTCGTACCGTTCCAGCGCGGCCGCCAGCCATGGCGCCCCGGCCCGGCCCTGCCCACCGGCCCCGTGACCGAGGATGCCAAGGCGTTCCGTGCCGCCGGGATCGATCGGGTGCTGGCGAAGGCGGTGCTGGCCGGTCTCATCCGCCATCCGGTGGAGATCGCCCGTCATATGGAGGTGCTGGGCAGCCTGCGCCTCGCCGACGGGGCGCTGGGCCGGCTGTTCGAGGCGGTGGTCGATGTCGCGCTGGAGGACCGGCGCACCGGCGACGCGCTTGATAGTGCGCACCTCGTCACCATATTGCAGAAGTCCGGTTTCGGGGAGGTCGCCAGCGATCTCCTGCGGGCCGATGCCATGCCCTATTCGTTCACGCAGCCGTTCGGTGATGACCAGCGATCCCGCGAGGATCTGGACGAGGCGATCGCCATCCTGATCGCCCGGCCCGAGGTCGATGCGCAACTCGCTCAGGCGACGCAGGCGATGCAGACGCGCTTCACCGATGAGGCGTTCGAACGACAGGTGGCACTGGTCAGGGAAAAACAGGCGTTGGAAATGCGACTTGCAAACCTATGTCAGTCGAACGAAGACGCCCGATCGTTGGGTTTCGAGGGTAATTGATGGCGAAGGCTAACATGGCGGCAGATACGACCGAGGCTCCGGAAACGGGTGATGCGCCGCTGATCGATCTCAACGATGCGTCGGTCAAGAAGATGCTCGCCCGTGCCAAGAAGCGCGGGTACATCACCTATGACCAGTTGAACGAGGCGTTGCCGCAGGATCAGCTGTCGTCCGACCAGCTTGAGGACGCGATGGCCGCGCTCAACGAGATGGGCATCAACATCGTCGAGAACGAGGAGGCCGGCGAGGACGGCGAGCCCGAGGAACGCGCCGACGATGCCGAGGAGCCGGAGGCTGCCGACGACGGCACCGCCGACACCGCGCTGCCGGAAAAGAAGAAAGAGACGATCGATCGCACCGACGATCCCGTCCGCATGTACCTGCGCGAGATGGGCGCGGTCGAACTGCTGTCGCGCGAGGGCGAGATCGCCATCGCCAAGCGGATCGAGGCGGGTCGCGACACGATGATCCTGGGGCTGTGCGAAAGCCCGATCACCTTCAACGCGATCATCGACTGGTCGACCGCGCTCAATGAGGGCACGATGCAGCTGCGCGAGATCCTCGATCTCGATGCGATGCTGTCCAAAGGCCCGTCGCCCGAACAGGTCGAAGGCGCCGAGGAAGAAGGCGACGAGATCAGCGAAAAGACCGCGGGCGCCTCGTTCAAGGAAGAGGAAGAGCCCGAGGAACCCTCCGCCGATGAGGACGAGGACGGCGAGCGTCGCACCCCCCGCCCCTCCGACGACGAGGACGAGGACAACACCCTCTCGCTCGCGCAGATGGAGGAGCAGCTCAAGCCGATCGCGCTCGAACGCTTCGCCAACATCACCGCGCTCTACAAGAAGTTCGCCAAGCTTCAGCAGACCCGGCTCGACTCGATGGGCGCGGGCGGTGAACTGTCGGCAGCGGACGAACGCAAGTACCAGAAGCTGCGCGAGGACCTGACCGCCGAGGTCGAGAGCGTCCAGTTCCACAACGCCAAGATCGAATATCTGGTCGATCAGCTCTACGCCTTCAACCGTCGCCTGACTGCGCTGGGCGGTCAGATGCTGCGGCTGGCGGAGCGGCACAAGGTGCCGCGCAAGGACTTCCTCGACCGCTATATCGGCCATGAACTGGACGACACGTGGCTGGTCACGGTCGGCAAGGTCGATAAGAAATGGACCGCCTTCGTCACCAACGAGGGTGAGGCGGTCGATCGCATCCGCACCGAAATCGGCGAAATCTCGCAGGCGACCGGCATGGCGCTCGCCGAGTTCCGTCGCATCGTCAACATGGTGCAGAAGGGTGAGCGCGAGGCGCGGATCGCCAAGAAGGAGATGGTCGAGGCGAACCTGCGCCTCGTGATCTCGATCGCCAAGAAATACACGAACCGCGGCCTGCAGTTCCTCGACCTCATTCAGGAGGGCAATATCGGCCTGATGAAGGCAGTCGACAAATTCGAGTATCGTCGCGGCTACAAGTTCAGCACCTATGCGACCTGGTGGATCAGGCAGGCGATCACGCGCTCGATCGCCGATCAGGCACGCACGATCCGTATCCCGGTCCACATGATCGAGACGATCAACAAGCTGGTCCGCACCAGCCGCCAGTTCCTGCACGAGCAGGGCCGCGAACCGACCCCGGAGGAGATGGCCGAGCGCCTCTCCATGCCGCTGGAGAAGGTGCGCAAGGTGATGAAGATCGCCAAGGAGCCGATCTCCCTTGAAACGCCGATCGGCGACGAGGAGGATTCGCATCTCGGCGACTTCATCGAGGACAAGAACGCGGTCATCCCGGTGGATGCCGCGATTCAGGCGAACCTGAAGGAAACCGTCACCCGCGTCCTCGCCAGCCTGACCCCGCGCGAGGAACGCGTGCTGCGGATGCGCTTCGGTATCGGCATGAACACCGATCACACGCTGGAAGAGGTCGGCCAGCAGTTCAGCGTGACGCGCGAACGCATCCGCCAGATCGAGGCGAAGGCGCTCCGCAAGCTGAAGCACCCCAGCCGCAGCCGCAAGATGCGCAGCTTCCTCGACCAGTAAGATCGCAGGGGTCGTGGTGTCCGCACCACAACCCCGTCCATTGTTTAATACAGCCCCTATCAATGACCGTCCGTCGCTCGACATCGCAGCGTGTGCCCCGCCTTTTACTGCGGGATGACGTCATCCTGATCCATCCCGTTCCCACCCCGTCGTTGCGAGCGCAGCGAAGCAATCCAGGGCGTCACGCACTGGGCTCTGGATTGCTCCGCTACGATCGCAACGACGGATGCGCAGGTTTCACGTCCTCATCCTTTAGGCGATGGGGCGCCCATCCCTGCGGATCGCGAACAGAAACGGTAGACGAGCCTCAAAGCCCCGCCAGGCAAAGGCCAGCGGCTTCGCATGACGACCGGGCATCTGATGCCAATGTCCAGAACCGGGCACATCGTTCGAACGCTTCTGACCGGGTGGTGCAGCCCAACTGTCATGCCCGGGCACAGGCGACTGGACAATCTGCTCCACCATGCGGGCTCCACCAGCCGGCATTGCTCGCTATCCGCAGATAGCCGGGCCCCCGTCAGGCGATGATATGCGGCACGAACCGGGCAAGATCGCGGGTGATGGCTACGTCGTCCTCGCGGATCGACATGGCGACCGCTTCGTCGCCAACGATCCACGATCCCACCACGGGGCGGAACCCGTCATGGTCGGGCAGCGGCGCCAGTGCCTGGACGATATAGCCTTCCTCGCCATAACCGCCCGCCGGGCCATGCTGGACATCGCTACCGTCGACCAGTTCGATGTCCCAGCCCTCCCGCGAAAAGAACGGCTTCCTTGCATAGCGTGGCCCGATGTCCGCCACCGCTGTCGGATCGTCGGCAAAGGCGGCAGGCAGCAGATTGGGGTGACCGCGATGCCGCTCCCACAGCAGCGGCAGCATCGCCTTGTTCGACAGGATCGCCTTCCACGCCGGCTCCAGGAACAGCGCGCGGGCCGTGGTCAGGTGCGCGGCATAGGGCTCACGCAGCATGTCTTCCCAAGGATACAGTTTGAAGATCGCCGCGATGATCGTGCCGGTCTCGTCGACGAAACGGCCGTCGCCATCGACGCCGATACGGTTCACCGCCACGAACTCCGGATCGAGCCCCGCCTGCCGCGCCACATCCTCCAGATAACGGACCGTCTGCCGGTCTTCCGGATGATCGGCATCGCTGGCGAAATGGAGCAGGCTGCCCGGTGTCAGGATCGCGCCCATCCGCCCGACCAGCGCCTCGTGCAGGCGGTTATACTGATCGGCCTCGGCGGGTAGCGCGCCGGTCGCGATCATGTCCTCCAGCCATTGCCACTGGAACAGCGCGGTCTCGAAGATGCTGGTCGGCGTGTCGGCATTATATTCCAGCATTTTCGCCGGCCCGGTGCCGTCATAGCTGAAATCGAACCGACCATAGAGCGAGGGCGCCCGCGCCGCCCAACTGCGCGCGATCACGTCGCGATGGTCGTCGGGGATGGCGAGGCGATGCATCAGGGCCTCGCTGCCCGCCGCCTCCGCCACCAGATCGAGGCACATGGCATGGAGCTCGCCGCTCGGCCCCTCGATCCGTTCCTCCACCTCGTCGAGCGAGAAGCGGTAATAGGCGCGCTCGTCCCAGTACCGCTCACCGCCGAGATGGTGGAAGGTGAAGCCCATCCGCTCGGCGGTCGCCTGCCAGTCGGGCCGCTCGGCGGCGGTGATGCGGTCCATCGCCTATTCGCGCGGCAGCGCGCGGACGCCGGTATCGTTGGGCAGCCGCTTCGTTTCGCCGCCGTCTGCCGATCCGCCCTGCGGGCCAGCGAGCCGGGCGAGGATGTCGTCGGCGCTGCTCGATCCCTCCAGCAGCCCGGCATTGCGCAACTTGGCGTCGAGATCGGCGCCGGTGCGCATGTCTTCGAGTTCGGCGGAGGCGCGGAACTTCTCGTCGCGGATCGCCTGCTGTTCCTTGATCCGCTTCAGGCTGTCCGCCGCCGATCCCATCGACGACAGGGTGCCGCCATAGCTGGCCGCGACGCTGGCCTGTGCCTTCTGCACGCTCTCGTTGGCGCGGACGACCTCGACCTCACGCGACAGCGCCTGGATCTTGCCGTCGGACTGCTTGATGATACCGCGGATGCGGTCCTCGGCGGTGCGCATGTCGGCGATCTGCGGCGTCTTGGTCGCCTCCTCCGCCTCGATCGAGGCGAGCCGTTCGGCCACCTCGCGGGCCAGGTCCATGTCGCCGCGCTGCATCGCGGCGCGCGCCGAGCTTTCGTACTTGCCGCGCTGCGCGACCAGCCCTTCCAGTTCCTTCTCGATCAGCCGGCGGCGCGCGGTCAGCGTCGCGAGATCGTCGCGCGCCTTGCCCTGCGCGGCATGGGCGTCGCGGATTTGCTGGTCGAGGATGACGAGCGCCCGCTTGTCGACGGCCGCCTGCCCCGCTTCGTGCGCGGTGCCACGGATCAGGGTGACGAGCTGTTTCCACATGGTACGATATCCTTCAGGCGGCGAACGCGGTACGCAGATCGTCCGCGGCGGAGATGGCGTTGTCGGCCAGCACCCGCAACTCCAGCACGATCATCTCGATCGGCGAGGCGGCGGCGAGTTCGCCGACCAGTTCGTAATAGTCGCGACCGTCCACCTCGGTGATCGCGAAGTTGGACAGCGGCACCACCTTCTGCGCCTTCAGGATGAAGCGGTTGAAGGCATCGGCACTTTCCTGCTCGTCGACCGGCCACAACAGCGTCGAGGCGACGATCTGGTCGCCCGCCGCGCTGAGGAACACCGCAAGATCGCCATGCTCGCGCATCGTGACGTGCAGCACCGGCTCGTCACCCGCCAGCGGCTGGACCGCGAATTCGCCGTCATAGCCGCGCAGCGCCGCCGCCAGTGCATCGATCGTCCAAGGCTCCGACAAATCCCGTCCCTTTCCATGGCTGTCGCTTGACACACCAAGCACGACACCGCAGCACTTGCAACATGGGGAAGCGCGATGACGATCACCGCGGACAATGACCGGACGGCGGAACGTGGCGGAGCCGCGCCGGACGGGTGGGCTGGCTGTCGTGCTGCGCCGATTGTATCTTGCCGCCAGCGAACTGCATCCCGGCATCCTGTTCGCGCTGCTGCTGGCGCATATGGCAACCAGCCATGTCGCGCTGCGGCTGGCCGGCGAGGCCGATCTGCGTTCCCCGATCGCGTTCATCTACTGGTATGCGACGACCGCCTCGACGGTGGGCTATGGCGATCTGTCGCCCAAGGGGGATGCCGGCCGGTTGTTCGCCGCCTTCTGGGTGATGCCGGGGGCGATCGCGCTGTTCACCACCGCGATCGCGCGCACCTTTGCCGGGCTGTCCCAACGCTGGCGTCGCCGCCGCCTCGGGCTGGGCGACTATAGGGCGATGCGGGGGCATGTCGTCCTGATCGGGCACGAACCCGCGCGCACCGCGCGGATGGTCGCCGAACTGGCCGCCGACGGGCGGCGTGACATCGTGCTGGTCGCGACCGAGGAACTGCCTGGTGACGATCCCGCCTTTCGCTATGTCCGGGCCGGCAGCCTGACCGCGCCCGCCGACCTGCACCGCGCCGGTATCGCCACCGCCGCGCGCATCGTCGTCTACGCCACCACCGACGCCGAGACACTGGCCGCGACGCTGGCGGTGACGGCGTTGAACGACGATGCCCATATCGTCTGCTTCCTGCGCGACGGTGATACCGCCCGACTGCTGCACGCGCATTGCCCGGCGGTGGAAGTGGTGCTGACCCCGACCGTGGAACTGGTGGTCAAGGCATTGAGCGACCCCGGATCGAGCCATCTGCTCGCCCAACTGGCCAGCCACACCGATACCGGAGCGACGCTCTATGCCTGCCGGGCGGATGGCGGGGGCGGGTATGACGAGGTCGCCGGGCGATTGCGCGAACGCGGCGCGGTGCTGGTCGCCAGTTGTCCGGCGGGTGCGAATACACCGCGGTTCGATCTCGATCGACGGATCGTCGACGGCGATCGCCTGTTCTACGTCGCCAAGGAGCGGCTATCGTCATGATCTGGAAATCACTCTTCGGCCTCGACCAACGTCCCGCCACCGCCCGGCTGGCGGAGGTGCGCAACATCACCATCGGCCGCACCGTCCGGCTGGACGCGCTGGCGTGGCGGATGCTGGAGAATACCGGCTTCCGTCTGGAACGCGACACGCTGGAGATCACCGCGCAGGGCGTCATCAAGCTGGACGACGGCAGCCACGTCCACCGTTTCTATACCGACGACGAACTGATGCTGCAGGCCGTCAGCCAGCAGGCGGACGGATCGGACGCGGACGATTTCACGCTGTTCCGGCCGTGGTCGAGTACCTACCCCGCCGGGCGCGGCGACAAGGAGGCGTTCCTGCAGCGGATGGCGAAGGCGCGCTGGGACGAGGACGGCCTGCCCCCGTTCGATCGTTTCTGGTATGACGAGGACGACCGCGACCAGCCGCCGGTGCAGCTATGGGAAGCGGTCTATTACGAACGCGATGCCGACCCGGTCCGCCACATCCGCCAGACCTGCATGCTCTATTCCCGCGACCTGCAACCGGCCGGCACGGAACTGCTGCTGGCGTTGGCGATGGAGCCGGAGGGCGGGGATTACACGCACGAGATCATGGTCGGCCTGCCGCTAGGTTTGGCCGAATTCAGCGCCTGAGGGGGAAACATGGACTATCTCACGCACGGCTTTCTGGAGGGCGCGGGACATTTCGTCGTCGCCTTCGGCCTGGCCTGCCTGCTGCTGGCGGTGTTCAAGCGGCTGTACCAGATGTCGACACCCTATGACGAGGCAAGCCTGATCGCGGCGGGGAATGTCGCCGCGGCCGTTGCGCTGGGGGGCGCGATCATCGGCTTCGCGCTGCCGCTAGCCTCTGCGCTCAGCGTGACGGCCGACCCGATCGAGTTCGCCGTGTGGGGGGTGCTGGCCGGGGCGGTGCAGATTCTCGCCTCGCTGATCGTGCGGCGCTTCGTCGTGCGGGACATGACTGCCCGGATCGAGGCGGGTAATGTCGCCAGCGGCATCTATCTGGCGGCGACCTCGATCGGCGTCGGGTTGCTCAATGCCGCCAGCATGACCTATTGAGGGACGCGTGATGGATACTTCCTCCCGCCCGCCGGCCCGCCGGCGTATGCGCTCCGCCGCCGCTGGTCTGACGGCGATCGGATCGGTCGCGATGCTCACCGGGTGCGACCCCAGCCCTGAGGAAATGTCCCGGAAACAATTCGGTCCACCGACCGAGGTGGCGGCGTTCAAGTCCGTTAGCGAATGCGTTGCCGCTGACGACTATACGCAGGCGCAGTGCGAGGATGCGCAACGTACCGCCGCCAACGACGACAATCGCACCGCCCCCCGCTTCGCCGACAAGGATATGTGCGAAGCGCAGTTCGGCAACGGATCGTGCCAGCCGCGCAATGATGGCGGGCAAAGCTTCTTCGCCCCCCTGCTGACGGGCTTCCTGATCGGGCAGATCGCGAACGGGGGCGGCTATCGCTACGGCGGGCTGTACCGCGACCGTCGCGACGACCGTTATTATACGGGTTCGGGCGCGTGGCTGTACAATGGCGGCTATGGCGGGCGGGGCTATCGCTATCAGGTCGGGTCGCAGGCGATCAACGCCCCGGTCACGACCTCGCGTATCCAGACGCGCAGTTCGGTGGTATCACGGGGCGGTTTCGGCGGCCGGTCAAGCTCACGCGGCGGCTGGGGCGGATAGGGCCGTATTGGAAGGTCGCCGCGCAAGTAATTGATACGCGGCGGATCAGGCCGGCGTTGACGCTGCCGATGAAGAACCTAGGGTTCGGGCATCGTCACGCCGGAGGGTGCCATTCATGAACCGTCGCCATTTTCTTGCCGGGAGCACCGCCGTCGGCGTCGCTACCCTGTCACCGCTGACCCGGCTGGCCGCTCAAACGCCTGCCGCCACGACGGGGCCGGGCGACGCTCGCCTGACCGCGACGTTCGATGCCATCCTTGCTGAGACGATCAAGGAAGCGCCGGAATTCGCGACCGCACTCGGATTCGACAAGGGGGCGAACGCCTCACTGAAATACAAGCTGGGGGATGATTCCGCCGCCGCCCGGGCACGGTCGCTGGCGCGGGCGAAGCGGAACGCGGCGCAGTTGCGCGCGATCCCCACCACTACCCTGTCACCCGCCGCGAAGGTGGACCGCGATGTCGTTCTCTATTCGATCGACCAGCAGATGGTCGGCCCCGAACGCTTCGACATCGATACGCCGATCCGCCCGTACCGGATCACCCAGCAAGGCGGAGCCTATTTCTCGCTACCCGATTTTCTGAACTCATCGCACACCATCGCCACGACGGACGATGCCGAAGCCTATCTGGCCCGGCTGGAGGCGATGGCGGGTGCGCTCGATACGGATAGCCGCGAACAGGAGGCGGAGGCGGCACGCGGCCTGCTCGCTCCCGGTTTCTCGCTCGATCTGGCGCTGGGCCAGATGGTTGCGCTGCGCAGCCCTGCCCCGGCCGACAGCAGTCTGGTCGGATCGGTGGTCCGTCGTGCCGCCGCCGCGAAGCTGACCGGTGATTACGGCCCCCGTGCCACGACCATCGTGCGCGACAAGGTCTATCCCGCACTCGACCGCCAGATCGCGCTGATCCGCCGCCTGCGCCCCTCCGCCCGCGACGCCGCCGGGATCTGGGCGGTGGCGCAGGGCGACGCGATCTATGCCGCCGCGCTGGCAGGTGCGACGACGACCACTCTTTCCCCTGCCGACGTGCATCGCATGGGGCTGGAACAGGTCGCGGACCTGACCGCGCAACTGGATGCGATCCTGAAGGGCCAGGGAATGACGACCGGCAGCGTCGGCGCGCGGCTGACCGCCCTCAACGCCAGCGCCGCACAGCTTTATCCGGACACCGCCGCCGGTAGGGCCGATCTGATCGCGAGCCTCAACAGCGGCGTCCGCGCGATGCAGGCAAAGCTCCCAAGGGCTTTCATCAACCCCGCTGACGCCCCGCTCGAAATCCGGGCGGTACCGATCGAGATACAGGACGGTGCGTCGAACGGTTACTATTCGCGTGCGACGCTCGATGGGTCGCGGCCGGCGATCTACTGGATCAACCTGAAAAGCGTCGGCGACTGGCCGAAATATACGCTACCCAGCCTGACCTATCATGAAGGTGTGCCCGGGCATCACCTCCAGATTTCCACCGCACAAGCGGCCGATACGCATGTGCTGCGCAAGATCAGCTTCTTCGGTGCCTATCTGGAAGGCTGGGCGCTCTATGCCGAACAACTGGCGGACGAGCTGGGTGGCTATGCGGGGCCGATCGAGCGTGCCGGTTACCTGCAATCATTCCTGTTCCGCGCCGCGCGGCTGGTGGTCGACACCGGCATCCACACGCAGCGGTGGAGCCGGGAGAAGGCGACCGATTACATGGTCGAAACCGTCGGCTTCGCGCGCGGCCGTTCGCAGCGGGAAATCGAGCGATATTGCACGATGCCGGGCCAGGCGTGCAGCTACAAGATCGGTCATGCCAGCTGGCTGCGCGCGCGCGCCAATGCGCAGCGTATCGCCGGCGACAAATTCGATCTGCGCCAGTTCCACGAGGTGTTGCGGAGTGGTGCGGTGCCGCTGGTGATGCTGGAGGCGATGGTCGAGGAACAGGCACGGGCGATGGCCGCTCGCGCCTGATCCCTGTGGTGTCACCTGTGAAGTTGAACAGAGGGATCATCGATTGCTCCCCGCCGATGATCTGCTAACGCCCTATTATAAGACAAATGGGATGTGGTGATGCAGGTAGGGCGGCGGGAATTCGTGGCGGGGGCGGGTACGCTCGCGATGCTGGGCGGCGGACAGATCGCGGTCGCGGCGGACATATCGCCTGCCGCGTCGCCCCGGCTGCGCGAGCGGCTGGCGACATGGCGGTTCCATCTTGGTCACGCCGCCGATCAGGCACAGGACTTTGATTTCGGCCGCAATCAGCGCACCTTCGCCAAGGCCGGCGCAGCGACCGCCGAGGCGGCGATGGCTGGCTTCGACGATAGCGGCTGGCGCATGGTGCGCGTGCCGCATGACTGGGCGGTCGAACTGCCCTTCGCTCCGCCCGCCGCCCCTGCGCCCAAGGACAGCGAGGACGCAGTCGCCGCGCACGGCTTCAAGGCGATCGGGCGGGCATTCCCGGCGAACAGCGTCGGTTGGTACCGAACCGCGATCGCCGTCTCGCCGGATGATCGCGATCGCAGCATCTGGCTGGAATTCGACGGCGTGTTCCGCGACTGCATCGTGTTCGTGAACGGCTATGTCGTTGCCACCAACGAGAGCGGATATGCGCCGTTCGCCGCATCGATCGGCGATTTCCTGAACTATGACGGCAAGCCCAATGTCGTGGCGGTGCGGGTCGACGCGTCGCTGGGCGAAGGCTGGTTCTATGAAGGCGCCGGCCTGTACCGCCATGTCGATCTGGTCCGCGCTGCGACGGTGCACGTCCCGCAATGGGGCAGCGTCGTGCGTAGCGAGGTCACCGGCGACGGGGCCACCCTTCATACCGGGCTGGAGGTACGTAACGACGGCACCGCCGCGGTCGATGCCATCGTTCGCCAGTCGATCGTCGCCCCCGACGGGCGCACGCGCACCCCCCTGCCCGACACCGCCGTCCGGATCGATCCCGGCGCGACGGTGACCGCCGAGGCGAGCGCGGCGTTGCGCGCACCGGCCCTGTGGTCGACCGAAACGCCGCATCTGCACCGGCTGGTCAGCGAAATCGTGGTGAACGGCGCGGTCGTCGACCGGTACGAGACGCGGTTCGGCATCCGCGTGATCCGGTTCGATGCGGCGCGTGGCTTCCTGCTCAACGGCCAGCCGACCAAGCTGCTGGGTACCTGCAACCATCAGGATCATGCCGGCGTCGGCACCGGCATTTCCGATGCGCTGCACGCGTGGCGGATCGATCAGGTGCAGGCGATGGGTTCCAACGCGTGGCGTAACGCGCACAATCCGCCCGCGACCGCGCTGCTCGATCTGGCCGATGAAAAGGGCCTGTTGATGATCGTCGAGGCGCGGCGCAACAGCAGCGATCCCGTGGCGATGGACGAACTCGACCGCATCGTGCGGCGTGACCGCAACCATCCGTGCATCATCGCCTGGTCGCTGGGTAATGAGGAACCGCATCAGGGCACGGATCGCGGCGCGCGGATCACCACCGCGATGCAGGCGGCCGTACGCAAGCTGGACCCGACCCGCCCGACCACCTTCGCGCTGGACAACAGCTGGGACAAAGGCGTCGGCAAGGTCGTCGACGTGGTCGGCTTCAACTATCGTACCGACCAGATCGAGGCGTTCCACACCGCGCATCCCGACGTGCCCGTCTATGGATCGGAAACCGGCAGCACCGTGTCGACGCGCGGCGCCTATGCCAATGATCCCGCCGCGCATATCGTGCGCGCCTATGACACCGAGCATCCGTGGTGGGCATCGACCGCAGAGGCATGGTGGACGATCGCGGCGACCCGGCCCCATATTGCCGGCGGCTTCATCTGGACCGGCTTCGACTATCGCGGCGAACCGACCCCCTATGCCCAGTTCCCCAGCATTTCGAGCTATTTCGGCGTGCTCGACACCTGCGGCTTCCCCAAGGACAATTTCCATTACTACCGTGCATGGTGGCGGCCGACAGAGCCGATGGTCCACCTGCTGCCGCACTGGACCTGGCCGGGGCGCGACGGGCAGCCGATCGAGGTGTGGGTCCATGGCAATTGCGCGGAGGTGGAACTGCTGCTGAACGGCCGTTCGATCGGGCGCAAGCCGATGCCGCGCAATGGCCACTTGGCCTGGATGGTGCCCTATGCGGCCGGTCGGCTGGAAGCACGCGGCTATGATCGCGGCCGCCGGGTAGCGGCCGACGTCCGCGAAACCGCCGGCACGGCTGCGCGGATCGAACTGGTTGCGGATCGCCGGTTACTGACGACGACGGGTGACGACGTCGCGATCATGCGCGCAACGATCCTCGATGCACGGGGACGGCCGGTACCCGATGCGGATCATCTGATCCGGTTCGCAGTCGTCGGCGATGCGGCGGTCATCGGAGTCGGCAACGGCAATCCGACCAGTCTGGAACCCGATCACGCCAGCGAACGCCGCGCCTTTCACGGGCTGGCCCAGGCGATCGTGCGAGCGGGGACGAAGGGTGGACCGATCGCGATCCGGGCAACGGGTGACGGTCTGGGGGAAGGCCGCATTTCGTTGCTTGCCAAACCGGCCTGAATTCTCTCTTACGCCCGCAATCGATTTATCATATTTAAAGTGGCGGCTGGCGCAGATCGGCCGTTGGGGGGGAGATTTTTAATGAACCGCAAGGCATTCCTACTGGTCGCTGTCAGCATGGCGGCGATCCTCGATGCCGCGTCGGCACAGGCGCAGGCACCGGCGCAGACCGGGACCGCGCAGAGCAGCCTGGGCGGCACGACCAGCGCGTCGCCAACCGCCGGGCCCGCCAGCGTATCCGACCAGACGCCCAGCGATCAGGCACCGGTCGATCCGGCAGCGGGCGATCAAGGCGCTGGCGACGACATCGTCGTCACCGGTTTCCGCCAGTCGCTGCGCACCGCGATCAACCAGAAGCGCAACGCCGACCGGGTACAGGAAGTGCTGTCGGCCGAAGACCTCGGCAAGCTGCCCGAGGCGAGCATCGCTGAAGCATTGGCCCGCCTGCCTGGTCTTGCCACCAACCGCGACCGTGGCAACGGCACGCAGATTTCGATCCGCGGCCTCGGTCCCGATCTGGTCAACACATTGCTCAACGGTCGCGAGATCGTCTCCGCCGAGGCCAATCGCAACATCCGCTACGAACAGTTTCCGGCCGAGATGTTGAACGGTGCGTCGGTCTTCAAATCGCCGACCGCAACGCAGGTAGAAGGCGCGATCGCCGGGCAGGTCGACCTTCGCTCGGTGCGCCCGCTCGATCTGCAGAAAGGCCGGATCGCAATCAATCTGCGCGGGTCGTACAACGACGTGGCCGACGACATCGCCGATGCCAAGCCGTTCGGCTATATCGGCAGCATCTCCTATGTCGGGCAGTTCGCCGACGACACGCTGGGCATCGCGCTTGGTTATTCCGGCCGGCGTCAGGCCAATGCGACGGTGCGCACCAACATTTTCCGCCCGACCAACAGCTTTGCCGACCTTAACGGCGACGGACAGGGCAACGACAACATCCCATTCGGGTTCGAGGCGCTGGTACGCGGCGGTGACGACGTTCGCCACGGCGGGGTCGCGGCGGTGCAATGGAAACCGGCGGGCGGCAATATCGAGGTCAATGGCGACTTCTTCTACAGCCACGTCAAATTCGACGAAACGCAGCGCGGGGTGCGGGCCGAGGGGCTGCCGTTCGGCAACGGCTTCGCCAATCCGACGCTGGTCGGCGGGTTCGTCACCGGCATCACCGCGACCAACACCGGTGTCGATTTCGGTCTCGACGTGCGCAACGTGAACGAGATGTTCCGCTTCACCGACGATCTCTATGCCGGCGGCCTGAACGCCAAGTGGAGCAATGACGGCTGGACCATCACTACCGACGCCGGTTACTCCACCACGCACCGCGACCAGCGGTTCGTGACGCTGCGCACCGAATATTCGGCGACCGCCAACGGCTTCACCTTTCAGGACCGGTTCGGCATCAACGGATCGTTCCTGACCAATCCCGGTGGCGTGCCGACTTATGCGTTCAACCGCGACCTGACCGATCCATCGGTCAACCGCATCTCCGAATTCCAGATTCCGACCAATGGCGGCGGCGCGCCGCTCATCAATGACGAACTGTTCTCGTTGAAGAGCGACGTGACGCGCGAGGTTGGCGGGTTTATCGCCAATGTATCGGCGGGCGCCCGCTTCACCGACCGCCGCAAGGACCTGACGCAGCGGACGCAGTTCGGTTTCATCGATGCCGCCGCCCGCGTCGCGGTGCCCGCCGACCTGATCGTCGGGGCAGTCCGTTTCCCCGGCGCCTATGCCAACCTTCCGCAGACGCTGGCGATCGACATTCCGGGTGCGTTGCAGCAGTTCTTCGGCACGATCGACCCGCAGGAATCGTTCTTCGACCAGTCATCCAGCTGGGTGGTCAAGGAAAAGACCTGGGCCGGTTACGTCCAGGCGGATATCGACAGCATGGTCGGCGACATGCCGCTGACCGGAAACATCGGCGTCCGCGCGGTGCGGACCAGCGAACGGTCGAGCAGCACGGCAATCGACGGTCAGGGTGCCATCGCTACCGCAACGCCGTTCAGCGTAAAGAACAGCTTCACCGACTGGCTGCCCAACCTCAACCTCACGCTGAAGCTGAACCCGGAGATGCAGGTTCGCGTCGGCGCCAGCAAGGCGCTCGCGCGGGCACCGCTCGACAGCCTCAATGCCGGCTTCGGCGTGTTCACCAGCGGTGGTACGCCGTCGGCGACCGGTGGCAATCCCAACCTGGAACCGTTCCGTGCCAAGCAGCTTGATCTGACGTGGGAATGGTATTTCGACCGGGACAGCGCGCTGACGGTATCGGGTTTCTACAAGGACCTCGACACCTATATCTTCAACTCGGTCACGCCCTATGTCGTCACCGATGCCGGCGGCAACCAGATCACCGGCACCTTCACGCAGCCGCGCAACGGCCAGGGCGGCAAGGTGAAGGGGGTCGAGGTGCTGTTCCAGAAGGCGCTGACCTTCCTGCCCGCGCCGCTCGACGGGTTCGGCGTGTACCTCAACTATTCCTATACCGACAGCAAGATCACGGTGGCGGAGGCGGACAATGCGATCGGTTCGCTGGGTCTGCCCGGCCTGTCGAAGCATGTCGGCAACGCGACGCTCTACTACAGCAAGAGCGGGTTCGAGGCGCGGGTCGCCTATCGCTATCGCAGCGCCTATGTCACCGAACTGGGCGATACCGACCGGCTGCTCTACACCCGACCCGAAGGCGTGCTGGATTTCCAGACCTCGTACAAGTTCGGCGACGATTCACGTCTTCGCGGCGTGGAACTGCTGTTGCAGGCGAACAACCTGACCGACGAGCCGTTCGAAACCTATTACGGGGACAAGCGCCTGCAAGGCAGGTACGAAAAGTTCGGCCGCCGCTTCATGGCCGGTATCGGGTTCGGCTTCTGATGCCGGGCCTGTTCGCCACTCTTGCCCTGCTACTGACCGGGGCCGCGCCAGCCGCAGCATTGCCACCAAAACCAGCGGGCGGCCTCTATCTCGGGGCCGACCTGTCCTACGTGAACGAGATGGAGGATTGCGGCGCGATCTATCGATCGGCGGGCAAGCCGGTCGATCCGTTCGTGCTGCTCGCCGGCAAGGGCGGCAACATCGTCCGCGTCCGCCTGTGGAACGACGCGACGTGGACGAAGTACAGCGACCTCGCCGACGTGACGAAGACCATTCGTCGCGCGCGGGCGGCGGGAATGCAGGTGCTGCTCGACCTCCATTATTCTGACGACTGGGCCGATGGCGACAAGCAGATCGTGCCGGCCGCCTGGGCGAAGCTGGATACGTCGGGACAGGCCAAGGCGCTCTACGATTACACCCGCGACGTGCTCGGCAAGCTGGATGCGCAAGGCCTGATGCCGGAGATGGTGCAGGTCGGCAACGAGACCAACCCGGAACTGATGGCCGGCCCGAAAAAGGCGATCGACTGGACACGCAACGCGACGCTGCTGAATGCCGGGATCAAGGCGGTGCGGGATGCGGGCAGAACCGCCCGGATCAATCCGCGCATCATGCTCCACATCGCCCAGCCCGAGAACGTCGAGCCATGGTTCGACGACGCAACCGCCGCGGGAGTGATCGATTACGACGTGATCGGCATCAGCTATTACAAGAAATGGTCGACCCGCTCGCTGGCCGAGATGGGGCAGACGATCGCGCGGGCGCGGGATCGGTACAAGGCGGACGTGATCGTGGTCGAGACAGCCTATCCGTTCACCATCGACAATGCCGATACCTCCCCCAATCTGCTCGGTGCCGACACGCTGGTCGCCGGCTATCCGGCAACGCCGAAAGGGCAGCGCGACTATCTGATCGCGCTGACCCGAACGGTGGCCGCGTCGGGCGGCATCGGCGTGGTCTATTGGGAACCGAACTGGGTCTCCACCCGCTGCGGTACCCGGTGGGGCAAGGGATCGAACTGGGAGAATGCCGCCTGGTTCGACTATAAGCGGCACGAGGCGTTGCCTGCCTTCGACTTTCTGCGACACGATTATCGTGGGAAACGCTGATCGACCGTTACGAAGTCGGATGACAGGATCGATGCGGAATGACATCGCAGGGCGATGGTCGCACGATCCATCATGACCCATGCCCGGCCGCGCAGCGCCCCCGACGGCGGCGATGCCGGGCACAACCTGACCCGCACCATGCTCGATACGCTGGGCAAGGCGATCGTCACCGGCCGCTACGAAGACCGGCCCTTCCCGACCGAGGCGGAAATCGCCAAGGCGCACGGCGTCAGCCGATCCGTCACGCGGGAGGCGGTGAAGATGCTGACCGCCAAGGGCATCGTCAGCGCACGGCCGCGGCAGGGCACGATCGTCCGCCCGGTCGCGCACTGGAACCTGTTCGACGTCGATGTCCTGCGCTGGATACTGGATCGAAAATTCTCGATCGACCTGCTGATCCATTTCAACCAGTTGCGGCTGGGGATCGAGCCGGAAGCAGCGGCCCTCGCCGCCCGCCTCCACGACGCGGCCCAGATGCAGGCGATCGATGCCGGCCTGCAACGGATGAAGGACGCCGAGGCGGGCAGTGACGATCCCCTAGACGCCGATATCGCGTTCCATGTAGCCATCCTGCACGCGGCGCATAACCCGTTCTACGCGCAGTTCGAGGAGGTCGTCGCCACCGCGCTGCGCACGTCGATCCGCTTCACGAACAAGGCCAAGGGCCGCAGCGCCAATATTCCCGAACATGCCGCTGTCGCCCGCGCTATCGAACGACGCGACAGCGACGGGGCCAGAACCGCGATGCGCCGGATCATCGGGGACGTACTCGACCTGATCGACGTGGCAGGCCGACGCTCGCCCTCCCGTCATGACTGAAGCCATTTGATCCACTCACCATAGGGGTGGCAGGTGGCGAGGTGGTGGGTGGTGCCGCCGGGCCAGCAGGTGAGCATCAGGCGGACCTCGCGGCGGCATTCGGTCCACTCG